>DATHIZ010000395.1:0-4110 GCA_035316385.1 Bryobacteraceae bacterium | reverse complement strand
TCCCTTTATCGGTGGCGGGGATAAAGGCGTTCCGTCCGATCTTGTGCCGGCCTGGGCCAGCCACAGCCATCTCCTTGAGGGCGTGGCGTTTTTCAATATCTCGCGCAAACCCGTTTCCACTGCCGTTGTGCGCGACGCCCGCCCGCTGCTGGTGTTCACCGAAGCGAAGTTTTTTGACATCGTCGGCGTCAAGCCGGCTGCCGGGAACATCCCGCACGAGGACGCTATCGTGCTGGACCACGCCGCCTGGCTTTCGCTTACTCATGCCGATCCAGCCGTGCTCGGGTCAAAACTGCACATCGGCGGAAAAGGATTTGAGACTGATTATCGGGTGGCCGCCGTCCTGCCGTCCAGCTTTCGCTTCTTGTCCAGGCAGCCGACTGTGTATTTGGTGCAGCGCGTGCCGTCTTCCGCCCAGGTCTTGGTTTTGGCGCGTTTGAAGCCGGGCGTGGAGGAGAAACAACTCGATCGGGAATTGACGCAAATCGCCCAGAACGTCTGCTACTACTTTCTGAAATCGCAGTTGCGCTACCAAAACTGGAACAGCGCCTTACTCATTCCGTTCCGCATGTTCGGCGTGGCGGCCTTGGTCGCCTGCCTTATCGCCGCTGCCGTGTTCCGCCTCCGCCCCAAACACCTGCGCGCGGCCCTGCAGCCGGAAAACCGCGCGGCGGCCGCCCACCGTGCCATATTCTTCGCAGCTAAAGTAACCCTGGCCCTGGCGGTCGTCTTCATCGGTTGCCTGGAGTGGAGCCGTTCCGAATCCGCTGTGCTTCTTGGCTCCCGTGACCCGGGCGGTGGACCGTTCCTGCTCTGGCTCTATATCCTCGGCGCCATGGGCGTACTCTTCTGGGCCGTGGCCGATCAGCGCGCCCGCTGCCGGGTGTGTCTGCGCCTGCTGGCCTTTCCCGTCCGCATCGGCTGCCCGGGTTGTCTCTTGCTCGACTGGTCCGGGACCGAATTATTCTGCAGTGAAGGCCACGGCATCCTGCATGTCCCGCACTTGTCGCCTAGCTGGGACGAAGCCTCGGAGCGTTGGATTTCGCTGGACGATTCCTGGCGCGACCTTTTCGCGCATGAAAAGTAAGCTACTGAGCCAGTTGATCGACAAACGCTGATAGAACGCGTTGCGAAGACCACTCTGTTTGGTAACCGGCGCAACACCCACACCTCCGAATACCGAATCAGAGCAGGAAGCGTTAGCGCCCACGATGCTCCATTCCAGTAAGCCAGTGCAGGCGACAACGTTAAGCGATGAACGTGTACGATCAGGAAACCCCACCGCAGCGCTAGCTATCTTGCGGCTCCGCCGGCGCTTCGATCAAGTGTTGGATCGTCTCGAACACATACTGCACCCGGCCGTCTTGCTCGGCCATCCGCCACTCTAACTGGTCTAAGCGATGCGCCAAGTCTTTGTGGGTGGCCAATAGTTGACGGAGCTTCACAAAAGTCCGCATGATCACGATGTTGACCGCGATGGCGCGCCGGCTGCGCAAGACAGAGCTCAACATCGCAATACCCTGCTCGGTAAACGCATAGGGATAGTAGCGCCGCCCGCCGCGGCCCTCGTTTGAGGTCGCAAATTGCGACCTCAAAGCTTCCGTCTCTTCGGCCGTCAGCTGGAACAAAAAATCCTCAGGAAAACGTTCCCGGTTCCGTCGCACCGCCTCGTTCAGTCGCTTGGTCTCGACTTCGTAGAGAAGAGCGAGATCGGCGTCCAGCAGGACCTTGTGGCCCCGGATGAGGAAAATGCGGCTTTCGATGAGCGGAGTGGGTACATCGGGAGGAGAATCGGGCATTTCGGCTCAGAAACAGTGTACAGCGGCCTCTGTCAATTTAGCTCCTCCGCAATCGCGCCCTACTCGTACCGCAAAGCCGTCTTCGGATCCACCCCGCTCGCCCGGTAAGCCGGCACAAACCCGGCCACCGCTGCCGCCAGCAGAATCACCGCGGTCGCGCCGCAAACAACATCCGCGCTCTCCGCCTTTACTCCATACAGTTGCGCGCTCATCAGTCGCCCGAGCGCATACGCCGCCGGCAATCCCACCAGAACGCCCGCGCCCGCCAGCAGCGCCACTTCCTGCATAACCAGTTTCACCACCTGCCCGGGCAGCGCGCCGAGCGCGAGCCGTATCCCGATTTCCACCGTGCGCCGCGCCACCGAGTACGCCACCACGCCATACAAACCCACCGCCGCCAGCAGCATCGCCAGTACCCCGAACGCTGTCGCCAGCATGGCGCTCAGGCGATCGGTGTAAATGGACTCATTCACTCGCTCCACCATGGTCCGCACGCCGAACACCGGCAGGTTGGCGTCAACCTGCCGCACGATGGCGCGCGCGCTCCGCTCCATGTCCGTGCCTTCTCCGCGGCTTCGCACCAAAAACGCCGCCGCGCGAATCTGCTTCGCGCTCGCGTAGGATTGTTCCAAAGGCATGTATAACATCGGCTTCGGCGCGTCGCGTAAGCTCAAATTGTTCGCGTCTTTGGCCACTCCCACGATCTCGATATCCAACCCGGATCCACCGCCGCCTAGCGCCATGCGCTTGCCTACCGCATTCTTCCCCGCCAGGAAGCGCCGCGCAAACGCCTCGCTCACAACCGCAACCTTGGCCGAATGAACTAAATCGCGCGGGCTAAACTCTCTGCCGCTCACCAGCGGGCTTTTCATCGTCTTAAAGTAAGACGGTCCCACCGCATTCCGGTCCGTGTTGGAATTCTCATCCGTATTCGCGCTGAAGCCTTCCACCGTTATGTTCGAAGAGCTTTCCGAATTCGACAAAGGACTGATCTCGGCGAGCGCCACCGACTCCACATTGGGCGCATGTCCCAGGCGCTCTAGCAGCGCACGGTAAAGGGCAAGCCCGCGCTCGACCGAATATCCGCTAAGCCTCGGGTCAATGTAAAACGTCAAAAGCCGTTCCGGCACAAAGCCCGGATCATGCGAAAGCAGATTCAGCAGCGTCTTGGCAAATAGCCCCGACCCCACCAGCAACGCGAGTGACAACCCGATCTGCCCGATCACCAACCCCTGCCGCCAGCGTGTCTGCAAACCACTGGCCGAGGCCGTGGCGCTCTGGTCTCGTAAGGCCGGCATCGGGTCTACACGGGTCGACTGCATTGCCGGTAGAACGCCAAATAGCAAAGTAGTCAACAGCACCAACAGCAGACTAAATCCGAGCACCACGAAATCCGGCTTGGCCGAAAGCGCCGTTCCCGCCATGCCCTCTGGCAGCACCACGAGCAACCCTCGAATCAACCCGAACGAAACCGCCGTCCCAATCGTTCCGCCCGCCGCCGCTAGGAGTAAGCTCTCGGCCAGGCTCTGCCGCGCTACCTGCCACCGGCTCGCGCCAATGGCCAGGCGAACTGCAATTTCCCGGTTCCTCATCACGGCGCGCGCCACCAGCAGGTTCGCCACGTTCGCGCACGCGATCAATAACAGTAACCCCACCATGGCCAACAGCGCGGTGAGTGGTTTTCGCCACGCGCCCTCGAGTTGGTTAATGCCCTGTGCCGCCGGACGGAGAGCCAGGTTCTTCGCCAGCAGCCGCTTTCTTGCGCTTTCATTGCGCACCTTCATTTCATCCAAATGCCGCCGCAGAGTAGCGCTCCACAAGGGCCGTAAAGAAGCCTGCGCTTGCTCCGCGGTCACGCCCGGCTTCATGCGTCCCAAAATGTTCAACCATTGCGAGCCGGAGCTGTCAAGCCACCCAGCCCCGGGTGACAAAGTGTCGCGCATGGTGATGGCCATGTAAAGCGCGGGCTCGTCTTCGTTCATGAACCCGTGGAAAGTCTCTGGCGCAACTCCCACAATGACGAAAGGCAGGTCATTCAACCGGACCGTCTTTCCCACCACAGCCTCGCTGCTGCCGAATTGCTTTGCCCAATACGCATAGCTGAGCACCACGGCCGGGCTTCCGTTCCGGATCCGCTCATCCTCGCGCGCCAGCAACCGGCCAAGACGCGGCTGCACTCCCAAAACACTAAAGAAATTGCCCGAGACAAGCTCTACTTTTGCCCGGTCGGCCCCATCCTTCCGGGTCAGTTGCGCCATGTTGGACGATCGCGCCGCCAATCCCCGGAACAAACTCGCCCCATCGCGCAAGG
>DATHIZ010000394.1:0-5237 GCA_035316385.1 Bryobacteraceae bacterium | reverse complement strand
CACCACTGCAGTTTGCCGTTATTGAAGAAGGCCTCTCCGGCATAAAGCACAGGCTTTCCTTCTGAGAGGACGGGATGCCGGTAACGCTGGTGGAGGAGAGTTTCGCCGTTGGTCATGGTGACGAAGACGAAACGGGAATTGGGCACGTAGTGGCCATGTTCCTTGCCGCGGCTCATGCGGTAGTTGTCAGCAAAGCTGCGCAAGCTGAAAATCTTGTCCCGGTTAACCGGGACCGCGGCCGAGGGATTTAGGTTCGGGTAAATCTTAGGTTGTCCCAAAGATCTTATGGAGCGCAGCGCCGACCCGCTTTCCTGAATCAGCTACAGTTTAGGTCCGGGAGGCTGATTGCTGACAAGTAACTGATGCAGATCGCCATTACCGCTGTAGAATTCCGGCATGGCAGCGCCCCCGGTATTTCGGGCTGTTTCGGGACCGGTCATTCGACCGGCCCACTCTTGGGCTGGCAACGGCCGCGGCCAAGTTATACAGGGACTCTTCCAATCGCGCCCTTTTTCGTTCGCAGTGATCAGCCCAGGCGCAATTCAGGCGAAATCGGCAATCCAGCGCCGACGTGGAGTGGATGCGTTTCAGGTGGATCTCCGCCCCCGATTCGGCGGCTGGCCGCTACCCCGCGATGTGCAAGCCAAAATGGAGGCCGCGCTCGGCACAAACTTCTCCGACGTCCGCGTGCACGTCGGACCCGAGGCCTCGGCCATCGGAGCCCTCGCCTTCACCTGGGGCTCTGATCTTCACTTTGCCCCCGGCCAATACAACCCACACACACCCCACGGGCAATTTCTGCTCGGCCATGAACTGGCGCACGTTGTGCAGCAGCGTGCCGGCCGGGTAGCCAATCCCTTCGGCAGCGGAGTAGCCGTAGTCCAGGATCACGCGCTCGAAGCAGAAGCCGACCGGATGGGCCGGATGGCAAGCTCGCGGCCGTGAGCATTAATCCTGAGCATTAATTTAGTTAGTGATGAACAGTGGCTGACACGCGTTCGCCGAGGTGCTATGTGATATCTGGCCGGTCACCGAATCTCCACTCAAATGGCGCCTCTTGCGGCGCGGCTCAAAGGCAGCCTGCTCAACGGACTGAAGTCAGGACCAATCAAGCGCCGCCTCCGTATCGCCCGGATATCAAGTCGCTGCAAACTGCGCCGCTGCGAACGAAGCAGGCGGCTCCGGCGGTCTACCGGCCGATGCCCCAGGCTGTTCATGCGCCCTCCGTTTACCTGCCAATGCGGGACTCAATTCAGAGACGTACCTACACGACACTTACGGCCATCGGTGATCAATACACACCGCAGCCGTGGGCTCCTGCCGGCGAAGTCGGGACGCCCGGACACCGAGTGCCGGCCCTGAACCAGAAGTCAGCCTTGTGGAAGAAAGCGAAGCTGCACTACGACAAATTGAGAACAGCGACAAGCTGGGTGGATCCCGCCGACTTAGCCATGGCGCGTGGCGAACTGGATAATCTCACGCAATTGATCAATCGGCAGAATGCGACCCTCACCTCGTCTGGGGATATTGACTGGACCCTCAGTGCTCGAACGGTTGCTTACGATCCCGCCGGGCCTGCTCAAGACGCCACCCGCGTGCATCCGTTTAACGGCTTAATTTACCGGGACAATCAGCATACCCATCTACTTGATACCCATAATATGGTCACACATTTCTCTGGGCCGGGCGCGGCGGTTTTTGTAATGGGCGCGCGTGGAGATATCCATGTTGCGTCGCACAGCGTAGGCGAATACCACCATAGTTCTCTTTTGGCAGGTGCGAGCGTCGCCGGTGCTGGTGAAATACGGGTCAGCCAAGGGCGGGTAACCTGGCTCTCTAACAAGAGCGGCCATTATATGCCGTCGGAAGCGCACCTCATTCAGGTCCTTCACCAATTGCAAAAAGCGGGCGTGCCGCTGGGCTTCAAACTTGACGTGCACAACAGCCTAGGAAGCTATAGGCAATATTTTTCAGCTGACTACTACCTGTCACTGTCCACAACGCCGGATTATGAGGCCTTGAAGCTGGAGTCGTACGTCGATGTTGGTGACCTGACGATTCTGCGGATCAAGAATTGGCGGCTTCGTCGAACTGAAGCGGAGCTGAAAAGTGGATACTTAGTGTATGAGATCGGCACCAACAAGCCCGTCGATCCTCGCACCGTGCGCAAATGGTTGAAAAATTCCAATCGCGGCTTCAGGACACAAGACGTCCAGCTGGGCACGGGCCGGTAGGAAGGTCCCCCGGTTGCGCTGCCTTCCTCCTACTCGGAACGGAGTCGGCAACCTGATCCATCGGCTTTTTCGAAGGCTGGCAGGTGGTGGAATGGGAATGCCGACAGAAGTTGGGGAGAATCGTCTTCTCAACATGGGGACGTGAAAGCACTGTCGATTGTTGTGTCCTCTTCGGTGATGAGCTCAGTACATTAGAACGAATGGAATAGACGAGCATCCACCGCAGGCGCGAGAGTGGCCGAGGACGTGAGCTCCTAACATGTCACGTGGAGAATTGCGTTTGCCGCGGACTCCTTTTCTATGAGCCGGATGGCCTCACGGGTCGGTAGAATCACCAATTCGAGGTGGCGGCGCCCTGCCTCGCGTTTCACTTCCTTCATCACTGGCAAGCGGCCGTACGCTCCGGTACCGATCACAAGTCGACGGCAATTCCGGGGATCTCTTCTTCGATGGACAGGGGCGTATGCCCAAATTCGTCACGCAACTTTTTGGAAGGCTTCTTCTTGCGTTTGTGGATCTCTCCGCGGTCTATCAACACCTCCTGCTCGTACGTGCGGCCGTCGATTTGGAGAGTGCCAAAGGAAAATTTGCCGAAGTTCATACGCGCCTCCCATGCTGTTGTGTTCAGGCGCTCTTCTTTGAGGTGACTGCAGAGAAGGTTGACCAGCGTTGTTCTACCTCGTGGCTGCCGCGATGCGGGCCGCCCGGGACGCACTGGTCAAGCATCACCATGGCTTTGCTGTCCGGAGTCCAGATAGGCCGGCCAGCGACCGAGTTCCGGCACGGCGAGTTCGTCAGTCGACGCTCCGCGCCGCCGAGTGCGGGGACCGTGTAGACCCCATCGCGTTCGCTATTGCAGCGGGCAAAGGCAATCTCCCGCCCATCCGGCGACCATTGCGGAGGGCCGGGAACGCCGTCGCCCCGCTTGTGGTGTGTAAGCTGCAACGGCGTGTCGCCTCCCACCAGCTGCACATAGATGTCATAGTGCCTGCGTTCCACGCCATTCCAAACGAACGCGATCTGACGCCCGTCCGGCGAAAACGACGAGGATTTCGCGTCTCCGGGCGCGCTCGTAAGAATCGAAGAACTCAGATTCGAAGACATTCTGTTCGGCTCGTCCAAGGATGGCTTCGACTGGTTCCCGGATTGAAGGGCGGATCGAAGAGAGCCAGATCGAATGAGCGCGGCGATTCCAATTGCTGACACGACTAACACGATCAGAACGGCTAACTTCCTGGAGAGCAGCCTTCGACGGCCTTGCTTCTCGTCAGGCGTGCTGGAAGGACTCTCAATGCTGCCGTCGCTCTGTTCCCGCGTGTTGGATCCAGCCATCTCGGATCCTGCAGTCAATCGAGGCGAAGCGCCGCCATTTCTGCGTATCCCCCGGTTGGGAAACGGGCGCGACGAAGCGATAGCCTTTTCTGGGGATTGTTTCGATGTAGAGAGGCTTGTCGGCCGAATCGCCCAAGGCCTCGCGGAGCTTCATGACAGCAGAATTCAGGCTGTGATCGAAATCGACGAAGGTGTCGGACGGCCAGAGATGCTGGCGCAATTGCTCGCGCGTGACCATCTGCCCAGCGTGTTCAAGCAGAAGGAGCAGAATGCTCGCCGGCTGTTCGCGCAGCTTGACGACGGAGCCATTGCGGCGCAGTTCTCCACTCGGAGCGTCCAGTTCGAAGACGCCGAAGCGCCAGGCCCGTGGCGTGTTGACCGGCATGCCCATGAGCACGCTCCTCTTGGGCTGGAAAAACTTTACTCCGTTCCCGAAGCAGCAGCCCAGCAGAACTCGAACTAGCAATTTATTCGATGGGCAAAGTCTTTTCCTATCAGGGCCGCCTTCTTGCTGATTCTGTGGCGTTTAGGAACTAGGCAGGATTTTTGGTCGCACAACTTCTGGTCAAATTGGGATTTTGTCGCATTAGGTTTTGGTATTTAGTCGCACCAGGTTCTGGTATTTCCAGAGACCAGTCGCATCACTTCTGAAATCTCACAGATGTGGTGGAGAGGGCAGCAGCAGACAGCAGCAGCTGCTGCAGCAGCCGCCGCTTTTTTGTTCTCTTGCGCTTGCTTGCGCGCTCGGCGTGCCGTCAGAAAGCTATGAAAAATAAGCGTGATTTAGCGTAAGGGGCCAAGCCCCAAGTGGCGGATTATCATGGGTTTAGCGTAGTTTAGCGTAAGTAAACCGAACTGATGTCTGTACCCGAACGTGTACCCGAAAGTGCGGGAATGATTTGGACTCTGCAGTCGCCAAAGACTGTTCGGAGGACATAAGACAAAGATAATTGCCAGCAACGTTCTCGAAGAAGTTCGCCAATCGCCGCGCTAACGAGAACGCCGATTCGGGAATCAACCAAGGATGATCGTGCTCCTAACTTTCGAATGGCCGACAATCCTTGGGGACACTGCTATGGCTTTGGCTCCGGGAGCGACATGCGCGGCACATAGAAGTGTTAGAAGATATCAATTCCAGTCATGCTTTTGCTCCCGAAATCTATTCCCTACCCGGAAAGAAGGACCTGGAAACCAGAGCTGCACAATACCGAAAGGCCATTGGCGACAAAGCGGCGACCACTGCGCTAGGGAATGGACTCTTCCAGTCCCTTCTTGGAGTCGTGCCTGAATATCGGAAGGCGGGTTCAGTCATCGTCGTTGCGGATGGCGGCCTTCATTTGCTGCCATTCTCAGCGCTCTGGGACGGCAAGGAATATGTCATTCAGTCGCACGCCGTGAGCGTTGTGCCATCCGCGACGGTTCTGGACGTAGTACGCGAGGGCCAGCATATTCGCGACAGCAAGGAATTCGTCGGGGTGGCGGCGTGGACGACGGAGCAACCCACTGGATTGACGAATATTGTCAGAGAGGTCACAGCGCCAGAGCTGAAGCAGTTTGTTCCCCTGCCTCAATCCCTGAATGAAGTGACAACGATTGCCCAGGACTTCCCAAAGCCATCCATCGTGCTGTCCGGCGACACGGCAACGGAAACACAATTCAAGGCGCTACCTC
>DATHIZ010000393.1:0-3069 GCA_035316385.1 Bryobacteraceae bacterium | reverse complement strand
ACAGCACCCGGATGCGGGAGAGCAATTGGCCTTAGAAATGGATGCTTCGTTTGAGATCACAACCGGTGACCGCCAAGCAGCCGGACCGGGAGAGCCATTGTGATGAGCGAAGAAACTCTACCCGTTCTCACTGCTTCAGCCCCGGCGCAGTCTTCGCTTCCGCCAGAGGAAAAACGCCGGCGCCTAGTGGAGTTGGTGGTGAACAGCGTGCCGAGTAAAACCTCGCAGCGGGTGTACCGCATGGGTGTGGAGCAATTCTTCGATTGGTGGGGGGCGTCGGCGGCCGGGGAAGCGTTTTCGCGTAGCTTGATGCAGCGGTACCGGGTTGCACTCGAAGCGCGCGCCTTGGCGCCGCGCACGATCAATCTGCGCTTGGCGGCGGTCCGCAAGCTGGCCGAAGAAGCCGCGGCGCAAGAATGGCTGCCGGCAGCCAAGGTCAGTGAGATCCGCTCGGTCAAAGGGGCCAAGGTGCTGGGAACCAGGGCAGGAACTGGTTGACCCGCGCGCAGGCCGAAAAACTGCTCAGTTTGCCTGACATCGAAACTTTGAAAGGCAAGCGCGACCGGGCGTTGCTGGCGCTGTTTGTGAGTGCCGGTCTGCGGCGGGAAGAATTGGCAACCTTATTAAGGGACCAGATGCAGCAGCGCGACGGGCGTTGGTGTTTGGTGGACTTGGTCGGCAAGGGAGGTCGAGTACGGACGGTGGCCATCCCGGATTGGACCCACCAAACCGTCGCGCTCTGGCTGGAAGCCATGCCGATCAAAGAGGGTCCAGTCTTGGGCAAAGTGAATAAGGGAGGAAGATTTGTGGGGGCCGGCATGTCCGCTCCCTCCATTTACTCCGTGGTAGTCGAATATGCGGAGCGGCTCGGCGTGGAATTCCGCCCGCACGATTTAAGAAGGACGTACGGGAAACTCGCCCACAAAGGCGGGGCAAAAATTGAGCAAATTCAATTAAGTTATGGGCACGCCTCTTTGACGACAACGGAGAGGTATTTGGGAATTGAGCAGGATTTAGAGGACGCCCCTGCGATCATTTGGGATTGACGACGGTGTAAAGCTATTGAATGCTACGCTGGTTGCCGCCGCGGGCCGAGGTTGGATGGGGTGCTTAACGTGCCCCGCCGCTTCAACGCTTGAGAGAGGATAGAAGTATGACCGTTACGCTCGACTTGCCGCTTAATGTGACGCAGGCATACCTTGCCGCCGCGCAGGCCCGTGGCCTGCGGCTGGAAGAAGTCATGCGGGACACCTTGGTTGCTGCGCAGCCTGCCGATGAAGCTACCCCGTTAAGCGCAGATGAATGGATTCAAAAGTTGGAAGCCTGGGGGGCAAGAAATGCTCACAAAGACCTTCCCATTCTGTCGGACGAAGCACTACGCCGGGAGTCCATGTACGAAGATCGCGGTTTGTAGGCCGTGATTTTTGTTGATACCAACATCCTCGTGCGTGTCGCATATCCGTCGGATCAGAAGTACGCGGTGACTAAAAACGCATTGGCTACGCTCAGAAAGCGCCAGGAAACCTTGTGTATTGCTCCGCAGAACGTGGTGGAGTATTGGGGAGTAGCCACCCGGCCCGTTGAAAAAAACGGATTGGGGATGGATTTAGCAACGGTCACAAAAGAAGTTGCGGACTTACGTCAGCTATTCACGCTGCTGCCTTACACATCTCAAGTGCTAGAAACCTGGCAGCGGATAGTGATCGCCCAGGGTGTTTTAGGCAAGCAGGTTCATGATGCGCATCTTGTGGCCATCATGCAGGTGCATTCGATCATGTCGATTCTGACGTTCAACGTTGGAGACTTCACGCGGTTTCCTGGAATTACGGTACTGAACCCGGCACAGGTTTAACGCTCTCCGGCCTGGCCCTGTGTGTCCCCTATCCGTTCAACCTGCTTTCCTTGGGGGGGGGCAATTTTTCGTTCGGCATATTCCGCCGTTGCCAGCCTTCACCTGGCACTGTCACGTTGCGCTGGAGAAGAAAGACTCGGGCGTAGCAGCTGCTGTATGAAGACGAAATGATAGCGGAGTTTTTGGCTGAACGGACATCAGGCTGCGATAGTATCTCGCCATGTATCAAACCGATTCTGCCGTTCCGCCTGGTAGCGGGCAGCAGAAAGAAGATGTCGCTTCGGTCGAAAGTGAGGCGCGAGGATGCCATGGACTTCGAGAAAGCGTTGCGCATGCTCAGCAGACTTGAAGCGCTTCATCCGGCGCTCTCGTTGTCGGGTCGGCTGATGCGAGTTCTCCGCCCGGTTGTTCAAGTATCGGCTCTGCCGATGAGCCACTCGCGGTAGAATGACTTTCTTGGCGGCCCCATAGCTGCGAAGGTTGTCGGTAATAATCACTCGGGGATGCCGTCCGCTGGTCCGCAACAGCTTGCGAAAGAAGCGCATAGCGGCAAAACGGTCGCGCTTCGGCTGCACCAGGATGTCAATGACGGCACACTGTTGGTCGACTGCACGCCAGAGATAATGCTGCACTCCATTGATCTTTAAGAAACACTTCGTCTAAGAACCATTTGTCGCCGAGCTTGGGTCGTTTTCGCTTCAGTTTGGCCGCGTAAGAAGCTCCGAATGTATCGCACCAACGGCGGATGGTCTCGTAGCTCAACTGGATCCCTCGATAGGCCATCATCAGTTCCACCTCTCGAAGGCTCACGGCAAAGTTAAAGTACAGCCACACGCACTGGGAGATGATCTCTTCTGGAAATCGGTAACCGCGATATGGATTGCCTGGCACTCAACCAGGATCACACCTCCCCGCCGTGACAATGCCCACTGGCGACGTCCGGAACCACACTACTTATCGCCGAGGCATCGTCACACATGTTTGTTGATCGCCCAAACGTGACAATGCCCGAACGAGTACTCCGCAACCGGCGGCATCTCGGCGAGAGAGCCAGGACGTTTCTCGCCCATGGGGCATTGTCACATTGAGATCTCGTGGCAAGTGGGATGCTGAATGAGTGTCTGGCAACCCATACCTTGGTCATCGATTCCCGAAAGAGATCATCTCGTATTGCGTTTGGTTCTACTTTCGTTTCGGGGTGAGCTTTCGGGATGTAG
>DATHIZ010000392.1:0-8686 GCA_035316385.1 Bryobacteraceae bacterium | reverse complement strand
GATATGCAATGCAAGGTTCGTCCAGCGAACGGTTCATACGGGCAAGGCACCGCGCCTCTGTCGTCCAGATCTACATCAGCGAACGATTTGGCTTGCCGCGGAACACGGTGGGCGTGATGCCTATGTCCGATTCAACACCGCCAAACTCCGGCAAGTCCGCTTGGGATGGCGTCTCACTCGTGCTGATTCGTTAGCCCTTGGATTCCGTCATGTTCTGCGGATCCCAACGCATAATCTTCCGCTGAAACAAGCTCTCATTCGTGAGCAGCGCCGGACCCGCCGCGCGTAAGCCGAAAGTCGAATCCTCCACCAGCGGAGTTCCCTCGCGGATGGAGCGATAGAAGTTCCTGTGATGTTCCCATTGCGACCGGTCAGCCGATGTATCGAAAAACTGGCTGCTCTCCTGCCGCACTTGCGACTCCGGCGTGGTGTGCGTCTCCTTCCACTTCCCCAGCAGTTGCTTCTGCATGGCTTCGGGGAAACTGTTTATGGAGTAATCCTGTGAATCCGATTGCGCCATTTTTTCCACGCGGACGCCCTTGTTGCCCGTTGTCATCACGCCTTCGCTGCCGATGAACTTCACCCCAAACGACTCTTCCGGCAGCCCGCTCTTGAAGTTCACGCGCAGCAGTACGTTGAACGCCGGATGCGCTTCGGTCTCCGGATAATCCAGAGTGGCCAGCATCACGTCGGGCACATCGCGGTCTTTCCAATAACGCGTTCCGCCGGTGGCGTAAATGCGCGTCGGGCCGGTAGAACTGGTCACCGTGTGCAGGCCGGTCAGCAGATGCACGAACAAATCGCCCGCCACGCCGGTACCGTAGTCCCGATAATTGCGCCAGCGGAAAAAGCGCGCTGCGTCCCAGGGATGTTTCGGAGCGCTGCCTTGAAACTGTTTCCAGTCGCAGGTACCGGGGCCGGCGTCCGCGGGAATCGAGTACTCCCACGCCCCAATCGCGCTGTTCCGGTCGAGCCAGGCTTCCACGGAATTAAGCTTGCCGATCGCGTTTGCCTGAAATAGCTCGCGCGCCTTCAGGTAGGTCATGGAACTGCGGTACTGGCTGCCCACCTGAAACACTTTGCTCGCGTTTGCTTGCGCCTCAATGATGGATCGGCCCTCTTCAACGGCATGCACCATCGGCTTTTCACAATAGACGTGTTTGCCGGCGTTCAAACAGTCCACCGAAATGCGCGAGTGCCAGTGGTCGGGTGTCGCGATAATCACAGCATCGATGTCCTTGCGCCCCACTATTTCTTTGTAGTCGCGCGTGGTGAAGGTGTCGTTCCCGTACACCTCTTTCATGTGCTGCAGGCGCCCGTCATAGCAATCGCAGGCCGCCACCAGTTTGACGCCGGGCAGGGAAGCGGCCAGCTGCGCATCTCCCTGGCCCATGCCTCCCGCTCCAATCAGCGCAATCTGAATCGCGTCATTCGGTGAGTAGTTCTTGGAAGAGTACATGCGCTGTCCTTAAGCCTTCCCCTGCGTCGTGATCTGCATGGTCACGGGATTCCACTCCACCACGCGCTCTTCAAAGTAGCTGATGTTCGATACCAGCGCCGGACCCGCCGCGCGAAAGCCGAACACCGCGTCTTCCACCACCGGCTTCCGGGAGCGCACGGAAAGCGCAAAATTCCGGTGATGATCCGTCAGGTCGCTGTAATGCGCCGGCGCATTGAAGGTCTGCTCCCTGCCCGTCTTCATGGACGCAGCCGAAGGACGCGACTCGGGGTATTTAGCGTGATACGAGCGCAGGAAAGCCTTCTGTCCCGCCTCTGAAAACGTGTCGATCGTATACCCGGGCTCCGTCTCCGGCGCGGCCGATGTGACCGTGACGTTGTTGTCCACGGTCATGATGCCTTCGCTACCCGTGAAGCGGAAGCCTGAGTTTTCCTTCGCGCCGCTTTCGAAATTGACCCGCAGCACCAGGTTGAATGCCGGATGCGCCGCAGCCTCCGGATAGTCGTACACTCCGAAAAACAGGTCCGGCACGTCGCGCCCGTCTTTCCAATATCGGGTGCCGCCCGTGGCGAACACTCGCGTGGGGCCAATCGCGCCGGTGATGAAGTGCAGGCCGGAAAACAGGTGTACGAATAAGTCGCCGCCTACGCCGGTCCCGTAGTCGCGATAGCAGCGCCACCGGAAAAACCGTTTGGGGTCCCATTCCGTCTTGGGCGCGCGCCCTTGAAACTGATTCCAGTCGCAGGTCGTAGTATCGGCATCGGTAGGAATCGCGTATTGCCAGGCACCGGTCGGGGAGTTCCGGTCCCACCAGGCTTCCACCATGTTCAATTTGCCGATGGCGCCCGCGCGAAATAGCTCCTGCGCCTTCTTGTAAATCACCGAGCTGACCCGCTGGCTCCCGATCTGCAGGATTCTGCCGCTTTGCTTCTGCGCTTCCACCACCGGCAGCCCATCGTCAAGGTGCTGCACCATGGGCTTCTCGCAATACACGTCCTTCTTGGCGTGCAATGCGTCCAGCATGATCTGGCGGTGCCAGTGGTCGGGCGCGCCCACAATTACGGCGTCGATGTCTTTCCGCGCCAGAATTTCTTGGTAGTTCTTTGTGATGAAGGTGTCCCGGCCGTAGACTTCCCGCATGCGCTCCAGCCGGCCGTCATAGCAATCGGCGGCCGCCACCAGCTTGGTGAGGCCGCTAGCCACGGAGGCGTGCGCATCCGCCTGCCCCTGGCCGCCGCAGCCAATCAGCGCGATTTGAATTTTATCGTTATGGGAAGCAGCCGCAACGGGCTGCTCGTCCAGGGAGGAACTTGCCAGGAGCCTGGCGCTAACGCCGGCGCCGGCCGCCGCGCTCAAAAACTTACGTCGGGAAGTCACCCCTTATTTTTTATCAGAAGAGGAACTAGACGTCGTGGCGCTTGCCGGGGAAGGGGAGCTACTTTCCGAAGATTTGCTCGTATTGGCGGACTCGCTTTTGGCGGCTGCCTTGTCTTTCGCTTCTGAACTGGAGCCGGAATTTTCGGAAGATTCGCCCTTCTTGGAACCGCCATTGGAAGCGTTGTTGCCTGCTTTGGCGTAGTCGTTCACGTACCATCCGCTGCCTTTAAACATCAGTGCGGGGGCCGAAAGCAAACGGTGAACCGCACCACCACACTTTTCATGAACCGTGAGCGGGGTATCGGCGAATTTCTGAATTACCTCGAAAACGTCGCCGCAATTCTCACATTGATACTCGTACAAAGGCATTTCTGAATCGATTCCTAAACTTCGCTGACGGCGTAATCCTACGGTCTGGGATCTTTCGGGCCGTTTGTAATGATCGGGCGCTGACCGTTGCCGGCGCTCGACCCGGGACCGTTCGATTCACTCGTCAGTTGAGCGATCGTCGTTTTGCCCGTTACCAACTCGATAGATTGCTTCAGTAGATTATCGTCCGTTTTCTTCGGAGCGCTGCCTGGGATCGGATTTCCGTCCTGGTCGAGTTCCGGCGAATTGTCGTTTTCCGCCAGCTGCACCGACGGAGTGACGCCGTTGTCCTGAATCGCCTTACCCGCGGGAGAATAGTATTTCGCTACCGACAAAATGACCGCTCCCCCATCGTCCATCTGGATGGTCTTGCGAAGGCTGGCGTCGCCGTAGCTGCGTTCTCCCACTACCTGCGCCCGTTTGCCTTCAAGCAAGGCGGATGCGGCAATCTCAGCCCCGCCGGCGGTCGATCGATTCGTAATTACCACCAGCGGACCAGTCCACACATCATTTTCAGGCTTGGCTGTGAAATCCTGCTTCTCAGTTTTCTGGCCCTGCAGATAGGTGATCTCGCCTTTATCCAGGAACAAATTGGCGAGCCCAATGCCTTTTTCCTGCTCGCCTGTGGAAGAATGGCGCAGATCCAAAACCATATACTTCGCGCCCTGCTTCTTCAAATCCTCGAGCTTCGTTTTCGTCTCGGCAACGCGGTTTCCCGCCAGGCTGCTGACGTGTACGTAACCCACATCGTTCGGCAGCAGCTTCGCGGTAACGTCCGGGAAAGCAACTACGGCGCGCGTCAGCGTCATCTTCTGCGGATCGGGATTGCGCAGGCGCAGAATCGTGAGGTCAATGGCTGACCCCGTGTCCCCGCGTAACAACTGCTCCGCGTACGCAAGCGGCATGTCCCGGGTGGCCACATTGGTGATGCTTTCAATCAGATCGCCCGTGGTGATGTTGGCCTTTTCCGCCGGGGATCCGGGCAGCACGTCGACCACCGCCACATATCCATAGCGTTTCGCCAGAATCAAGCCAACGCCGGCTTTTGATGCGTCCAAACCCTTTTCATACTGCCGGTATTGGTCTGCGTTCATGTAGCTGGCAAACGGATCTACCGATTCCAGCAAGCCGTTAATCGCGCCCAGCGTGACACTCTTCATGTCGGGGTCTTCGACGTATTCCAGCTTGATACGCTCCAGCACCTCGGTGTAGACCTTCAGGTGTCCGTAGACATCATCCGGTGCGACGGCGTGTCCGCTTCTAGCTCCCACCAAAAGCAGTACCACGACACAGGCGGAACTGCCGACCACGGTCCATTTAAAGCTGCTATTCATGAAAAAGATACCCGGCGACACCTAAAGTATATCGAACGTTTGACACTTATGTCGTATTTCACCAAAGATACTGTTTTGCCTCCGCCCGCCGCTCGTATCCGTCCAAAACGTGTACCGCGCGTATTCTCTTGAGCTTAGCGGGAGAGAGCTGGCCCACCGGAATGTAAATAATCTTACGGTTGGCCCGTGCCGCCAGCTGGCGGAAAACGCTCCGAGGAGGTTTGGCGGCAATGTACACCACATTTGGCTCCATCGAATAATCCAGCCCGGCCATCAGCAGCCGCTCCGCCTTGGTTTCCGCCGTCTCGTAGTCGATATCGTTCCAGATGTCGTAGAGCCGGCGCGGCGGGAGGGTCATCAACAGCCCGCCGTACTCGGCCCTGCCGATCCCCGGTCCTATCAAATGTTCGAATGGCTGGGTCGAATAGAAAGCCATGTCCGATTCGTTTTGGTGCTCGCCGAGCCAGGTAGTCAAATACGTGTAGCGGTCGTCCCGGTCTTCGTCGAAAATCAGAATCAGCGCGCCCACGTCGCCGAAAAACTTGCCCATCTCCCGCACGAAGAGCTTGCCTTCGTGCCAGTTCCTCACTGTCTCGCGCAGATCTATGCCATCGAGTGTTGACGTCAAAAATGGTTCCACATGCGAGCGCTCTTCCGAAATCTTGGTCTTGGCATATCGCTTCAGAAAGCGCCCGTAATTCTCGATCACCAGGTCTTCCGGCGGATAAGAACAGATGGAAAGCGTATTAGTCCCTTGCGCCCATTCACCCTGGAACTTTTCTCGCTTGCGCGCCTTCAATCCGGCTGGTTTCAGCCTCTGCTTAATGCGTGGTAAACGCCGTCGGATGCGCAGTTTCCGTGTCCGCAGCCAGACCTCGTCGCCGGAAACATTTAACGTTTCCATACCATCCACTTCGGTCTGCTGCACGCTATAGCGATTGGCCGTCTGCCATACCTCATATGCGAAGTTGTCATCCACCAGTGAGCGTGCCGCCAGCGTCAGGTCATACACGCAAGGAACCAGATGACCGTCCAACGTGGCCAGGTTTCGCGAAAATTTCGCCATGCCGATCCGCTGCCATGAGCGCATCTCGTCGCCGGTATTAATCGAATACTCTTTTTCGGCATCCCGCAGCAGCAGTTGCTGCCATCGCGGACGGTCGAGCCGGAATTCGCGCAGATCCGGCGCCCGGGCGCCCTCGTAGAGCTCCTGGAAATAAGGCGGCTCGCTCGTAATTTCCGCCAGGCACTCCGGATGTAAATTGAATAGTTCTCCTCGTGCGAATAGGCGTGTTCGCGGCGCGGGCGGCTCCTCTTGCGGCGCTTCCATTGCGTCCAGCAGCGGATCCAGCAGGTTCAGCGAGACCACCGCGCAGACGCGGGCCAGCGGGTCCGCGCCTTGCAGCTTCCAGGCCATTGCCGCGGCATGCGCCTCAATCTGCGGAGTTCTCGGTTGCGGGTAGACCCGGTACGCCTCCTGGTAGCGGTCAATGCCCACAATTTCCAGCGCATACGGCTCGGGATAAAGGTCCTTCAAATGCGGCCTTTCGTGCGTAGCAGGCTCAAGAAAGACAATTTCGGCGCCAATCTCGCCAGCGGTCCGCAGAGCTTCCACGAAGGGGTCTCCCGGCTCAACCGGAATGTAAGTGGCGCGCCCCTCATCGGGTCCCTGCTCCGGCCCGTCCTGTTCCGCGATCAGTATGACCGACATTTGCGGCAGCCGGTTCAGCGCCGCCACATAGTGCCTTTCTAGCGACGACGGCAACTCCACGGCTACCACTCGCGGCCGTGCGTCCAGCAGGTATTTCCTCACCCGCCAGGCAAATTCAAGCCGCCCCGGAACCACCGCGAAGTAGCTGAGGTTCCCGCGCTGAATCACTCCATTCTGGCTGCTTTCGCTCAACATGTTTGGCTCTGCCTGTTACCGCCGCGGACTGTAGCGCAGCGCCTCTTCGCCCAATACCGCCCGAACCGCCGCTCCCAATTGCAGCTTCGGCGATTGCTGCATCTGCCGCCCGGTCCCCTCGTGCAGTTTCAACGCGTAGCGCGCGATATTCACACCGTCGCGAACCGTGTAGCTTTCATCCGCCGCGTGCGCCTGTTGCAGAAAGTCGGTGACGTACTGCAAAACATCGTCGGAAGAGAACGGCAAATTCTCCCGCAGGATCGCCAGTTCTTCCTCGCGCTCCGGGAAATCGATCAGCACCTGTGGCTGCAGCCGCGAATGGATGTACTCCGGAAGGTCGAAAGTCGACGAATCGTCGTTCATGGTCGCAACCAGCCGGAAGTCCGCGTGCGCCTTGATCTTGATGCCCGCCACAATCGATTCCACGTAGCGCCGGTTATCCAGCAGCGGAGCCAAACTGGCCCAGCTTTTCTCGCTCATGCGGTTGCCCTCGTCCAGGATGGCCACGCCGCCCCGGATCATGGCTGTCACCAGCGGAGAGGCAACGTATTTGAGCCGCGACGCGCCCTCAATCACCGGAGTGATCAAAAGGTCTTCCGGGCGGGTATCGGCGGTCGCCTGGGTAATGTAGACCTCACGCCCCAGACGTTTGCCGGCCGCATACGCCATGGTGGTCTTACCCACGCCGGGCTTGCCCAGCAGCCGCGGATTCATGGGTACATCCCGCTCGTTGATCACCAGCCATGCGGCCATTAACTGGCGCATCGCCTCTTCTTGCCCTATCCAGGTGACGCTCAATTCGTCCGGGTGGGCAAGGTGTAATTCAATTCCCTCAATCACCACCTTCATGAACGGACGGCTCCGCTCAGGCTCGTATATCTTTGGATCATCAGCTCTTTTGCTGCAACATTTGATGGCATCTGCTTACTTCCATCGTAGAATGGAATCTTTGTAAGCATGAGTGCAAAACTGTTACGGTTTGCCTATGTCTGTGAGTTTCTGTTAGCTTTGGTAGCCATCTTCACGTCCTGGTCGGAAGTGGGCGGTCAGGCGGCGCTGGATCTCATGTACTGGGCTTGGAAGCTGGGTTTTGGACTTTCTCTCGCAGCGTCAATCGTTGCTTATACGGCCGCTATCGCCTCCGGGGATTCTCTTTGGACGATGCGCGCGGTGCGCTGGCTTGCCGCCATTGGCGTACTCATGGCCGCTATTGGGGTCGTCACTTATTACTACACGCAGGATATCGAGCTTCCGGGTGATTCCGACGAATCCGGGACTGTTTCGATCCGGGAGCCGGTCGGGCTGCCGCTTCTCCCTTTTGCATAATGTCTAACGAAAACGCCAATCAAGCGGCCGATCAAGTCTCCGAACAAGCTTTTTGGACCATTCCCGGTTCCACTACGACCGTCACCTATTCTCTGCCTCTGTTTCACGACATAGATTTCGTGGTAAACGAGGGCTATCGAAAAATTCCACATGGCGGCATCGAGGTTGGCGGATTGCTTTTCGGAACGATCGACGAGAACGGTACCGGGATTGCCGCTTTCCGGCCCATCGAATGCGAGCACGTCTTCGGCCCGTCGCTATTGCTCTCCGAACGCGACCTGAAAGGTGTGGAATCCCAGATAGCTGCTCTGGCTTCGGACCCGGACTTGCAGGGCATGCAGCTGGTCGGTTGGTTTCTGGCGCACACGCGCGGCCCGCTGCAATTGACTGACCCGGAATTGGAACTATGCGACCGGTTCTTCAAATCGCCCGGGCAGTTGACAGTTCTGGTGAAACCGGAGCGTTTCCAACCGACGCTTTTCGGTTTTCTGGTGCGCGATGCCAGCGGAAACATGGGCCGCGATGCCTCGCAGCACGCCGTCATTCTTCCTCTTCCTGGGCGTGCCGGACGTTCCGATGAGGGCGCCGGACCGGTGCCCGCTCTCAAGTCACCCAAGAGCAGCAGCGTACCCCGGCGGTCTGCCCGATCCGCCCAATCCCCGGTTAGCGAGCCGTCAGGTAGTGATTCGGAAGCGGCGCGGCCGCCGACGGGAGACCGGGAAGCGCCGGCCAGCCCGGCCAGAGACGCCACGGAGTCCGCAATGACGGATGCGATCCGCTCGGCCAGGCGTCGGCTTAAATTCGAGGAGGCTCGTTTGCTGGCGGAGCGCGAAGAGGCTCAGGCCGCCGCCCCGCAGGCGAGACCGGTAAAACCGGCTGCGGCAGAAATTGGGGAGGCAACCGAAGCGGAACCTG
>DATHIZ010000391.1:0-34640 GCA_035316385.1 Bryobacteraceae bacterium | reverse complement strand
GTCAAACGCAGGTGGGCCAACCGCCAGACACATCGACCGCGAATTCGCCCCTCTTCGCTTCCACGGTCCGGCCCATTCTGGCCTCGCGCTGCTACTCCTGCCATGGGCCCTCGCTCCAGCAGAACGGTCTTCGCCTCGACTCCCTCAACTCCATTCTCAAAGGCGCGGAATCCGGGAAGATCGTCGTGCCCGGCAAGTCCGAAAACAGCCGCCTCGTGCGCCGTCTTCTCGCGCAAGAGCGCCCCATGATGCCTTACGGAGGGCCGCCGCTTTCCGGTGATGAAATTGCATCCATTCGCAAATGGATTGACGCCGGCGCGCCAGGCCCCGATTCCACCGCTCCCCTAGCCTCAACCAATGCGCCCCGGCATTGGTCCTATAGAACGCCCGTTCGCCCCGCCGTTCCCGCAGTGAACGAGCCCGCCCAATATGCCAAGTGGACTAGCAACCCTATCGACCATTTCATTCTGGCGAAACTCGCCTCCGAAGGTCTGAAACCATCGCCGGAAGCACCGAAGGGAACTCTTTTTCGCCGCGTGTATCTCGATCTGACCGGTCTGCCTCCCACGCCCGCGGAGGTCGCCGCGTTTATCGCCGACAAAAGCCCGGACGCTTACGAAAAAGTGGTAGATCGTTTGCTCGCCTCGCCGCGCTACGGTGAGCGCTGGGCGCGCCCGTGGCTCGATCTTGCCCGCTACGCCGATAGCAACGGCTACGAGAAAGACAACCGCCGCACTGCCTGGGAATATCGCGATTGGGTCATTCGCGCGCTCAACCAGGACATGCCGTTCAACCAGTTCACCATCGAACAACTGGCCGGCGACATGCTGCCCAATCCGACCAACGATCAACTCATCGCTACCGGCTTCAATCGCAACTCCATGCTGAATCAGGAGGGCGGCATTGATATTGAAGAATATTACTGGTACAGCCTGGTCGACCGTGTGAACACTACTGCGTCCGTGTGGCTTGCTTCAACGCTGGGTTGCGCGCAGTGTCACAACCACAAATTCGATCCGTTTCCGCAAAAAGATTACTATCGCTTCCTTGCCTTTTTCAGCAATAGCGAACATCAGCGCTCGCCCAAAGCGGACCCCTATATGGCGGAGCCAGAGCTCCCGCTGCCGACTCCCGAGCAGGATAAACAAAGCAAGGCGATCCACGCAAAGATGGATGCATTGCGCGCCGTACTCGACACGCAGACTCCTAACCTAGATTCCGCTCAGCAATCGTGGGAACGGCAAATAGCCGGCGCGGGCTCAGTTTGGTCTGCCGTGAAAACGAGTACTGTTGAATCCGCCGGCGGCGCAACACTGAAGGTACTGCCTGATTCCTCCATCCTCGCTTCCGGCAAGAATCCTCAAGCCGATTCGTATAAGGTCACAGCGCAAACCAATCTGCGAAGAATAACCGGCGTGCGCATCGAAGTTCTTCCGGATGCTAGCCTGCCACAGAATGGTCCCGGCCGCGATCCTGAAGGCAATTTCTTTCTTAGCGATTTCGATCTTGCAGTTTCCTCGCCCGGGTCCGCGGCCCCGCATCCGGTCGCCTGGAAATCCGCATTCGCCGACGAATCGCAATCGGGTTACGCCGTCAAAAGCATCGTCGATAAGAAGCCAGATCAGTTAGTGGGCTGGGCCATCGAATCCGGCAAAGACAAGCTGTGGCCCCGCCAGGCGGTTTTCCTTCCGACAGAGCCACTGGACATCCCCGCGAAAGCCACCTTGTCCTTCCATCTTTCGCATCAAATGCGCCATTCCTCGCGCAACATCGGCCATTTCCGCATTTCGCTTACTTCTTCGGCTGGCCCCGAATTCATAGTGAAGATATCCGCCGCCTTGCGCCCCGTCTTGGCCCTCCCGCTGGACCGCCGCACAGCGGAGCAACGCGAGAAATTGTCAGCCGCATTTCGCAACGTCGCGCCTTCCCTGAAACCAGAGCGTGAACAAATTGCCGGACTTGAAAAAGACCTTGAGAAATCCGGCATTCCCACCGCCATGATCATGCGCGAGCGCCAGGATTACGCGCGCCCCGCGGCTTATCTTCGTGAGCGCGGCGCCTTTACCAGCCCCGGTGAACTCGTTTACGCCGACGTGCCTTCCGCGTTCAATCCGCTGCCGAAAGATGTCATGCCCAATCGTTTGGGGCTTGCCCAATGGCTGGTGAGCGACGACAATCCTCTCACCGCACGTGTTGCGGTCAATCGTTTTTGGGAAACTCTATTTGGACACGGCCTGGTGGAGACCAGCGAAGATTTCGGCTCGCAAGGCGATCCGCCGTCCCATCCCGAACTCCTCGATTGGCTTGCCGCCGAATTCATGCAGAACGGCTGGAGCATGAAGAAGATTCAGAAGTTGATGGTGATGTCCGCCGCCTATCGCCAGGATTCCCGCATCGAACCGAGCCTCGCCGCGCGCGACCCCTACAACCGGCTCTATGCCCACGGTCCGCGCTTCCGTGTCGAATCTGAGACGGTGCACGACATGCTGCTGGCGGAAAGCGGCCTTCTCAGCTCCAAGATGTACGGTCCGAGCGTCTTCCCTTACCAGCCCGATGGCGTCTGGGACATCCCCTACAGCAAGGATAAATGGATCCAAAGCGAAGGCGAAGACCGCCACCGGCGTAGCATCTATACGTTCATCCGCCGCAGCGCGCCTTACCCTAGCCTGATCACCTACGACGCCACAAGCCGGGAATTCTGCACCGTTCGCCGAGTGCGCACCAACACGCCTCTCCAGGCGCTCACCAGCCTCAACGATCCGTTCTTCTTTGATGCAGCGCGTGCCATGGCGAAACGAATGTCGGCGGAAGGCGGCTCCTCTATCTCGGACGAGATTGATTATGGATACCGCCTGGCCGTTTCCCGCCCGCCATCGCCAACGGAACTGAAGCGCATCCTGTCTTTTTACGGCGACCAACTCGCCGCCTATCGAAGGGACCCATCGACCGCCTATCGCACGCTCGTGTCCAAACCCGATGCGTTTCCCAACGCTCCCGAAATGGCCGCACTCACCATGGTTGCCAACGTCTTGCTGAACATGGACGAATCCATCACGAAAGAATGACTCGCATGAATGACACACACGATCGGTCCGTTGCCCTCCTTGCGGCATCCACTCGCCGTCATTTCTTCAAGCAATCCGGCTTCGGCATCGGAGCCGCGGCCTTGTCTGGTTTGCTCCGCGCGGATACTCCCACAAGCGCGAAAGCCCCCATGTTCGCGGCCAAAGCCAAGAGCGTGATTTATCTCTTTATGGCCGGCGCTCCTTCGCAGGTCGATCTCCTCGACCCTAAGCCAACGCTGCAAAAATACGACGGCCAGAACATTCCCGACGAATTCGTAAAAGGCGAGCGCTTCGCCTTCATCAAGGGCAAGCCCAAGTTGCTCGGCTCCCCGTTTGAATTCACGCGCTGCGGCCAGTCGGGAGCCGAAGTGTCGGAACTGCTTCCTCACCTGAAGTCAGTCGCGGACGATATCGCCGTTGTTCGCTCCATGCACACGACGCAGTTCAATCATGCGCCCGCGCAGATCTTCATGAACACTGGCTTTCAGATCATCGGGCGTCCCAGCATGGGCTCATGGATGACATATGGGCTCGGCAGCGAGTGTAAAGATCTGCCTGGTTTCGTGGTGCTTGTCTCGGGTGAAAATCAACCCGATGGCGGCAAGGCCTGTTGGGGCAGCGGCTTCTTGCCCTCGATCTATCAGGGAGTCGAGTTCCGTTCGCAAGGCGATCCAGTCCTCTTCCTGACCAATCCCGACGGCGTCTCCGATAATGCCCGCCGCGCCTCGCTTGATCTATTAAAACAATTGAATGAGGAGCACCTGGCTGCCAACGGTGATCCCGAAATCTCCACGCGCATCGCTTCTTATGAAATGGCGTACCGCATGCAATCGAGCGTGCCCGATTTAGTGGACATTCGCCACGAACCCGCTTCCATTCATGAACTCTACGGCACCGAGCCCGGGAAAAAATCCTTCGCCAACAACTGCCTGCTGGCCCGGCGCCTGGTCGAGCGGGGCGTGCGCTTCGTCCAGCTTTATCATCGCGGTTGGGACAATCACGGCACGTCAAGCCACGACGACATCGTAAACCGCCTGCCCACTCTCTGCCAGGAAACCGATCGCGCCGCCGCCGCTCTCATTCAAGACCTCAAGCAGCGGGGCCTGCTCGATTCAACCATCGTCGTTTGGGGCGGGGAATTCGGCCGGACGCCCATGAATGAAGCCCGCAACCAGTCGAAATTCCTGGGCCGCGATCACCATCCTCGCGCCTTTAGCATGTGGATCGCCGGCGGCGGCTTCCGGCCCGGTATCACCCTGGGGCAAACCGACGAACTCGGCTACAACATTTCCGAGGACCCGGTTGACGTTCATGATTTGCACGCCACCATCCTCAATCAGATGGGCATCGATCACACCAAGCTCACCTATCGCTTCCAGGGCCGCGATTTCCGCCTGACCGATGTCTCAGGTAACGTGATTCGAAAGTTGATCTCCTAAGGCATGCATCCACATTGACAGCGCGTTGTTGACAGCGCGTTCTGTGCCGCGGGCAAATGTTCGCGTGGCTGATGTCTGCGACCGGATCAAATATCGATGGCGCCAAGAATGGCTTACAGCTTTGAAAAGCTTCTAGACCCGCCGTTCCCGGTATGCCGGCAAACGGGCTTATAATACGGTTTCAAAGGAGTTCGACTTGGAAACACGGCGGGGATTTTTTGGATGGGCCCGGAACATGTTGGCAGTGGGTGGTGTGGTTCGGTCTAGCGCTGAGGCGGCAGGCCGTACCTCAGAGCGGGGACCCGACTATTACGACAAGCTTGGCGTCACGAAGATTATCAACGCGGCGGGTACCTACACCATCCTGACCGCTTCCACCATGCCGCCGGTAGTGCAAGCGGCCGTGGCGCAAGCAGCGAAACATCCAGTCCGTTTATTGGAGTTGCAGGACGCGGCGGGCCGGTATCTGGCAAAGCGGCTCCAATGCGAAGCCGCTATGGTGACTGCTGGGGCGGCGTCCGCACTTACTTTAGGCACTGCGGCATGCATGACTCTGGGCCGCGCAGGCGCGCCGGATCTTCTGCCCGATCGCTTAAATGGTGTGAAAAACGAGGTCCTGATCCAGAAGGCGCACCGCTATGGATATGACCACGCTATTCGGAATTGCGGGGCGCATTTCATAGAGGTGGAAACGCTGGACGACTACGAACGCGCATTCACTGAAAAGACAGTAATGGCCCACTTCTTCAATGCAGCGGAGCACGGCGAAATCAACCGCGAAGACTGGATTCGCGTGGCACACGAACACAATGTGCCCTGTTTCAACGACGCGGCCGCCGATGTGCCCCCAATTTCCAACCTATGGAAGTACACGCAGATGGGGTTCGATCTGGTGACGTTTTCGGGCGGCAAAGGAATCCGAGGCCCACAGAACGCCGGTCTTCTGCTCGGCAGGAAAGACCTGATTGCCGCAGCGGCGCAAAACAACAGTCCATTTGACGAGACGGTAGGACGCGGCATGAAGGTGGCGAAAGAACAAATTGTCGGGATGGTAGCAGCGGTTGACTGGTTCGTGGATCAATCTGAAGAAACCATGCAGAAGGAGTTTCAAGCGCGGGCGGAACGCATTTCGGCTACCGTGAGAAACATTCCCACATTGACTTGCCGCACAGTAGTGCCGCCGCTGGCAAATCAGGTGCCGCACTTGCTGATCAAGTATGACCAGAGCAAGGTCAAAATCTCTCCCCAAGAGGTATTGATGAAGCTACGCCAAGGCACACCGAGCATCGAACTGAATCCGGCAACTGGCAGCAAACAGGGTAGCGCAGGCATACCGACGGATGAGCAAACGGTTGTGGTGGGCGTGTGGATGTTAGAGCCCGGTGAAGATCTGATTGTGGCCAAACGGCTGCGCGAAGTGCTCGCCGCCGCCATCTGAGCTTACAAATATATATGTGAATTGTGGAGACGAAGTCCGGTTGGGGAACGCCCGTCAGGCGTCTTCCAGCGCGATGAGGCCGCGGCGCCGTAGATCGGGAAGGATGATGTTGCGAAGGCTTGGCGCGAGCAACGCGGCATCGTCCCGCGGACCGAACCACACCAACTCTTTGATCTCAGCATGGGCGGCGGGCGTGCCTCGTAATTCACCCGCGAACAATTCTATCTTGACGGTCTTGTTTTCGTCTCCCGCGGCAGGGCTTTCATAATCGCCGAGGTGGTTCAGATTGGCGATCTCAACATCTCCCAACTCTTCGCGGCATTCTCGCCGGAGGCATTCCTGCGCCGTCTCGCCTTTCTCCAGCTTTCCTCCGGGCAAAATCAGCAGAGAAGTGGGATCCTCCTTGCGACAAAGCAGTATGCGCCCGTCCTTCAAGTGGAGCAGTCCGGCTTTGTGAAAATCCGCCATTTTACTGCAGGATGGGAAAATAATCGTAGCCCGGAGCCACAAAGAGACTCCCTTCGGTGACGCCCGCGGGCGCGAGCCGCCTTAATTTGTCGTGGAGCTCAGATGCGTTGCTTCGATTCGAGACGTATGCCCGGAACGCGGCCGTGATCTCTTGAACCTGGCGCGCTGACTCGTGAACGAATTCCAGTCGAAAGTGCTCGATGCCGGAGGCGCGCCAAAGATCCAAGTGGGCACTGGCCTCCTGCGCTTCTGCTCCGAAGACCGTGTTGCGGCAACCAACGTCCGCCACAACGGGATGAGCGCGGCCTTGCGAATCCCGCAGCGCCACGCGATGCTGCTCGCAGGGGCGGCCACAGTCGCGGTGCGTCGTGCCAGTGGAGAGAAACCGGCAAAAGACACAGTGCTCCGTATAGAACACCGGCAAATGCTGATAGGCGATAACTTCGATGCGTTCGGGGCCAACGCTTCCTGCTAGTGTGGCGATCTGCTCGGCGTTGAGATCGTGGGTAGGCGTCAGCCGCGCCAGCCCCAGTTCCAGATACATTTCCGCGGTCAGCGAATTGGCGGCGTTGAGGCTGAAATCGCCGATGAGCGGTTGCGTGACTTTATACCGAAGCGTGGAGAGCGTGCCGCTAGCCCGAATCAGAATCGGGCAGTCCAGGCTGGCCAGGAAATCGACTATACGGACCTCCTCTGTCTTCAGAATTCGCGGGCTCGCGACGCGGACTTGAGCGCCAGCCATCTTCACGCGCTGCACGGATGGGCGCAGTCCAAAAAGGTCCAAATAATCCAACGTGATGCTATCGGGTCCGGCAGCGATGGCGGCCTCGAGTTGCTCGCTGTTGCGGACTAGAACGTGGAGCTGGGCGGCCGCGGCTGCTCGCGTGTGCGTTTTGCCATGCAAGTCCGGTGTAGGACGAAGTTGCCGCGGTGCGGGCCGCGATTGGAGTTCCTGGAGTTTGCCGACGGCCTCACGCCGCATGCGGTTTAAGAGCGAGGCGGCGGCGAAAAAGGAGCCGCCGATATCGGCTTCGAGATCAGCCAGTTCATAAGGCGTGTTGCCGAGTCTGCCGAATTGTTCTTTCAGCGTCTCTTCCGTCAGGCCGCGATTCTGCGCGATAGGCAGCGGCTCCGCCGACTCTACGATGACGACCTGTCCCCCCGCCAAACTCCAGCGCGTGTGAAGTGGCTGGTTCTCCCGGGCCGTCGCATGAACCGTGACAGGTTGTTTTGCGACCGGCGCCGGAGGGTCGAGAAATGGGCGCACTACGCGGTCTAAGTCAGGGTCATGCGTGCGCCACACCAGATCGCCGGGGCGGATGCGCCGGAACTGGACCGTGTTGTTAGCGAAGCGTAGTTCCAACCGGCCGTCCAGGCACGGCTCTACCTGGTAGACGCGGCCACCCTCTTCGTCTTCCTGCGGGCTGCGCCAATCGGCTGCATCGAACACTACGCCATCACCGGCTTTGAGAGGAGCAATCGCATGTGCGGCCGCTGGTTCAATGTGGACACTTTGAATATGAACCTCGGCAACCACGCCAATTTTGACGCCGCGATGGCGTGGGCTGCGGCCCTCTACGACGATCTGATGATTGACGCCGGAAATAAAGTATGGCCCGAGGCCGCGCGAATAGACCTGCTCGAGTTCCAATTCCTGACGCGCTGTGATGGACAACGGCCTCCCGGCCCACGCCTCGTCGACTGCCTGTCTGTAACTTCGAGTGGTCAAGGCAACGTAGTCCGCGCCTTTGTAGCGGCCTTCGATCTTTAGGCAGCTAACGCCCGCGTCAATGATTTGCGGGACATGCTGCAACGCAGAAAGATCCCCGGGCGAGAGGAGATAGCGCGCGTCGGCAAGCGGCTTCAGCTTTCCGTCGACCAGCATTTCATAGGGCAGCCGGCAGGCTTGCGCACACTGTCCTCGATTGGCGCTACGTCCGCCCCAGGCTTCCGATGAAAAGCACTGACCGGAGTACGCCACACACAAGGCGCCGTGCACGAAGATTTCGAGGTCGGCCCCCGTCTTTTCATGAATCGCAGCCACTTCCCGCAGCGACAGCTCGCGAGCCAGCGTTACGCGATGGGCACCCTGCTCGAGCGCGAATGCAACGCCGTCGGCGCTGGTGATGCTGGTCTGAGTAGAGGCATGAAGCTCGAGATCGGGGGCGATTTCGCGGGCCAGCCGGAGCACGCCCAGGTCCTGCACGATGATTGCGTCGACGCCTGCTTCGGCGATCGAACCGATGACGCGGGCGGCCTCCGCAAGTTCGTGCTCGAACACCAGGGTATTGAATGTCAGGTATCCCCGCACGCCGCGGCGATGGAGCGTTCGCATCACTTCAGGCAACTCGGCGAGGTCAAAGCCGGCTTTGGCGCGGGCGGTGAAGTGCTTGAGGCCGAAATAGCAGGCGTCGGCGCCAGCTTCGATGGCTGCGTTCAGCTGTGGCCAATAGCCGGCCGGACTCATGACTTCAGGTTTCTTGACGGGTCGCAATCGGTTAATTAAAGGGTAGCCTAATCATCACAGTGGATTGTTTCCGGCTTACCGACCAACAGTCCACCTGTCCCGCAGCATCTATTTTAGGTTCCGGGCAAAGAAGGGCAGCACCTTCTTCTCCAGTCTCTCCGCTATGTGATCGATATGGTTGCCGTCGTACGTTTCGTACACATGCACGATTGCGTAATCGGTCAGAATCTTGTCCAGCGTTGCGACTGTTGCCGCGATGCTTTTGTCGTTGACGCCGGCATCCATGCCGATCGCCTTGTAATAACGCAAACTCGGGATGAACTGGTCAATCATCGCCAGCGGCGCATTGGCTTGCCATTTGGCGATAATCCCGGGCTGAGGTTCGCCGTTTTTATATGGCAGATCGAGGAAAAGCGGCGAATTTTTTGGGTTTGGCGACCATGCCGCGGCCGAGGCGAACATTGCCTTGGTAGCAAAATCCACCGATGCGACCTCGGCCGGGTCGCGGACGGCTTCGGCCCGGGGATTGGGGCGCGAACTCCCGGCTGCCATGCAACAGGGGCTCATCAGATAGAGGCTCGAAAAGACTTCGGGATGCTTCATGCCGATTCGGATGGTCCCGTAGCCACCCATCGAATGGCCGGAAAGCCCCCGGCCGGAACGATTGGCGACGGTTCTGTAGTGAGCGTCGATGTATGCGACCAGTTCCTTGGCGACGTAATCTTCCCAATTCCCGGTAGTGATCGAGTTCGAGTACATGCTCCCCTGATAGCGGGTGAATGCGTCCGGCATGACGACAATCATTTCTTTCACGCCGGCGGTGAGGGCTTCATCCACGACGACCGGCACATTGACGAAGTGTTGCTTGACTCCCCACCAGCGGTCGACATCATCCGTGAAGCCGTGCAGCAGGTAAATGACCGGATAGCGCCGGTCTCCGGAAGTTTGGTAGCTCGCCGGCAGGTAGACCGCCACTTTCCGGTCAGGAGAATCGCCCTCCAGGTTGCCTTCTAATCCTTTACCATGGACCTGTATCCGCTGGACGGAGCCGTGACTGGTTGCGTCTTGCGCGCTTAAGCCGGCTACGGCCAGAAAAGCGAGACAGAAAAGGGGCAGTTGCATAGATGCCAGTGTATTGCGATGCTGCCCAACACGCTCTGACTCTGATCGCTAAAAGGACTCTCCCACCAGTTCTTCACTTTTCTTCCAGAGCGCCTCGGCAGTGTTTGCATCTAGCGCATATCCACGAGCTCCTTCGCTAATGGCGCTGATGATCACGTCGTCCGGTACGATCTTGCCGACGTGGCAATTCTCGCAATAACGGCCGCCGATCTCGTCGGCCGGAGCAACTACACCGGCCCAAACCGAAGTTGCGGCTCCTTGAGGAATCGTCTTCCATTGGAAGGGACCCTTGCCCTCCGCTGCTAGCTGCTGACTTATCTGATCGATGATCGTTTGCATGTGGCTCGGGTCCATGTGGCGGCCCAACTCGGTCAGGATGCCTCCCGGATGTACGGCCGCGGCGCGTACGCCACGCTGCCGATGCCGCCGGTCGAACGCAGCCGCGAAGAGGATGTTCGCCGTCTTGGACCGGCCGTAAGCCACGAAGGGATCGTAAGGCGTCCGCTCAAAGTTGGGATCCTGGAGGTCGACGTCGGAATAGCGGTGACCCGAAGAAGACAGGTTGATTAGCCGTCCTCCGGCGCCGATCAGCGGCGCAATCCGGTTGACGAGGACAAAGTGGCCCAGATGATTGGTGCCGAACTGTGTTTCGAAGCCATCCGCGGTATGCCCAAACGGAGTGGCCATCACTCCCGCATTTGCGATGACGACGTCGAAGGGTTTACCTGCTGTCAGCAACTCGTCGGCGCAGGCGCGCACGCTTTCAAGGCTGGCAAGATCCAGTGCAACCAGTTCAAAGCTTCCATCCAGGGCCGCAGCGTCCTTTCTAACCTGGGCCGTCGCAGCTTCCGCCTTTGCCAAATCCCGAGCCGCACCCACTACCTGGGCGCCATGCGCGGCGAGGGACCGTGCAGTCTCTACACCGATCCCAGCCGAAACGCCGGTCACGAGGATCCGCTTGCCTCGCAGATCCACGCCGGACAAAACATCTTCCGTTGTTGAGGTCGCACCAAACATTTTCGCCATTCTCTCCTCCTTTTTGCAGACAGATCGAGGTGCGTACCTGCGCACCCGAATTGACTTAGCCGCTACTATTGTTTATAAAACGGAGAATGTCTCCGCAATTCATAATAAACGGAGACGGTCTCCGATTGCAAGCGAATCTCAAATGGCCACAAAAATTCCAAAACCGGCTCCTCGCAAGCCGCGCGCCGACGCGCAGCGCAATCGTGAGCGCATTCTGGAGATCGCGAAGGAGGCTTTCACCCGATCGGGCGCCACCCTCAATCTGGACGAGGTCGCCAAGCAGGCAGGCGTCGGAGCGGGAACTTTGTATCGCCACTTTCCTACACGCGATGCCCTTCTTGAGGCGGTTTACCGGACTGAGGTAGGAAAGCTAGCGGCAGCAGAGCGGAAATTTGCCGAGACAATGCCTCCTATCGAGGCGTTGCGGGCCTGGATGTTGCTCTTCGTTGACTACATCGCAGCCAAACAAATCATCGCCCCTGCTCTGAATACGCTCATCGGAGGGCCCTCGAAAGTTTTTGAAAGTTCCGGCCATCAGATCAAAGGCGCGATTCATGCGCTGGTGAAGCGCGCGATCGAGAGCGGCGACATACGTCCCGACCTCGATCCACTGGACCTGCTCCGGGCTCTTATCGGCGTTTCCAACGTGGCGTCCACGCCGGACTGGCCGCAAAGCGCGAGGAGACTTGTGCACATCCTCATTGCAGGTTCGCGGCCGATCACGTAGACACCATACACCGAAATTTCCGGGGAAATAAAATGGCGGACATGAACCTGTTGTCTGGTATGGAGCGAAGAGAATTCTGCAGGGGGTTGGCAACGGCTGGCGTCCTGGCAAAAAGCCGAGCATGGGGCCGAGCGGAGCGCAATGGGAATGCTTACGGGCTTGTGGCGCAGACAGACCGGGAGAGGATTCTTAAGGCGGCTTCCGCCTATCTGACCTTGCCGCCAGTCACGATCACATCGTTGCGATCCGACCGTAGTCCGGGAGGGCCTCACGACTTCTTCTCGCAGGCGGATTATTTCTGGCCCGATCCGAAGAAACCGGATGGACCGTACATCAACCGGGATGGGCAGAGCAATCCGGCCAATTTCGACGGGCATCGGAAGGCGATGGTCGCGCTATCGATCCGGATGCCCGCGCTGACCGCGGCGTGGATGCTGACGAGGGACCGGCGGTACGGCCGACAGGCGTGCGAGCATCTGCGGGCGTGGTTCATTGCGCCGGCGACGCGGATGAATCCGAATCTCGAATTTGCGCAAGGGGTGCGCGGCGTTTCGACCGGACGGTCCTACGGCATTATCGACACGCTGCACCTAGTGGAGGTGGCGCGGGCCGCGAGCGTGGTGGCGCCGAGCCTGTTTTCGGCGAAGGACGATGCAGCGCTGAAGGAGTGGTTCCACAGCTATCTGCAATGGATGAAGACGAGCGACAAAGGCAAGACGGAACGAGCGGCATTCAACAATCACGCCACCTGTTGGGCTCTTCAAGCGGCGGAGTTTGCGCGGCTAGTTGGCGACGACGAAATGCGAAGCGAGGTCCGCCGTGAGTACATCCAAGTTCTTTTGCCGGGGCAAATGGGAGAGGACGGATCGTTTCCGAAGGAACTGACCAGGACGAAGCCGTACAGCTACTCCATCTTTAATTTCGACGTGATGACGATGCTGTGCGAATCGCTGAAGGGAACGGGAGCGGACCTGTTGCGCTTTGCGCTGCCAGACGGGCGTGGTATCTGCAAATCCGCTGCCTTTCTTTATCCGTATCTGCAGGACAAGAGCATGTGGCCGTACCGGAAAGATGTGGAACATTTCGACGTACTGCCGGTGCGTTCTCCGGGGCTGCTATTTGCGGGGTTGGCGTGCGACCGACGGGAGTATGTTGATTTATGGAAGACGATGAATCCCGATCCGGCAGATGCGGAGATCATTCGGAATTACCCGGTGCGGCAACCATTGTTGTGGGTGTGAATCAATACGGTTCTAGCAGACTCTCTTTCGCATAAACAGGGTCGCTTGCGGGTTTTCGTTGTAGCGTTCACACCGCTGATAGCCTCTCCGCTCATACACGGCAATGGCGGTCTTTAAATCGCCGTAACTATCGAGGTAGATCCACTCAAGACCCTGGCCGCGGGCAAACTCTTCCTGTGCATCAAGGAGCCTATCCGCAATGCGATTTCCACGCGCGGCAGGCTTTACATAAAGCCGCTTGCATTCGCCGGCGAGCGGGACGGATGCAAGCCTGCGCAAGACCACACACCCCACCACTTCGTCCCCGAGGTAGGCGAGCCACATTCCGGAGCCAGGTTCTTTGACAATTTTCCGGATACTCCCAGGCCTGTCACGCTGCACGACGTGAACCGCTTCATAATACTCCTGGAGAATGGCGAGCGCATGGTCATTAGCGGCGGTCAAACGCTCGATTCGCACCGCTGAGTGCTGATTTCTATTCAAAATCGAGCGGATTGCGTGGAACGACGCAACAAGCGTTTGACGGTCTGCCACGTTCACGCTCGCAAGCATCTCTTTCAATTGTGCCGCGGACTGCTCATTGAGTCGAGTAACTGCCCTTTCCCCCATAGCGGTGAGTGCGAGTTGCTTCTCCCGTCCGTCGGCTTTGGAAGGAGTCTGGCGTACAAGCTTCCTTTTCGCGAGAGCAGCTAACATACGACTAAGGTAGCCCGCATCAAGTTCGAGACTGCTCTGCAGCGCAGACGCAGTTGTGAGCGGATTGGCGCCGATCTCGTACAAAATGCGGGCTTCGGTAAGTGAGAACTCGCTATTGAGATGACGCCGGCGGAGAAGGCCTAGTCTGGCCGTATAAAATCTGTTGAATTCCCGGATCGCGGAAATCTGCTCCGCGATCTTGGACTCGGGGTGGCTGCTGATCGTCATGGGAATAGCTTACGCGAGATAGTTGCTTTTAGCAACTATCTCGGTGACGGCATTTGCGGCGGGTGCTGGTTCACACGTGGGGCATGACGGGCGTGGCGCGTCATTCTGGAGGCAAGCTTCTACAGACCGTCATCGTCGGATACAGAACCTGGGGTCGACCGTCCGCCACGTGGAGTTCGCTTTTTGATAAGGCCGTCTATCGCCAAAGGTCCCGAACCGCCCAACACCAGAGATGCGAGACATGCAAGGTAGAGGAGATTCGTTTCATAACCTACTGGCCCGAACCGCGCCCCGGCAGATGTCACCGCAATAAGTTTGATCGAACTAAACCCATAGGGCAGATGAACAGTAAAGATGGCAACCAACAGAACCGCGGCCATGGGTAAGCTCACCAGCGTGACGAACGCGCCTAGGAATACTGCTATACCGCCGAATAGTTCTGTCAAAATGGTGAGCCATGCCATTAGATGAGGCCCAGGCACGCCGATCGCTTGCAGAATGGCCGCAAATGCGTCAGGCCCCTTCAAAAGCTTAGCGACGCCGTGCTGTACAAATCCATATCCAACAATCAATCGCAATAGCATGGGAGCCCACCGGGCAGCCGGAAACTTATTGAATAATTCGAAACAAACGTCGCGCATTAATACCTCACTTTTTTTGGCAGCCCTTTTACGTCGGCTGTCAGTTGATCGATTTCGCATGTCGGGAGTTCGACGTGTCTACGAGGTTGTTCGCGAAAAAGGTTGAAAAGGTTACGGCGTTAACGTGGCATTGTTTAATCGTCCTTATGACGTTATAATGTCATAATGATATCGACTCAAGGATCTGCGCTCTATGCCCAGGTCGAATCGGTACTTGCCTCCGAGGTTACTGGTAGATCTCTAAAGCCTGGTGATCAGCTTCCCACCGAAGATGATCTGATGGCGCGATTCGGGGTGAGCAGGATCACTGTGCGCAGGGCAATTCAAAATCTTGTAAGCCGTGGGCTGGTCGAAATCCAGCGCGGACGAGGGACCTTCGTTGCTCCACACAAGATAACTCAGGAGATCACTGAGCTAAGCGGTTTTGTCGAAGACATGCAGGCGATCGGACGCAAGGCAACCGCTCGTCTGATCGACAAGAAGATTGTGACCGCTGACGAAATCGTGGCTCGTCAGCTCGCCTTGCCAAAGGGTGCTCGTGTTGTCAGGATTCAGCGAGTGCGGTTGGGTGACGGAGTGCCAATTTCCTTCGATGAAACCTATCTGCCACTGGACATAGGTAAGAAAATCATCACCAACAATCTGGCGGTTGAGCCCATTTTTTCCCTACTCGAGCGGAAATACAAAATTCCGTTGGTAGAGGCGGAGTACAAGCTGGAAGCGGTTGCGGCCGAGGTCGCTGTCGCCGTGGCTCTGCGTGTCGAGCAGGGTAGCCCGATGTTCCGGATTGAACGAACGTCGTATTCGACGGGGGCGCGTCCCGTTGACTACGAAAAACTGTACTACCGAGGCGATCTGATCCGATTTGTTACGCGATTGGCACGGAAGGCTCGTCGATGAGCTTTCTGACAGCTACAAAGAAGCCCTTGTTTCGAGAGGCGCTTTGTTTTTGGTGGAAGCTCGGGTGGATCAGCTTTGGAGGCACGGCGGCGCACATCGCGCTGATGCATGATGATCTTGTAGAGAGAAAGAAATGGATCAGCAATGGAGCGTTTCTTCATGCGCTTAGCCATTGCATGGTCCTGCCGGGGCCTGAGGCGCAACAACTGGCGATTTATATCGGCTGGAAGCTGCATGGAAAGAAAGGCGGTTTGGCTGCGGGAATACTGTTTGTCCTACCTTCCACGTTTGTGTTGCTAGTGCTAAGCGTAATCTACGTAAGATTTGGCAACCTGCCGTGGATTGCCGCCATGTTCAATGGTCTGAAGCCCGCGGTAATTGCTCTGATCCTCCTTGCTCTGTACAGAGTTGCCAAAAGAGCTCTACTTGGCCCCCTGCAGTGGGCGATTGCCGCAGTTGCATTTACGAGCATGTTTCTCTTCGATGCGCCACTACCCTTGATCATGCTCTCTGTTGTGGTTTTTGGTGTATGCCTTGGATCGCTACGCCCGGCGCTACTCTGTGGGTCACGCGAAACAGGTCTGAGCGAAGAAGAAGACGGCTATTTTATAAGCGACGATTTGCCGAAGCAGGAGCATGCGGCTCTGCTGAGACCATTTATAAAACTGACTGCAATCGCTCTGCTGTTGTGGCTTGGGCCTTTGCTATGCTTCTACTTCTTTGCCGGTGACTTCCAGTTCTGGAAGACACTAGCGCTGTTCTTTACGAAAACGGCCTTTGTGACCGTCGGCGGGTCATATACGGTCATTCCCTACGTGGCGCAAGTTACTGTCACTAAGCTCCACTGGCTCTCAAAGCTTCAGATGTTGGATGGCTTCGCGTTGGCTGAAACGACTCCCGGGCCACTAATTATTGTAGTCGCCTTTGTCGGGTTCATGGCTGGATATAACCATTTCCACAGTTCGTTGTGGATGGGAACGCTTGGACTGTTGGCGACAACTTTCTATACATTTCTGCCTTGTTTCCTATTTGTCTTTGCCGGAGCACCCCTTGTGGAGCAAACGCGCGGCAAACCTGCTATTAAAGGTGTCTTAGTATTGATTACTGCTGTTGTGGTTGGCGCCATGCTGAATCTGGCGCTGTTTCTTGGCAAGGGCGTTGTCTTTCCTACGGGCATGGTGGCAATGCGAAACCTCGACGCAATCTCCGTGGTTTGGGTAGTGGCGTCTCTGCTACTATTGCAGCGCTTTAAGATCAACGTTGTATTCTTAATCCTGCTCAGCATTGTCCTTGGCGCATTCCGCTATCAACTGGGACTGCATAAGAGCTAAGTCACGATCCCCTGCATGGTCCGCCCACATCGATGGCTACTTCAGTAACGAGTGAGTGAAGTTGACAATGCAAGAAGCTGAGTTATTCGCTTTGAATTCGAAATACACCATTGCTGGAAAATGTGCCCCGGCTCGCACCTTTCGCGCAATTCCTTCCGCGCGAACATCAGCACGCAGTTTATGAGCTTGTGCGTTTGCGTTTGTATGGCTCAGCTTTCGCGATGCTTCGCCCTCTGTTTGAGCTTGTTTTAGGTGCCCACTGATTGGGTTCATGTTCGGGACAACGGTTTCGCGGCTGGACCCGGATCGTTGTCGAATGACGCGCGACTCGGACAGTATGGCATCGATCAGCGGCGATCCGCGCGCCGGTGGCGTTTCGCTATTGAGGGGTCGCGAACCGATAGAATAAAGGTCTGGCAGCGCGCAAGCGCCATTGGCAAGGAGCACGGACAATGAGCAATATCACACTCAAAGTGAACGGCAGTACGCACACGCTGGATATCGAACCGGCCACGCCGCTGCTCTACATCCTCCGGAATGATCTCGGCCTGCAAGGCCCTCGGTTTGGCTGCGGACTTGGTCAGTGCGGGGCCTGCACAGTGATCATCAACGGCGCGGCGGTTCGTTCGTGCATCCTGCCTGCGTCGTCCGTCAAAGGTGACATCACCACACTCGAAGGGCTTTCCTCGAACGGCAGGCTGCATCCGCTGCAGCAAGCCTGGATTGATGAGCAGGTCCCGCAGTGCGGATTTTGCCAGAACGGACAGATCATGACCGCCAAGGCGATGCTAGACAAGAACCCACATCCGACGGATGCGCAGATCCGTGAGTCCATGAATGGGACGTTATGCCGCTGCATGACGCATTACCGAATTCAAGCCGCTATCAAACGCGCGGCTCAAGGCATGTCGAAGGCCCGGCCCGCTTCGGGAAAGGAGGTAGGAGCATGACCACCTCCACCAGGATTCCGAAAGAGATCGAAGAAGTCCTGAGCACGCATCGCAGGGGCTTTCTCAAGAGCGCAGGCCTGCTCGTCGTGAGCTTCGCCACAGGCATCGATGCTTTGGTTGCGGAGGCAGCTGCTCAGAATAGCACCGCGGCTGAGCCGCTGGGTCCTTATCCCGATCCAAATTTCCGGCAACTCGACTCGTGGATCGTCATTCATGAGAACAACACGGCAACCTTTTATGTTGGCAAAACGGACCCCGGTCAGGGCACCGGAACATCCTTCCGGCAATTGATGTCCGATGAGCTCGACATCGCGTTCGACCAGACCACGTGCATCATGGGCAGCACGGACATTACCGTCGATCAGGGCGGATCGGGCGGATCGACGGCTATGGAGAGAGATTCCTGGCCGATGCGGCGGGCCGCCGCTGAAGCACGACGGGTGCTGCTCGAAATGGCATCGGGCCGCCTGGGAGCGCCGGTCGATCAACTCGCTGCCAGCAATGCGGTGATCACCGTGAAAGCCGATCCCTCCAAACGCGTTACGTACGGGGAGCTGATTGCGGGAAAGAAGTTCAACGTCACTTTGACCGGCGCCAATGTCAACGTCGTTACCGGCGTGGCCAAAGTGAAGCCAGTGCAGGAACTGAAATATACGGGGCAGCCGCTACAGCGCGACGACATTCCCGCCAAAGTGGACGGTTCCCTGAAATGGGCGGTCGATGTAAAGCTGCCGGGGATGGTTCACGCGCGCAACGTCAAACCTCCTTTCGCCTGCGCAAAGCTAACGGGCATCGATGAATCGCCGGTGCGAAATCTGCCTGGCTTCATCAAGGTGGTGAGCAAGGGCAACTACGTCGCGGTTGTGTGCGAACGCGAAGAACAGGCCATCCACGCCGCCCGCCAGCTCAAGACGACCTGGGAAAAATCGGCAACCGCTCCATTCCCCGCATCCGAAGATCTCTTCGAATACATGCGCGCGGCAGCGCCCACTTCGGCATCTCATCCGATCGTGATGGGAAACCCCGATACGGCATTTTCAGGCGCGGCCAGGGTGATCGAGGCCGAGAATGAAATTCCCTTTCAGGGGCATACTGCGTTCGCCGGCGCGCATGCCACAGCGGACCCGTCGAATGGTCAGATGACCGTGTATTCGAATGACATGAAAGCCTATAGCATGCGGACCGGTGTGGCTGCGTTTCTCGGCATGCCGCGGGAACGAGTTCGGGTCGTCTACATGCAGGGTCCGCAGTGCTTCGGCCGAAGCGCGGCGGAGGATGCGGCTTGTGAGGCCGCCTGGATTGCCCGCGAAATCGGCCGCCCTGTCCGTATGCAGTGGATGAGGCACGAGGAGACGGCGTGGGATACCAAGGGTCCGGCATTCCTGGTGAAGGTGCGGGGAGGGATGGATGCCGAGGGGCATCTGGTCGCGTATGATTACAACGCGCGTTCGTGCGACTACAATCATGTCGGGTACAACGAGCCCGACACCGTGCTGATCGCACAACTGATGGGATCGAGGCGCGCCAAACCCGCCGCTGGCAGTTCCGCCATGCCTTCCGAAGTATATGCGATTCCCCATCGCCGGATGGTTGGCGAAGTCGTCAGCCTGCCTCTTGTGTGGGAGACGCCCCTTCGCACTGGCAATCTGCGCGATCCGAATGGCCCGCAATCGACCTTCGCGGCGGAATCGTTCATCGACGAACTGGCGGCGGCGGCGAAAAGCGATCCGCTGGAATTCCGCATTAACATGCTCACGGCCGCCACGGCCGATGACACTGGATTCCGCCGCGCACGGTCCATTGCGGTTCTTAAAGCCGCCGCGCAAGCTTATGGCTGGGACCCGCGTCCTTCGCCCAAACCGCTTGGCAAGGGAAACATCCTGACCGGGCGCGGCGTCGCGTATTCGTTCCGCGGCCAGACCGTTGTTGCGCAGATCGCCGAGATCGAAGTGAATCGCCAGACCGGTCATGTGTGGGCGAAGCGGCTGGTGTGTGCGCACGACTGCGGTTTGGTGGTTAATCCCGAGAGCCTGCGTCACACCGTGGAATGTGCCACGCTGCACGGGCTGAGTCGTGCGATTCACGAAGAAGTTCGGTTCAACACGGAGAAGATCACCAGCGTGGACTGGGTTTCGCATCCGACGCTCCGCCACGCCGACATCCCGGAGCGGATCGATGTCGTGGTGGTGAACGGCGATCCGAATCCGAACCGTCCCGACCTGCCCCCTTATGGAGCCGGGGAAGCCGCACTCAAACCCATGCTTGCCGCGATCGCGAATGCGATCTACGACGCGACCGGAGTGCGCATCCGAAGGGCTCCCTTTCGGGACGCGCGTGTACTCGCCGCTCTCAAGGCTGCCCGTTTGTAATTCGGCCCCTTCCGTCCCTTTTCCCGATTTGAGTAACTGGCGATGGTCCTAACCGGTTGCGATTGCAGGTAACGATCCACACTTGAGCGTAGGCTCGCGAGAATCATTCGCGTTGTGAAATAGGCTTCCCGGAAAAGCGCCCGCGGGGGAAGCACGCGATTTCCTCAAGTGACGATATGCGTGTTTATGAGGCGCGACTTAGACGGTCTCCCTTCCGTTTAACCGCGTAGCATTGACTCATTGCGGTAGCTGCGGGCACGCTTTCCCCAGGGGAAGCGTTGCTATTTGCATCCCTTGAGAGACAAGAGCAAAGTGCTGGCGGACGTGCCTTAAATTTTCGCAAACAAGAAAGTTCTTGCACTAAGAACCACGACGTAAGTAGTCACAGCTATGCCACTCCCGAAATTAACTAAGCCAGAGCTTCAGATCATGGAGGCCGGATCAAAAAGATCGCCACGGCGTTCATTTTTGAGGCGGCAGTCTCACGGGAGGCCGCGCAACGCAGGCTAGTGGATGACCTGCTGAACCTGTTCGGCGGCCGGAGCCGACCCATTATGGCTCACCTGATTGATTCCGGCTCCCTGACCCTTCAGGATATACAAGAGGCTGAGAAAGGTCTCCTGATTCGCGCAAAGGAAAATCAACCCAAATGAATCCGGAGTATTTATGTCCCCTAGCGGATCATCTGTGGCAATCAACTCTATTCGCGGGAACGGCAGGATTGCTGACCCTGTTTGTGCGAACGAATGGCGCACGAGTACGCCATTGGCTGTGGCTTACGGCTTCGTGCAAGTTTCTCATTCCTCTTTCGCTTCTGATCGCAGCGGGCGGTCACCTTGCATCGCGGACAACTGCTCCAAGAATGCAATCCGGTCTATCAGTCGTCGTGCAAGCGGTAGGTCAACCATTCGCGGACTCTCCGGATTCGATACCCGTTTTGCGGCGGGTGCCTGCGCGGAGTCTGCTTCCGGCCGTTAACTCTCTGGATGGGCGGATTTGCTGGTATTGCCGTCTCGTGGTGGATTCGCTGGCGGCGCATCCGCGCAACGGTTCACCGCTCACGCTCTGTGCAGCTTGCCATACCGATTCCGGTAAAGTCCTCTCCCAGTTTCCTCGAGCCGGGTATTTTCGGCATCTTCCAACCCGTCCTGTTATTGCCTGAAGGCATTTTCGAGAGGTTGACGCCGGCGCAATTGCAGGCCGTAATCGCACATGAACTCTGCCACTTCCGTTACCGGGATAACCTCACCGCCGCTATCCAGATGTTCGTGGAATCAGTTTTCTGGTTCCACCCTTTGGTCTGGTGGATTGGCAAGCGGATGGTCTGGGAGCGGGAGTGCGCCTGTGACGAAGAGGTCGTGCGGCTCGGCAGCGAACCGCAGGTCTACGCGGAAGGCATTCTCAACGTTTGTAAGCTCTATGTTGAATCGCCGCTCGTCTGTGTATCCGGCGTGACCGGAGGCAACCTCAAACGAAGAATTGAGGCGATCATGGCCGAGCGCCTAATTCTCAGAATGAACTTGGCCAAAAAGGCGATGCTCGGGGCCAGCGCGGTCGCGGCGATAATGCTGCCCATTGCGATCGGGATCATTCACGCACCGACGATCCGTGCGCAATCGCAAGGAAGCTCCGACTGGCAAACTGCAGCAGGAGGCAAGATGGCATTCGAGGTGGCCTCGGTCAAGCTAGACAACGGTCCATTTCGGCCCCCCAACTTTCCTCTGGATAACGGAAATGCCTTTGCCCCCGGCAACCGTTTCTCCGCCGATTTCCCACTCCTTGTTTACATCCAATTCGCATACAAGGTGCGGTTCAACCGGCGACAACGTGAATCCATGTTGGCCCATAGCAATTTGCCCAAATGGGTCGACACCGCGCGGTTTGCCATCGAGGCGAAGGCCGAAGGCCCTGCCAGCAAAGACCAGATGCGGCTAATGATGCAGAGACTGCTGGCGGACCGCTTCCAACTGGCAGTTCACTTCGAGACAGCGGAGACAGCCGTGATGGCGCTTACGCTTGCCAAGACTGGAAAGACCGGGACAAAGCTGCATCCGCATAGCGAGGGTCCGCCTTGTGAGGAAGTGGCGGTCCCGACTCCTCAGAGCCGCACTGGTGATACCTCTGGGCCCTTTCCGGCAAGATGCTACGTGGAGGAGTTGGACTCGCACGGTGACCAGCTTCAGGTGGGTTCGCGCAATACCACGATGGACCAACTAGCGGAAGCTCTTTCCGGGCTCGGACGCCTGGATCGACCGATCGTCGATCGGACCGGAATTAGTAATCGGATCGATTATGAAATGCAGTGGACCCAGGAGCCAAATCCCGCAGGGCCGCCCGACACAAACCCACCGCCGGACTCAGGGCCGACCTTTCTCCAAGCGCTGCGGGAGCAGCTCGGTCTGAAGTTGGAACCTGCCACGGTACCACTTCGGGTGTTGTTGATTGATCATGTGGAGCGCCCTTCGGAAAATTGAAAACCGGCCGCTGACCCTGGATCACTTTTGGCGAGCCGAAGGCCTAACTTCCCGGGAGCGCCGAGTCAGAGACTGATTAGACAGGCGTCGTGGCGAACTCTCTGGAGGAAACCGGTAATGATTGCATCGGCAGCGAGCATGAGGCCAATGTCATGGAAAGCCCGAATTCGCCTCCTGTTATACGTCGGAAAATCGGCTTGGTACTGATGTTGCATCACGAACCGAGGCACCACGCCGCGTAACGCCCAGGTGGCTATTCCCGATAGATAGACGTCGATACCTGGTACTCGGGCTAAGTTTTAATTTCGCTCTTAACTCCGTTTGAGGCGTCCGATCAGAATTGTTTACAGCGACTGTGCCAGAGATGTAGGGTTGCCGGAAAATGAGTCGCGGCCATACTGAAGCCAGGATTGTTCCGTCCTGGCTTCAGAACGCCCTCGCTTTTCGTCTAACGCGGGTGGTGAACCGGCGGCGGCGGGCGGCGGTGACGCCGATGCCGGCGGCGTCGTCTATGCACTGGCGGTCGCGGCCGTCTCTGGGGCGCGGGCGCGAATCCAGTTCCTTCGATCATGGGGAGAGGGGCGGAAGCCATTAGAATCCCGCTTTCGGTTTGTGGGCTGCCTGCGCCGTAAGCGTCGCCGGGGCAAAATGACGCGACGGCCAAGCAGAGGGGCAATAAGATGTGCCTGGGACTTTTCAAAGTCTCTCGCTTTCTAGTGATGTTCCGTTAGGACTTGCGGCTATTGTAAACGGTTACACCAGCGAGAAGGCTAGGTGCGCAGCAATTCGAGAATATATGGTTCGAGGCCGGGATTACAGGCATAGGCGTCGCCGCCGTAGATGGTGTTCTCGCCACTTAAGCTGGCGAACCGGCCGCCGGCTTCTTCGATTAGAATCTTCAGAGCGGCGAAATCCCAAGGGTGAGCGCTGGGTTCCATCCAGACGTCCGTTCGGCCCTGTGCCAGGAATATGGCGTCGACGGCTCCGCCCAAGCCGCGCACTGCCCAAAAGCGCTGCACCCAGGGCAAGAGGCGAGGCGTCATGATGACGCTCGGCTTATGAAATCCGTTAAAGGACAGAACGGCTTGGCCCGGGTCGGAAATGGTGGAGACATGGGCCTGGACGCCGTTCACCCAGGCTCCGGAACCCTTGCCTGCCCAAGCCAGCAACTGCTGCTGCGGGCTGTGAGCAGCACCGACAACGACCTGCCCGTCCTGTTCGAGCCCAATCAGCACAGCCCAGAGTGGAATGCCACGCACGTAATCACGGGTGCCGTCGATGGGGTCGATGATCCATTTACGGCCATTCCGGCCCTTTTGGTTGGCGCCCTCTTCGCCGAGGATTCCGTCGTCCGGAAAGGCGCGCGCAATCCCTTCCACGATTAACTTCTCGCAGGCGCGGTCGGCCGCAGTCACCGGCGACTCATCGGACTTGGTCTCCGCCGTGACGCCCCTTTTCTGAAAGGCGAGGGCCAGTTCGCCCGCCTCCCGCGCCAGTTGTTTCGCTAATTCAATTTCCTGTTCGAACGCCATCCTCTGATTATGGCGTTCGGTGAGAGTTATTTAGCGCGATGCGCGTCGAACTCGCGCGGCTTTCCGGCGCCCCTGCCGCCTTCCATGGTCATAGCGAAGTGGATCGCGTCACCATCCACCTTGCCCTTGTAGTTTTGGGTGATCTTATTGCCGTTGAACTCACGCAGGACGGTGAAGGAAATGTTGTCGCCGTCGATCTTGCCGTCCGAAATATCGGTGTCGCCGTTGCGGCCGCTCACCGAGCCGGTCAACTTGTCCCCATCCGCCTTCAAAGTGAGATTGGAGGTCATGGTGTTGCCATTCCGGCCCGCCATCTCATAGCTCCATTTGCCGGACACGTCCGCTGCCCAAAGGGAAACGACCGCCAGGCAGCCGATTAGGATTATTCTCAGGTTCTTCATTTGTGCTTTCGCCTTTCCTGCTGATGGAAAGACTGCCGAGCAGGGAAAGATGGTTACATACGGCGAATTAAGGGGATTTAGGAATTGGCGATCCTTTATAGTGGTAGCTTGTCTTACATATTGGCTGGTTGACAGCCGTGGGTTAGAGGCGCTAGCCTAAAATTCGTTAATCAAGAGAATCTCGAGGCGCGCCAGAGTGTGCCGGCCGTTTTTTTCACCACTCTGAGTGGCTTTGTGGAGACGCATGAACCGACAGTGCTTCGTACTTGAGCTGTCCCACCCCGGTGATGGACAGATCAAACGGATACACGTTAGCTATAAATCATTGCTATACATTCTGGGGGCGTTTCTGGTCTTGGGCGTAGCAGCATTCGGCGCTTGTTCCAGTTATGTCCGCATGTTCTGGAAAGTTTCGCATTACAACCAGTTGCGCGCGGACTTCGACCGGCTCAGGGGCCGGTACCAGAATTTGCAGCAGGTTTCGAAGCAGCACACCGTGCAGATTGCTTCGCTGGAGTCGCTGGCGTCCGAGGTCTCACAGGCGTATGGCATCAGGCAGCCTTCCACGTCCAATCTCCCGATGGACGATGACGACTCCACCGCCACAAACGTGAAGGAGTCGATTGAAGAATTCAACTTTCTGAAGGCGGCAGGCTATTCGCGGATTTACCACCGGTACGCGCACCAGTGGCAGACGCACATGCAGCCAAACCTGTGGCCGGTGCTGGGGATTTTGAAGAGTTCGTTTGGCGGTAGATCCGACCCATTTTCCGGTGAAGGGGCGTTTCACACGGGTATCGACCTGGCAGTGCCGTCAGGGACGCCGGTGCACGCGACGGCCGACGGCGTGGTGCTGAGCGCGGGGTGGAGCGGAGGCTACGGCAAGGTGGTGGTTATCGATCACGGCAACGGAATCGAAACGTACTATGCGCATCTTTCGCAATTCATCGTGGTTCCGGGGCAAGAAGTGACCAGCAACCAGACCATCGCCATGACGGGCGGCACAGGGCACGTGACGGGTCCGCATTTGCACTATGAAGTCCGGGTGGCTGGAACGCCGGTGAACCCCATGAAATACCTGGGAATGGGGACTATCCGCAAGACCCAACTGGCATCCACGGGCAAGATGCGGCACAGCGATCTAGGTCTGTGACGGTAACGAATACGCAGCGTTTGGCATCATTGTAGTTAGTGATTACCCGGCGCTCGATGCTGTGGCTGTTGCCCTCCTGCCTGGCTATAAAGACAGGGGCAGCGCAAACCAAAGGCCGCAGCGCCAAAGCGAAGCCTCTCCCCAGCGTAGGCGAGTTTGTCCGGTTTGCGGACCCCGCGACAGAGAATCCGGTGGTCCGGCTTACCGATCCGCGCAGCGAAAGCGTGCTGCCGGCCGCGAACCGGCGTTTTGTCTCAGCACGGGAACGATTTCTGGTTTTTTCTTCCAATCGCAGCGGCGCGTTTGCTCCTTTTCAGGTCGATTTGCGAACCGGCGCGCTGCGCCAACTGGCGGAAACGGCCAATTTGCAGACGAGATCTTTGGCGCTCGACGAGCGGGAGCGGGTATTACATTTCATTGACGGCGGACGGCTGCAGGGCCTGACCTTGGCGAGCAAGAAGGTAGACACGCTCAGCGAGGGCGTCAGCTGCTTCAGCAGCAGTCCGAGCGGAACGGGACTGTTTGCGGTGCGCGACGGAAAGCTGGAGCGGATGGGGGAGGGGAAATCCACGCTGCTGGCCGAGGATGTGGCGATGGGGGATTCGTGCGCGGGCTGTTTGGCGCGGCCGGGTGGCGCGGGCTGCCTGTTTGTGCGGGAATCCAGCGGATTGCGGGAATTCTGGTACGCGGGCGCGGGTCGGCCGGTCTTGCTGGTAAAAGGACAGATCTCGAATCCATTTTGGGCGCCGGACGGCCAGTCGATTGTTTTTCTACGCGACGTGCCGCAGGCGAATGCGCAGGTTTCCGAGATACATGAGGTGGCCGTGGCGGCGGACGGGACGCCCGCGCAGGAAGCCTTTGTTTCTCCCACGAGCCAGTTCGCCTGCTTTGCCCCGAATGGAGACGGATCGGTTTTCGTGGGAGCGACACGCGGGCGCGCCCAACCCGATATCGTGCTGTTACTGCGCACTTCCCGGCGGGAGATGACGCTGTGTGAACACGGCGCCAGCGAAGCCACGAAGGTGACGCCGGTTTTTTCGCCCGATAGCCGGAGGATTTACTTCGAGAGCGACCGGCATGGCAAGACAGCCATTTACTCGGTAAACGTGGAATTGCTGGTGGAGCCTTTGCCGGTGAATTCCGATTAAGATTTCCGCGCGCTCGCGCAGCCGGCCGCCTGCGGGCGTCAGGCAGTAATGCGGATTTCGCCGATGCCGCCGTGGACCTGCACGCGGACGTTTACCTTGGCTTTGTCATAGAGATCGTTCTCCCAGTGGTTGCCACGCTTTTCGAGGCCGGACACGTGGATGCTGCCGAGGCCGCCCTTCGCCTCGGCCCAAATGCCTACGCCGGTGGGCAGTTTTAGATTGGCTTGTCCCACGCCACCATTGATTCTGACCTCATAGTCGTGAGTCGGATTGCCGCGCAGATCCAGATCCACCTGTCCGGCTCCCATGTGCACTTCAATGCCGCGCAGATGGAGTGAACCGAGATCCAGGGTGGCTTGACCGGCGCCGCAATTGATGGCGAGATCGAGCAGAGCGGAATCATTAAGCCGCAAATTCCAGGTGTAACGGCGATTGTGGCCGGGGCGCACTCCTTCCGGCTGGCGGATGGTGACCGTAGCGTGCGAGCCATTTACGGCGCTTTTGACGAGCGGCTTCCAATCGTCCACGTTGTATTCGAACGTGCCTTCGATCAGTTTGTCCGCGCCGCCGCGCAGATTCATTTCACCGGCGCCCATGTCGAGTTCAACGTTGGCGCGATCGGCTTCGCCGCGATCGATAGCGAATGCGTCGCTGCGCAGCGGACCTGAAACGGCACGGTCAAACTGGCAGGCGGCCGTCAGGAGGCAGCAGGCCATGATCACAAGTAGGATTCGGGATCGAGGTATCTTCATAACTCTGAAACTGATACGAAACCGGTCCGCGTTTTGTTCATAGCGAAGTAATAGATAGTGCCAGAGACCGCAAAACCGACAAACCAAGCGTAATCATAGAGCCAGCGGAGGGCCGGAAGTAACAGCCCGATCAACGCCACCAGAATTCCTGCTCCCAGCGAAAGCAGCGCGACCGGATTTACGCCATTCCGATATTCGTATACGCCGTTTCTGCGGTAAAGGCCGGGGATGTCGAGATTGGTTTTGCGCAGCAGGAAATAATCGGTGATCATGACGCCGGCGATGGGTCCGAGTAGGCCCGAATAGCCCACCAGCCAACCGAAAATGTACGTGTTGAAATCGGCCAGCAGCTTCCAGGGCATCATCAGCAGGCCCGCGACGCCGGTAATGATCCCGCCGGTACGGAAAGAAATCAGGCGCGGGTGGAGGTTCGAAAAATCATTCGACGGCGACACAACGTTAGCCGCGACATTGGTGTTCAGCGTGGCGAGAACGATGGCGATCAAAGCGATGGAGGCGACGAGCGGCTCGTGAAAGCGGCCGATCAATAAGACCGGGTCCCAAATTGCCTCTCCGAAGAGCACGACCGAGGCCGATGTGACCGCGACTCCGATGAAGGAATAGATGGTCATGGTGGCCGGAAGACCCAGTGCCTGCCCGAGTATCTGCGCCTTTTGCGATTTTGCGTAGCGCGTGAAATCGGGGATGTTGAGCGCCACGGTAGCCCAGAAGCCGACCATGCCTGTGAGCGACGGGATGAAGAAGCGCAGGAACTCACTGGTGGTTTTGAATTTGCCGGGGCTGTGGAGTACCGGGCCAAGGCCGCCGGCCCTGCCGGTGATCCACCACAGCAGCAATAGGCCGACGCCTAACATGAACGGCGCTCCGATGCCTTCGAGGAACTTGATCATCTCAATTCCGCGCCAGACGACCGCCATATTTAGCAGCCAGAAGGCGAAGAAGCAGGCCCAACCGAGCGAAGCATGAGCGGCGGCCGGCGGGAAGATGATCTGGAGCATTGAGTAGATGGCCTGTCCGCCGATCCAGGTTTGGATGCCGAACCAGCCGCAGGCGACGACGGCGCGCAACACTGCCGGCACGTTTGCACCGCGCACGCCGAAGGAAGCGCGGACCAGCACCGGGAAGGGAATGCCGTACTTGGTTCCCGCATGTGCGTTCAAGAGCATGGGAATCAACACGATTAGGTTGCCGAGCAGCACGGTGGCGATGGCTTGCTTCCAGCTCATGCCGCCCGCGATCAAGCCCGAGGCGAGCATGTAGGTCGGAATGCAGACGCTCATGGCTACCCATAACGAGAGGTAGTTGTACACTCCCCAAGTGCGTTTCGATGCGGGAACCGGCGCCAGATCCTGGTTGTATAAGCTTGGCGACACATCGTCAGTATTCAAAGGCGCTTTGTTGAAAAGCATGCTGGTTACTGATTTTAGATTAGAGTGGACTATATGCATCTTGTGCCTGGGCTTGAGGAGCAACTACCCGCGTTGACTCCACAAGAGGCAATCGTGGAGTCGAATCGCTGCTTGTTTTGCTTCGATGCTCCTTGTACGCATGCGTGCCCAACGCATATAGACATTCCGCGCTTCATTAAAAAAATAGCAACGGACAACCTGCTGGGGTCGGCGAAGACGATACTCGAGGCGAATCTACTGGGCGCAACCTGCGCGAGGGTCTGCCCGGTACAAGAGTTGTGCGAGGGTGCGTGTGTGTTGGGGAGCGAACACAGGCCCATCCCGATCGGCAGGCTACAGCGGCATTCGATGGACGATGCGTATGCGCGCGGCGTTCCACGCATTTTCAAAACCGCGGCACGCACCGGGAAAAAAATTGCCGTGATTGGCGCGGGTCCGGCCGGGCTCTCCTGCGCGGGAGAGCTGGCAAAGCGGGGCCATGCGGTGACGGTGTTTGAAAGGCGCGACTTGGGCGGGGGCCTTTCGACGTATGGAATTATTTCACTGCGGGAACCGGTGGATATTGCTCTCGCGGAGGTGGAGATGATCCGCGCGCTGGGCGTCGAATTTCGCGCGGGCGTGGAGTTCGGCAGAGAGCTGAGTTTGACGGAATTACAGGTGGACTTTGACGCGGTATTCGTGAGCGCGGGGCTGGGCGCCACGCCATTACTAGGTATTCCGGGCGAGGAATCTATTGTGGACGGGCTGGCCTACATCGAGCAGAGCAAGCTGGATCTTCGCAACTTGCAGGTAGGACGCGAGGTGGTGGTGATTGGGGCGGGGAACACGGCCATCGATTGCGCCACTATCGCGAAACGGCAGGGGGCGGAGCGCGTCACGATTGTTTACCGCCGGAGCGAGGCGGAGATGAGCGCGTACGGGCACGAATACGATTTCGCCAAGAAGGAAGGCGTGGAGTTCCGGTTTCTGACACAGCCGGTAGAAGTAATGACCGATGCAAAACGCGTTACCGGCCTCGTGTGCGTTTCCACCGAGTTGGGAGAACCCGACGGTTCTGGACGCCGCTCGCCGCGGGAAGTGCCGGATTCACGGTTTGTGTTGGCGGCCGATCAAGTGGTGAAGGCGATTGGACAAGAGAAACTCTCCATCGCGGCGGCCTTAGGCATTGTGACGGAGCGGGGGTTCATTCAGGTGAACGACAATTTTGAAACGAGCGTGCAGGGGATTTACGCGGGCGGCGATTGTATTCGCACCAGGGGTGCGTCGTCCACGGTGATGGCGGTTCAGGATGGCAAGCTGGCCGCGGCGGCGATGCATAGCAGGTTGACATGGCCGATCTAAGCATCAACTTTGCGGGAATTCGATCGCCTAATCCGTTTTGGCTGGCATCCGCTCCGCCAACGAATTCGGGAGCGCAGATCCATAAAGCATTTGAAGCGGGCTGGGGCGGCGCGGTATGGAAGACCATTGGCGCTCCGGTGCTGAATGTTTCTAACCGCTATGGAGCGTGGCACTACGGCGGCCAGCGGATGCTGGCCATCAACAACGTGGAGTTGATTTCCGACCGGCCGATTGAAATCAATTTGCGCGAGATTGCCGAGGTGAAGCGGGCGTGGCCGGACCGGGCGGTGGTTGTCTCCGCAATGGTGGAATCGAAACCGCAGGCTTGGGCGGACATTGTCCGGCGCATTGAAGACACGGGCGCGGATGGCATCGAATTGAACTATGGCTGCCCGCATGGCATGAGCGAGCGCGGCATGGGGAGCGCGGTAGGACAGGATCCACAGTATTGCGAAGAAATCACGGGCTGGGTGATGAGTGCGGCGAAGCTTCCCGTGATTGTGAAGCTGACGCCGAATATTACGAATATCGTTGTGCCAGCCAAGGCGGCTGTGGCGGCCGGCGCGAATGCTCTGTCATTGATTAACACGCTGAATTCGATAGTCGGCGTGGATTTGGAGACGCTGGAGATTACGCCGAGCATTGGGGGCAAGGGCGGGCATGGCGGGTATGCCGGGCCGGCGGTGAAGCCGATTGCGCTGAACATGCTGTCGGCGCTGGGCGTGGATGAAACCGTGGCGGGGTCCAAGAAGCCGATCTCCGGCATGGGCGGCATTTCCACCTGGAAAGATGCGGCCGAGTTTCTACTGCTGGGCGCGAGTAGTTTGCAGGTTTGCACGGCGGTGATGCATTACGGCTACCGCATTATTGAAGATTTATGCGACGGACTTTCGAATTGGATGGATGCGAAGGGGTTCACAAACATTCGAGAAGTGACCGGCAAGAGCTTACCGCGAATATCGGATTTCAAGCATTTCGATTTGGCGTTCCGGGCGGTGGCGCGCATTGATGCGGCGAGTTGCATCAAATGCAATCTCTGCTATGTGGCGTGCAATGATACGGCGCATCAGTGTATTGATCTGGTGGCTGCGAATGGCGAACTGGTGCAGCCCGGCGCCTATGACGTGCGGTCTAACGGGAGACAGGAAGCCGTGGGCACACGCGCGCAGCCGCGGGTGAGGGAACAGGATTGCGTGGGGTGCAGGCTTTGCTACAACGTTTGCCCGGTGGAGGCTTGCATCCGCATGGTGGAATTGCCGCCGGTCCGGCCGGCTTCGACGTGGGATGAGATCTCCCGCGGTAGACCGGAAGTCACTGAAGATTGGCAAGCGATGGAACGCTATCGCGATGAGCTAGGTATACGCATTCACTAATATGGCGCTCTTGATTCGGAATGGCGAGATTGTTACGGCGAATACGCGCTTCAACGGCGATATTTACATTGAAGACGAAATCATTACACGCTTGGGACGCGACCTGGAAGCGCCTCCTGGAACCGAAGTTATCGACGCTTCGGGGAAGTATGTTTTCCCTGGTTTTATTGATCCGCATGTCCACGTCTATTTGCCCTTTATGGCGACGTTCGCCAAGGATACGCATGAGACGGCAAGCATTGCGGCGCTGATGGGCGGCACCACGACGTTTATCGAGATGTGCTGCCCCTCGCGCAACGACGATGCGTTGGAAGGGTATCAATTGTGGAAGTCGAAAGCGGAGGGCCATAGCGCCTGTGACTACAGCTTCCACATGTCGGTGACGAAATTCGAGCAGAACACGCCGGGCCAACTGAGAGAGATTGTGAAAGACGGCATCAGTTCGTTCAAGATCTTTCTTTCCTATAAGAATTTTTTTGGCGTGGACGATGCGGAGATGTTTCAGACGTTGACGCTGGCGCGGGAGCTGGGCGTCCTTACTACGGCTCACTGCGAGAATGCCGAACTGGTCGGCCGGTTGCAGCAGCGGCTACTGGCCGAAGACAAGATTGGACCGGAGTGGCATGAGCCCAGCCGTCCGGAGTCAGTGGAGGCCGAGGGCACGGCGCGGTTTGCTACGTTCCTGGAAAATACCGGGGCGGCCGGTTACGTGGTTCATCTGTCTTGCGAACCGGCGCTGCAGGCGGCGCTGACGGCCAAGTGGCGCGGTGTGAGGCTGGCTATCGAATCAGTGATTCCGCACTTTCTGCTGGATAAAACATATGCGGAGCGTAGCGGCGTGGAGGGGATGAAGTATGTCATGTCGCCGCCGCTCCGCGAGAAACGTAACCAGCGGGCGCTTTGGGATGCGCTGGCGAATGGCTCCATCGATACAGTGGGCACCGACCATTGTCCTTTCGATGTGGAACAAAAGAGGCTGGGAAAAGATGCCTTTACACAGATTCCGAACGGCATACCCGGTATTGAAGAGCGCGTGCAATTGCTCTACACCTATGGCTTCAGCCGCGGCCCTCTGGATTTGTATCGTTTCGTGGACGCCGCCAGCACGCGAGCGGCGAAGCTATTTGGATTGTTTCCACGCAAAGGAACGATCGCCGAGGGGAGCGACGCAGACCTGGTGATTTATGATCCGGCGTACCGGGGCATGCTTTCGGCCAAAACTCATCACGGCAATAACGACTACTGCGGGTTCGAAGGATTCGTGGTGGAAGGCAGGCCGTCGGTGGTCACGGTGCGCGGCAAAGTGCAAGTGCGCGACGGGCAATTTGTGGGCGAACGTGGGCGCGGACGGATGCTGAAGCGGGAGCCATTCCATTTTCGATGAGTCTTAATCCAAAACGAACGATTGAAGAACTGAAAGAACTGCGCGAACTGACTTCCGATGAGAATGGCGCGCAGCGCGTGGCCTGGACGGCTACCTGGCGCAAGGCGCGGGAGTGGTTTGACGCGAAGCTGGCGGGGCTGCCGGTGGAGCATCATCATGATGCGGCGGGTAATTCCTGGACTACTTTGGCGGGGGCGTCGGAGAAGGTGCTGCTACTCGGCGGTCATCTGGATTCGGTGCCGAATGGGGGATGGCTGGACGGGAGTTTGGACGTGCTGGCAGGATTTGAGGTGCTGCGGCGTTTTGCGGAGGAGTTCGACGGCAGGCCTCCGGTGACGATTCGATTGGTGGATTGGGCAGATGAGGAAGGCGCGCGGTTTGGGCGGAGTTTGCTTGGTTCTTCGGCGTTTGCGGGGACGGCGAGCATTGCTGTGGACCGGGGGCGCACGGATAAAGATGGGGTCCGGTTAGAGGATGCGCTGAGGAGTAATGGAGTCGAGATCGACGACTTCGATGAGGCGCAGCGAGAACGCAAGCATGCAGCGGCTTATTTAGAACTGCACATCGAGCAGGGACCGGTGTTGGAACGCATGGGATTGCCGCTGGCTACGGTGCTGGGAACCAAAGGCGTGGAGCGGCACGCGATTACATTTCACGGGCAAGAGGCGCACTCGGGCTCGACACCGATGAATGCCCGGCATGACGCTTTGGCTGCGGCGGCAAAGCTCGCTCTAGAGATTCGTGCCATTGCGCGGAAACACTCCGATGCGGTCTGCACCATGGGGAGTGTCAAAACCTTTCCCGGGATTGTGACGGCCGTGGTCGGGCGCTGTGAAACCACGCTCGATCAGCGCGATCTGGATGCGGCGGTGCTGGCCCAAATGTACCGGGAAGCGCAGGAGGCGAGCCGGCGTTTTGCCGGTGAAGAGCAGTGCAGCGTGGAATGGTCCCGCATCTGGAACATCGAGCCGGTGCCGTTTTATCCGGCTCTGCTGACTCTTTGCGATGAGGCGATACGCGAGACTGCGGGCAGACTCATCGAATGCCTTCCGGACCTCTGCACGATGCGGCGGAAGTCGCGCGGGCCGGCATTCCAGCCGTGATGCTGTTTGTGCAGTCGCTGCGGGGCATCAGTCATAACAAGATCGAAGATACGAAGGAAGAGCATATCGAACTGGCGGTGCGGGCGCTCGACCGGCTCGCTTCAAAGGCGACACAATGGATTCTGGAGCAGGCATGACGCGCAGTTCGAAAGAAATCGTTCAGGAGAACCGCGACTACACGATGTTTTCGTGGTCGGTGCAGGGTACTTCGAATCCGATCCACATGACCAAAGGCCAGGGCGTGTGGTTTTGGGATGGCGATGGGAACAAGTGGCTCGACTTCAGCTCGCAGCTGATCAATTTGAATATTGGACACCAGCATCCGAAGATGCTGGAGGCGATCAAGGCGCAGGTGGATGAGCTGTGTTTTGCGGGTCCCAGTTTTGTTACCGAGCCGCGTGGGGTCCTGGGGAAGAAGCTGGCTGAAGTGACGGGTCTCGC
>DATHIZ010000390.1:0-7376 GCA_035316385.1 Bryobacteraceae bacterium | reverse complement strand
GACAATTTACCGTTCCCGGGAAGCCGTTCTGGGCCGTCAGGATGAAGTTCGTGGACCAGCCGCCGAGAACAGCGTTGACCACTCCATTCACATGGCTGCCAAATCGCTGGCCCTTGCCGAACGGGAGCTGCCAGTTGCCGCTCAGGTGAAACACGTTCGGCGAATCGTCATTGCAGAACGTATAGTCGCCCTTGATGCCAAAACCGGGCAGATACGAAGCGCGGCCTAGTCCACCGGGAGTGTCATCATTAAGGATATTTCTAAAATCAGCCATGCATCTGGAATGTGTGTAGTTTGCAAGCATGCCCCACCCATGAGAGAAACGGCGCTCATAAGTGACTTGTAACCCGTAGTAGTAGGCATCGCCATTCGGAGTAATATAGCTGAAGTTTTGAGCGAAGTCCGAATATGGTACGTAGTTTTGTGTATTTATACCTTGGTTCGGAGGAAGAATGACGCTGGGCGAGTTAGTCCGAAAGCCGTTCAACTGATGGAGGCTATGATTGCCAACATAGGCGACTTGGATGCTATCATTGAGCGTCACTGCGTATTGCAAAGAGTAGTTCCATTCCTGCGTATATCCGGTCTTCCAGTTTTTGTCGATACCTGAAAAGCTCATGCCTTGCGGATTGAACGCTGGACTTGTTGGATTCGGAGTGACTAACGTTAGCGTGTTTGCCAAAGTGGGCACAAATCCGCTGCGAATGGCAGTTGGATTCTGGCTTTGAAGACTGAGCGTTCCGGATGTCCCGTCATTTAGAGCCGGTTCAACGGCAAAGGGATAGTTTGCGCCGAGGTCTGGGGAGCCTCCGAAGTTCTCAAACCCGGAATAAAAGATTCCGTACGCCGCCCGCATGACTAACTTCGGAGTTACTTGGTAGGCGAGCCCCACACGAGGAGCGAAATTGCCCTTCGGCGTGTTAACCAAACCGGGCACGTTGCTATATTTGAGGGCCACTCCGTCTTTCGCCAGCAGAGATGTGAATGCCGGTGACAGCGGAGCCGTGCTCGAACCGGAAGCAATCAAATACTCTGCTCCCCCGCCGGCGCCTCCTGGCACAAAATTGGCAGCGGCGTCGTACTTATTGCGCGGCTGTCCGAAGAATTCCCATCGTACGCCAGCATTAACCGTAAGCTTTCGAGTAACTTTCCAGTCGTCCTGGAAATAGGCGCCATAGTAGTGGCGGATTTCGTCCGGTTCCACGTTGCTGTCAGCGATAACCCATCCCGGCCCACCGGCATAGTTGATCCCATTCGGAACCGTAGCCGCCATGGGCGTGACCAGCAGGTCTGCCATGCCGTTGCCCAGCGCACCTGCTCCCGGTATGCCTGTGTAGTTGCCGCGATAGTCAAGTCTGCCCCTCGGATCGCGTGGATTGTTAAAGCTGTAGCGAATTCTTTGCAGTTCGAAACCGCCCTTGAAAGTGTGTGAACCGCGGATTTTAGTGAGATTTTCAGTAAACTGCCGGGTGTCGGTGACGCGGGTGTTAGGGCTGGCCCATTCGCCTAGCCCGGCCGCGGTGAGGCCGCTGATGTTTATTAACGGCAGCCCTCCCAGTCCGGGTCCTTGTGGCACACCCTGGATTCCGAACTGTTCGGGGATTCCTGTTTCGTTTGCGACCGCAGGCTGTACGTTGTCTGTTAGCCGGCTGATCCCGATACGTGCCTCATTGATTAACGTTGGCGAGAAGGAGTGCGTCTCACTGATGGCGCCGTTCAGACCATGATCCACGAAGCTGCCTTGCCCGTAGCCCGAATTGTCAAGGGGTCCGCTAAAGTCGGCGGGAATGTTCCGGTTTCTCGAAGCGTAACCGGCCCTCACGAACATCTGGTCTCTCTCGCTGAAAATCTGGTCGCCGCGAACATCGAACTGGTTCGTAGTATCCGGTTGCGGCCGCAAAATCGCAAAGTTGTTGTTTAAGCCGCCCTGGAAGCCGGCGGTATTTGGCGCGGGATATGCATTCAGCAGCCTTATCGCGTTCTGATCAATGCGGCTCAACGGCAGAATGTTCATCAGGTGTTCGTTTGCGGCCGTGGCGAAATTCGTGATTCCGGCAACCGTTCCCTGGAAGAACGGATCACGGACGTAGCCCGTAGCTTGCGCTGTCAGACCAGTCACTGGATCCAGCTGCCCTTTGTCGACAGCACGAGTGGTAGCGGGGTCCAGAATCGACCCCTGGGGCATAACGCGACCGAGCGCGTCCGTCCGGGTCCCCGTCTGGTTGAAGATCAGGTCCTGAAAATTAGTGAATCCGCTGTTGCGCTCATTGTTGGTTGGAACGGTAGGATTGTGCAAAAATTGCTGCGCGATCCGGGTTCCCTGGTAGTCGCCGAAAAAGAAGGTCTTGTTGCGGCCGTCATAAACATGCGGGATGTACACCGGACCGCCCACAGTGAACCCAAACTGGTTCTGCCTCAGTTCAGGTTTGGGAGTGCCGGAGCGATTGGCGTTCCACGTGGAGGCATCCAACGCATCGTTGCGGAGGTATTCCCATAGGTTTCCCCTCAACTTATTCGTTCCGGACTTAGTCGTCACGTTGATTACCGCAGATCCAGCACGCCCGTATTCCGCAGTGAAGTTACTGGTCTGAACGTTCACCTCCTGGACGGCATCAGGCGGCGTGAGAATAACAAACGCCGCACCATTCAGAGTGTCAACGGTATTATTGTTGTTGTCCATGCCGTCCAGAACATAGCTATTGTGAGACCAGGACAGACCATTTGCCGTAAAGCCACCCGTACCGGCGACTCTGCCGCCCTGCATTCCCGTTACACCCGCGGAAATCTGCGCAAGAAACGTGTAATTGCGGCCATTCAGAGGCAGGTCATTCACCTGCATTTGCCCAATATCCTGTCCGACGGTTGAAGATTGCGATTGAAGCAGCGGCACCGTTGAAGTCACCTCAATACTCGACTGGACAGAGCCAGGGACGAGCACAGCGTCGGACTTAACTTGCTCATTAACGTGAACTGAAATATGAACGCGCGTCTGCGCTCCAAAACCTGGCTTCTCCACGGTAAGCGAGTAGTCCCCAATTTTGATTGGAGAGAAACTGTAAGTGCCGTCGTTGGAAGTGATACTTACTTTTACGAGACCCGTGCCCTCGTTGGTCAGAGTCAACTTTGCGCCGGGCATTGATGCGCCACTGGAATCCTGAACGGTGCCCCGAATGGCGCCATCATCAATTTGCGCCCAGATTGAGCTTTGGAACATAAAAAGCGCAGTTAGCGAGAACGCGAGGCTGAGCAGCTTGCCGCGATATATGACTGACATGGTCTCCCTGACTTTTATTAGCGTCACTTCATCGTGGACGTTAACGGAGTTTCGAATAACAGTAGATATCAACCAGGTGACGAAGTCAAGAAAAAACTAAGCCATGTCGCGGCCAAATGATAATGTCCTAAATGTGCCAAGTAGAGATGTCCTATTGACAGAGGCACGCTGGGGGGTTGGAAACGGACCAACTCCAGATGAGACAGAAAGAGCGCGACCGGCTGGTGGCGCTGAAGAAAGCCAAGAAGAAACTCATTACGCAGAAGCAAGCAGCCGCCGAAATGGATGTGAGCGAGCGTAAGCATCACATGAACACCGTTTAAGGACGGTGTTAAAGGTATTCACGATTCCGTTGAGATGCTTACGGCCGCGCGGTGGCTCAGCGGTGAGGCAACAACTCGTCGAGTCGCTGAATGGAATGCGCTCCGACCCGCAACAGCACGTCCTGAAACCAAACGAAACGGATCAACCTTGGCCAACTCGCAGGATCCGACAAGCGTATGCCTCGTCGCCGCAAAACTCATTAGCGCTTTCTGGAAGCAATCCTCCATCGCCTTTTGATTCCGCTATATTATGTGAGTCCCAATAGGAGACAAAAAGAGTACCGAGGTATTGCTGGGTTATCTCGAGCGACGACTTCACGCGGCATTTGACGTCAGTCGGTGGAAGCGATGTGAGAACGGCATCCACACGGTCTATTGGGGGATGCAGAATGGCGATTATATTGTGGCAGCGGCATAAAAAGTGTTCCCATGACCGCCCCGAATACGACCGTGCCTTCAAGGTGTGTTCTTGTGTGATACCGGCTGATGGCCTGTTACCGGGCCACGCCGGTTACAACTGCCTGAGCACGGGCACCCGCGTGATGGCCGACGCGGAACGCATGGTGTTTCTTGCGAAGGAACTTGGCTCTTGGGATAAAGCAAGGAACGCGTTAGGAGCGGCCTACTGCTCGACACGAACTTGCTGCGTTCAACTAGCCCACTTCCAGCGGTCGCTATCGCGGCTGCCCTGTCGCGAGCTAAGCGCCCCGAGGATACGATTCAGAAGTTCCTCTCTGAGTTGAATAACCCAAAAGCGAAGAAACGGGAAGCATCCACGATCGGCCCAGTACAAAACATTGTTGGGCCGGTTGCAGACGTTCTGTCAACAACGTGGCCTCGCCGACCTGAGTCAGATACATCTGGAAGAATTGATGGATTTCCGAAGAGTGAGATACAGTTCGGCTGGCGGTGAAGATCGGGGCTCGACGCCCGCTCTAGTCCACATCCAGCTAGTTCTAGGATGTGGTTTTTATAACGATCAGACTTCAGCCTCCCTTCGGGAATTTGAGCCCCTTGACCGCCTGCTCGGTTACAATTTACGTTCCCATTCTCAAGGGTATCGTCTGTTCTGACATCTAATTGAAAAAGTTTCCCAGAATACCCTATCGCAGGGGGCACTTTCGGGTCCGGACCAAACGGGGTTGCCGTGGTCGATAACAGCCGCGCCTTTGTCACCCTGGGGCAGGCCAATGCTATCGCCGTCGTCAACCTTTCTGGCCGGGACGCCAAACCGGTCATTGGTCATATTCCGACCGGCTATTTCCCGACTTCCATTGTTTATGACGCAGCGCAGAGACAGCTCGTCGTCGCCGACGACAAAGGTCTGGGCGCGCAAGGTGTATTGGCTTCCGCACTTGGCGTCACCGGCTTCAACACGCATCAGGATACCGGCGTGGTCAACCTGATTCCGTTGCCCAATGCAGATCAACTTGGCAAGTACACGACACAGGTGATCAATAACAACCACTGGAACCTGACAACGAACATCCAGGTGGGACTGCAGTATGTCGACGCCAAGGCAAAACCCGTGGCAGTTCCCAGGCATATCGGCGAACCCTCGCTCATCAAGCATGTGTTCCTAGTCATCAAGGAGAATCGCACCTACGACCAGATGCTGGGTGACGTGCCGTGGGGCAATGGCGATCCGTCGCTTGCGGTCTTCGCGTCGGCGCTGCCGAACCAACATGCGTTTGTCAAGCGTTTCCCGCTGCTCGACAATGTCTATGCCCCCAGCCGTCAGTCGGCAGACGGCCACCCCTGGATCGTTATGTCGGGCTCTTTTTATTCGAACGATATCCTGTCGCCGGATTGGATCCGTTCCTACCCCGGCGGCGACGCCGACGATGCGCTGACCAATACACCAAAAGGATTTCTGTGGACGGCTGCGGAAGCCAAGGGCCTTTCGGCCAGACTGTACGGAGAGTGGGCAAACGACGCGAAGGTCGCCAAGAAGCCCAATGGCGCCAAATATACATGGAGTGATTTCTATAGCACCGCACTGTGCAAGGAAGGCAAAGCTCCCGCCGGAAGCTGCATCGTTCCGGATGGCACGGTGAGCGTCACCTCGCCGGTCCCATCAGCGGCGAAAATTCTGGACCCGCACTATCCGCCATTCAATCTCATCATCCCGGACCAATATCGGATGGACTACTGGATACCGTTATTCCAACATTTGGATGCGGAGAACCAGGTTCCCAACCTGACGATTCTCTGGCTGCCGGACGACCACACCGCCGGGACCACGAAGGGCCAGCCTTATCCGATCAACTATGAAGCCGACAACGACCTTGCTCTAGGCCGAATGGTTGACGCGATCAGCCACAGCAAGGTCTGGGCACAGTCTGCGATCTTCGTCGAAGAAGACGATAGCCAGGGTGGTGTCGATCACGTGGACGGACATCGCCAGCCGGTCTATGTCATCAGTCCCTACACCGCGGCTCCGCAGGCGCCTGGCCAAGGCAAGGTGATCCACACCACTTACACCGCCGAGAACATCAACCGCACGATCGAGAACATACTCGGCATGACGCCTTTGACCCAGTTCGACCTGGTTGCCTCGCCGATGTTCGACGCGTTTCAGGATACGCCCGACCTGAGGCCCTATGATCATTTACCTGCGGTCATCGCGCTGGACAGCGGGCCAGACCTGCCACACAAGGAAAATACCGCGTATACTCCGATGCAGCAAGCCTGGTTGAGCGCCACGGCCGAGGTAATGAAGAACAAATACGATAAGGCCGACGCGGTCGACCCGAATTTCCTCAACCATGTCATCTGGTATTCGACCACCGGCTGGGCGCGTCCCTATCCGGGCGAGCGGAACGTCCAGATGCCCGGACCCTTCGTCAAGGCCGCTAAGAAGTTCCACGATGACGATGATGACGACCACTGAGTCACAAAGGCTGAGCCACAAAGAAGCGGCGGACGAGATGCCTATTCCGGGATTGGAAATACTTTACGGCTGGTTCCGACCTTTCACAGCGGCGGTTACGCGCGCGATTGCTTCCGCAGCCATGAACCCGTATTTGACGCCTGTCGTCGCAGAGACCGTGGCGGAAGCGGTCAGTGACTCCTTCACCCATGACGGACTGACGATCTGATTGCCCTCCCAAACACCGTTCTTTAGGTACAGCCAGGCAATCTTCGCAAAATCGTGGCGGTCGAGATACAGGCCGCCTTCCGTGCCGGCCAGACCAAGAGGCGTCTGTTTCCTGAAGTAATGGTCGATCCCCCGTATGGTCCGGAAAGCCGGATCGTATTAGTAACAGAATGTTTTTCTTCAGAGCTTCTATCGGCGATTTAACCGTTAGACAAGCCGCTTAAGTTGTTAAATTACCCATCCGTGCTTCCAACCGAAACCCAACATGCCGGGTTTGTTTTCTGCCTCTTCCGGTTTTCGGACCATACGCCATACCGAATATTGGCCGGCCAATGGTCCTGAGTAATGCGACGATGGGTTCCCGCTTTTCTACGACGCTTATTCCCGCGTCCGAGCGCATGGAAAACTTAGTAGATCCTGCCGAGATACCGCGCGTTTGACAGCGAGGATATTGTGCCGGTCAATGGTTGATTGCCACCGGCCCAAGGTAGCGATCAAGCCAGTTCGGCACTTCGCGCTTGAGGTCCTGCAGCGTGATTAGATGGCCGGTATCGAACAGTATGTGCCGCTTATCGCGTTCCGGGGTACCGAGCAATTGGAACAGGGGTTTCTGAAGAGTCGCGTAGGGCGCGGCGAAGTCATAGCGCCCATTCAGCATCAGGACGGGTACCCGAACTCG
>DATHIZ010000389.1:0-3382 GCA_035316385.1 Bryobacteraceae bacterium | reverse complement strand
TTTCACTGGAATCGATTGCGCTCTTCGGAATGGCTATCTTTGGCCGCAACCCTTACGGTTTCGTGCTCTTCGCCGCGCTCGTCTTTCTTTTCTGGGGCGAGATATTCGTCGTTTTCCCAGCGATCTGCGGCGATAGCTTCGGCATCAAGCATGCCACCGCTAACAACGGACTACTCTATACCGCGAAAGGCACAGTAGCCTTGACGGTGCCTTTGGCGAACTTTTTAACTGGAGCGACCGGCACTTGGAGCAGCGTGCTGTTTGCAGCTTCCTTCTGCAGTTTGATGGCCGGTGTGCTGGCTAAATTCGCGCTAGTTCCTATGCGAAAACGCCTACTTCTTCGAGTCCGTGGAACGGAAATCCCGGTCGCTTCGGGTCTTTTGTGATTTCAGCTATCGTGGGTAACTTCAGGTCCGTATCTTCCGCTCGCAAAAGGCCTGTCAGCGCTTTTGTCGAGACTCGACGACACCTTGTAAATTGGAGACATGGCGCTCAAACGGATGGACAACGTAGGAATCGTCGTCGATGACCTCGGAGGGACGATTGATTTCTTTCGCGAGCTCGGCCTCGAGCTCGAAGGGCGGGCCACGATCGAAGGAGAATGGGCCGGACGTGTCACTGGACTGGGCGATCAGCGCGTCGAGATTGCCATGATGCGCACGCCGGACGGCCACGGCCGGCTCGAGCTCTCCCGCTTTCTCACGCCGCCTGTCGTCGCGGATCACCGCAACGCCCCGGTGAACGCTCTAGGCTACCTCCGCGTCATGTTCGCCGTGGACGACATCGACGAGACGCTTGAAAGGCTCCGCAAGCGCGGCGCGCAGCTCGTAGGCGAAGTAGTCCAGTATAAAGACGCGTATCGGCTCTGCTACATCCGCGGGCCTGAAGGGCTTCTCATCGGACTCGCCCAAGAACTCAGCTGAGCGCAATACGAAGACGATGACGAAGAGCGAGCAATGTCAGCGAGCGCGTCTCACAAAGGGTAAGTTTTGCAACGGCACGGGAGCTCAATGAAATCAGCGGTTCGGAGGTCGCAGATGTCAGTTGCAAATTGATCCTGACGGTTTAACCTTCCGGCGAACTCCGCAAACCATTCGCAGGCTCGTTTGCGGGCTCGGGACAGCGACTGCGCAAAATCGCAAATGTCTGTTGCAAAAGGACGCCGTCAATTTGTCATCGTTGACCGGCCGGCAGCACTGGCTGTCAGACCGGCGGACTGGCGGGAAACATCGTTCGTCGGAGAGACCGCCGCTTTCAGCTACCGAGTGGATCGTCGGGGATACGGAAGTTGAGATTCCGTGCCAGACATGGGACTTCGGGCCAATCGGGCCGCCAAGAGCGCCGGCCCCTACGATGTGGACTGCTTCCGCAGGCGCTTCAACCAGCCACAATGCCAAAACTTAGCTGACGGAACCAGAATGGATCGGATATGAGCTACGAAGTTTCTTGCGCACTAAACTTAACACGAGAGTCCCCACTCCGAGCAGGCTAAGCGAACTTGGTTCAGGTGTAGCCGCGGATGTAGGCAGGGGTGTAGCGAAGATGAAGTCGTCCATTACCACGACATCATCGTTCGGATTACCTAGAACGCATTAGAAACAATCGTATTCAAGCCCGACGTGATCCGAACTCTGGCAATCTGTTCGCCGGCGGTCGCTTCCCCGCCAAGGAAGGTGAAACCTTGATTGCCTGCCACCAGCGCGAAACGGCTGTAGATCAGATTGTTGGCCACGTCGAAAAATTGGATCTGAGTCAAATTCGCTAGTCGTTCGGAAACCCAAACAGGGGAGGTGTCGCAAGGCCTGCATTGGCGCTTACCAGAAAGCCGGTCCCCGGAGTGCTGAAGACAGCGCCGCGCGGTGAATTCACGTTAAAAAAATTGGCCGGCAGCAAATTCGGATCCGAAAACAAATCCGGCACGCCATCCCAATTAATTTCCCGGCGAAGTCCACCGAAATTTCCGTTCGCTCCTGCCACGGCACCGCCGCCCACGGCAGATCGAAAAGCATCCCGTGTCGGAGTGATTCCCGCAACCGTCGGACTTGCAGATTCAAAGGTAATAAATGACGCTGAGGCCTGACTGGTTAATCCTGCCGTCAACATTGATCCGAGGAGAACGGCCCGGACCGATAGGAATACTTCCCGAGTCTTCCATCTGTGATTCATTCTGCGCCTCCAACGTTTTGAAATCATAACACTGTTCTATGCGGTTCTTAGTTCTATACGGTTTTTAAGTTTTCGGCCGGGAAGCACTCGCGAGGATGGCACTATTATCCTCGCGCCGATGCTCTCTTTCGCGTCGCCGAGCGGAACTGCCGGTTCCGGTGAGGCCGCGGCGTTTACGATTGTGTCCGCGGCTTCGACCTGTCGCCAGTCGGCGGGCGCATTTGACAAGACGGCCACGCAAAGAACGGCTTGGAGCAGTCGATGCGGCACCTGCTTCCGAGCAAATGACAGGTAATCCAGAAATTACGAAATTGGACTTCAGGGAGCGCGGCACTCGTCTCCATAGAACCCAGATCCATGCGGTTGAGGGTTGGAATTCTGGAGTAAACCGTCAACGCCCAGACGCGGAATCTTTCAATGCTCAGCCATAATAAGCTGATTCCTGGTCGTCTGGGCCCCCTTATCGGCCAGCAAACGAGGACTGGGTTTCGCATAAGATGTCGAACATGCGCTGGGCATCTTGCTGGATGGCCATCAGCGAGGGCTTACCGTCCACATATTCCGGCCGTAGCCGGAAGACTTTCACAGGCCCATGATCCGTCTCGCGGTTCGGCGACTGGAGTGCCATCCGGCCGCAGCCTGCTTGAAGCGTGGCTTGTAGGAAGTCGAGATCTGTCGTGGTATCCACAAGCAGGACGAACCGGTTGGTGGGAAGGCTATCTAGCAGACGCTCCAGTTCATAGCTACAACCTCGATTCGAAGGTGAGAGCCGCTCAGATCCATCAACACCGCATCGGTTTCTTTCAGCAGCATATGGAATGCCTGGCGCCAGGATTCGTCTCTACATAGCAGTGAGTTCGTGCTGTACATGCACATCCAGCGGTGAGGTTGATGCGGAAAACGGGCGATGAGAGCCGCTGCCTCTTGCGGCGTGCTTGCCAGGAGGCGGCCGTCGCGCTTTCCCAGGCGGCTGAGTATTTCGTTCGAAGTAGCCAGGAACGTGCTTCCGCGCAGCAATTGCAGACTGCCTATGCAGCGCCAGAGTGCACCCAGGCCAAGGAAGAGCGAGTTCAGCCGTTCAAATCCTCCAAACACCCACAGGAACAGCAGCTTCATGGGCGCATGCGCAAGGAACTTGGCCCGCATTTGAACAACACGGCGCCGCAGAACGAAAGCGTATAGGCAAAGCATAGCTATGCCAGTAATCACTCCGGCA
>DATHIZ010000388.1:0-16849 GCA_035316385.1 Bryobacteraceae bacterium | reverse complement strand
AGGAGCTACGATTCAACCCTCCATGGATGCGTTTGTCGTGGGCGCGCTACAGCGGCTCTGGATGCTGGCGTCAGTCCCGGAAGAGAACCTTAGCCAGCTGCACTTGGGACAAGCCGCGACCATCAACTTACAAGACGCTGGTCAGAACTTCGCCGGCCATGTGACCAATCTCGGCCAACAGTCCGATCCGACCACACGTTTGGTTCCGGTCCGCATTGACGTCGCGAATACGAACAATCGTCTCCGGCCCGAAATGCTGGCGACCGCCCAGATCGCCATTGGTTCCGCGGCCCCGATGCTATTGGTCGCGCAGGATGCGATTCAGCAGGTGAACGGGGCGGACGTTGTTTTCGTTCGTACCGCTCCCGAGCGCTTCGACGTTCGTCCTGTCCGAAGAGGGGTTGCCGTGGGCGAGCGGGTTCAAATCCTCGAAGGAATCCAGGCCGGAGATCTAATCGTTACGCGCGGCAGCTTTATCGTGAAGTCTCAGCTGCTTAAGTCTTCCTTCCAGGGTGAATAGCATGCTGAACTGGATCATTGATCTCGCGCTTTCCAATCGTTGGTTCATTTTGCTAGGCGTTCTTGTCCTCGCCGCAGTGGGCGGGTACGCCGTTTACACCATTCCCGTCGAAGCCTTTCCGGATTTAACAAACAACCAGGTGACCGTTGTCACCGAAGCTCCTTCGATGCCGCCTACTGAGGTCGAGCAACTCGTAACCTATCCGATCGAACAGTCCATGATGGGTTTGCCAAAACAGCTGGAGGTGCGTTCGCTTTCAAAGCGGGGCTTGTCCATGGTCACAGTGGTCTTCGACGATTCAGTAGCCTTCTATTTTGCCCGTCAGCTCGTGAACGAACGGCTACAACAGGTCACGGCGCAACTTCCGGCTGGTGTGCAACCGGTTCTCGGTCTTCCGGCCACGGCATTCGGTGAACTGTATCAATACACTTTGACCGGGCCAATGAGCCCCATGGCGCTAAAGGATATTCAGGAGTGGCAAATCAAGCGTCAACTCCGGACCGTCCCAGGTGTGAGTGAGGTGAATACGTGGGGTGGCGAAGTCAAGCAATATCAGGTGAAGATTGATCCGGCCATTCTGACACAATATGGCCTGACCCTGCATGACGTTGCTCGGCGGATCGCGGATAACAACAAGAACTTCGGCGGCGGGTTCATCGAACACAATGACGAGCAGTACACATTGCGCGGTACGGGTCGCGCGGAGACAACAGGGGATTTGGGCAACATCGTTGTTCTGGCAAGGGCGGGTGCTCCCGTTTATTTGCGCAATGTCGCCGATGTGTCCATCGGACCGATGCCCAGAATCGGCGCTGTCCTGAGGAATGGAGAGACCGTTTCGGGAATGGTGATCATGCTGAAGGGCGAGAACGGTAAGAGATTGATCGAGGCGGTGAAGGCGAAGATCTCCAGTTTGCGCCTCCCGGCTGGGGTCAAGATTACGCCCTTCTACGATCAATCCGATGTCATCAACGGCACGATTCGGACTGTGAAGAGAAATCTGTTCGAAGGATTTGTCCTCGTCACGTTCATTCTTTTGTTGTTCCTCGGCAACCTGCGGGCCGCGCTTATTACGGCGTCGATCATTCCCCTTTCCATGCTGATCGGTCTCATGAACATGCACCTCTTCGGCGTGAGCGCTAACCTGATGAGCTTGGGAGCCATTGACTTCGGCATGATTGTAGATGGCGCCGTTGTGATGGCGGAGAATGCCGTTCATCATCTTCAGCAAAGACGCGAGGATCAAACGGTATTGCAGGTGATTCGTAATGCGACCGTCGAAGTAGCACGGCCCATGCTGTTTGGCGTCGGGATCATCATTTCTGTGTATCTGCCGATTTTCTTCCTTGAGGGCCTCGAAGGCCGCATGTTCCGCCCCATGGCGTTTACGGTCTGCTCGGCGCTATTCGGGGCACTGCTCTTAGCGCTGACTGCCGTACCTGCCTTCATCGCTTTCGCCTTTCCCAAAGGACTGGGGGCGGGAGCAGTGGAGAAGGCGCAGCGCCATTGGACAGAGCGGATTACCAAACCATACGCAACAATGCTTCGTAGTTTGATCCGCTCCCGCTGGCTGGTTGTTTCTTGCGCCCTGGCCGTGGTTGCGACCGCGATTGGGTCTCTGTTTTTTCTTGGGACAGAATTCATGCCTCGCTTGGACGAAGGATCGATCCTCATCGAAACGCGCAAGCTGCCGGGAATCTCTTTGACAGACTCGGTGGAAATCAGCAAAAGAATTGAACGCATGCTGCGCGCCTTTCCGGAAGTGGCGGATATTGTAATCAAGATCGGCCGGCCCGATTTCGCGACAGAAGCGATGGGCATCAACGAAGGAGATACCTATGTCTTACTTCGCCCTATGAGCCGGTGGACTCGATTTCATTCCAAGGACGAGTTGATCGCCGCTTTCGATAAGGAATTGGGAAAGATTCCCGGCCTCGATTACAACTTTACGCAGCCAATGGCCATGCGAGTAGATGAAACTGTCTCCGGCGTGAAGGCGGATCTGGCGATCAAGATATTTGGTGACGATTTCAGCACCCTCGATTCGTTATCGCAGCAGGTTCTGAGGGCAGTCTCATCCGTGCGGGGCGCAGCCGAACCGCAGATTCTACTGACTTCTGGCGTCGCTGAATTATCTGTTCGCGTGGACCGGGATGCCCTGGCGCGTTATGGCCTCAATGTGACTGACGTCCAAGAATCGGTCGAAGCTGGCGCGTCGGGCTCCGTCGTGTCCGAGATCATAGACGGGCAGAAAAGATACACGGTCGCCCTGCATTTGCCGGAACGATATCGCTCGAATCCGGAGGCAATGGGCAATGTTATGCTTCATGCGCCCAATGGCGAACAAGTGGCGTTACGCCAGGTAGCGCGAATTGAAGTCACACGGGCAGCCGAAAAGATTGAGCGGGAAGAAGGACAGCGCCGTGTAGTCGTCATGTCTAATGTTCGCAACCGGGATTTGGGCAGTTTTGTTGCGGAAGTTCGCGCCAAAGTCGAGGCGCGAATCAAGCTGCCCGTGGGGTATTCCGTTGTGTACGGCGGTCAGTTTGAAAACCAGGAACGGGCAACGCGTCGCTTGTCACTGATTATTCCGACCGTCGTGGCGGTCATCTTTTTATTGCTCTACTTACCTTTCCACTCTTTCAAGCAAGCATTTCTGATAATTGGCAATATCCCGTTCGCCCTGGTTGGCGGCATTGCTGCATTGTGGCTACGGGGCATGAATCTCAATTTGTCGGCGTTGATCGGCTTTATTGCGCTATTCGGCGTGGCTATGCTGAATGGCATCGTGCTTGTTAGCTCAATCAACCAACTCAGGTTACAAGGGGAGAAAACATACGATGCGGTTGTAAATGGCGCAAGACGAAGACTTAGGCCAGTTCTGATGACTGCATGTGTTGCCAGCTTCGGATTTCTTCCGATGGCGATATCCACATCCACCGGCGCGGAAGTCCAGCGTCCTCTGGCAACCGTCGTTATTGGCGGACTGGTGACGTCCACGCTTCTCACGTTGTTTTTACTGCCGGTGTTATATGGGTGGACTTTCGAAAAGGAACCCGTGTCTCCGTTACCTACGGTATTGGAAGATTCCGTGATTCGTCACCCCGAGTGAAAACTCATCGAGTTCGAGCAGCCATCCCTGCCTCGAGGCTTCCCGGACAGATGGAGCAGTTCTCTTTGCTCCAGGTCGTGCAGGAAAGAATCAACCGCAGCGACGGTGGAGAGAACGGTCTCGATATCTTCGACGATGGCAGGTATATGAGAGCGCTGCCGCCTATACTGACGAACCTCATTTAGCGCAATTGCAATCAACCATGTGCGAAACCCTGAGGCAGAGCGAAAGCTCGACAGGTTCAGATATGCCTTCATGAGACTCTGCTGGATGATATCTTCGGCTTCGAATTGGTCGAGGACCATTCTTCGTCTGTCCGACCGCCGCATATTTCCGAAACCAGTAAGGCCTCCTGAGCCTTGGATAGAGGCTATTGCGCGCTCACCGAATTCTCCTTGATCGAGTAGATTGTGTTCCTTGCGGTATCGTCGACGCTAGAGGACGAGGCTCCAAACATCGGCGCCGGCGCCGTCGCTGAACGACGCAAAAAAGTCGATCCCGGCGATAAACGCCGTCTCGTTCTCGTCAGGATCAAGACTTGTTCGCCCGATCCCGCGCAATCCGGTAAAAGGGGTCGACAGAGTACGCGCCGTGAAGGTCAGCGGTCTGCCGTTGGAGTGGAACTCGCGTACAGTACCGCCCATCGCGGAAGAATGACTTACCAGACCAGAATAAATGATCCCAGTTCGTTTATGGAAGTCCGCTTGAAGTGATAGAAGTTATTCCAAATAGAATAGAGATGGGCCGATTGCACGAAATGGAGCTGTAAGAGCGGTGGAGAAGGAGTGAAAGCAATCATGGACATCGCCAGGCAACCTGCATTGGCTGGCGTGCGGCGATCGGACTATCTGCTACCCGCGTCTGATAGCGATGGCGATGCCGAATATCGGCATTCCTATACCAGGAAGCCCTCTCCGACAGGCATCAGGGCAGCCACAATCTGCCGCCTCCAGTTGAGGCGGCATGAGATGGATGTTTCTGTAATTAGTGTTCGCCCCTGCCGGGTTCATGCTCCGGGGCGTAGAAGTAATACGTTGCCGAGTAGGGGATCAGTGCCTGGTCGCCTACTTTACAATTGGCCGTAGGCGCGGCGCCCCCCTCCGTGTTGAGGCGCTGAATGTAAGTTGTCGTCGCCAGCAATCCGAAAGTACCTTGTCCGCGTCTGGTTGCAACAGCATTGAGCAGGAGGCAGGGAATTGATCCCGCGTTAGGGCAACTGGGGTCCGTGCCGGCATCGATGCTGCCTACCCTACCGCCCCAGACAGCACTCGAATCGATGGAGCTTTGCCAGGTAGGACAACTTATTTTACCCGTTTCATTGGACAGAGTACAACTCACATCTGGCGTTGAGGCCGCATCAGGGATAGGGCTCAAAAAGTGCGTGAGGACCTGCTGATCGCGGTGCTCGAACAGTGGCACGGACAATGTCGCTTGCGGCGAGAAGAATACCCAAATGTTGCTTCCGCCATCTGCTGAGGGCTCGCAGATATAGTTCTGAGTGCCGGTCGCATGGGCTTTAAGGAATAGGACATTCCCTGTTGGCGGCGCGATCTCGGGCGGTATCTGTAGCTCCTCACCTACGGCTATAGAGGCCGATACCATAGCGGCGACGTGAGTTGAGGTTGCTGAATTAGCGGTTTGGGCCTTACTTGAATGAGTAAGTCCACACAACGAGATGAAGACAAGGAGGGCAAATTGAGTCCTCGATATACATACTGAATCTAACTTCACAGGGGATTTCCTTTCGAGTAGAGCAATGGCGAGACTAGCGATTGACTTACGGCAGGTAAGTTTACATACGAACTTGTCTGAATATATAACCTTGCCGTGCATAACCACATACTGGTGTAAGAACCCCTATTGCCATGCTCTATTCCTGACAGACCAAAATAATTTGCTCCACGTGGGCGTTCAACTCCGAGGCAGCAAATCACGCCATTGCTACCGCGTTCGCTTCGCGAGCAAGTTTTAACCGAATTTGAACGCGCTCTTGCGAATCTTCAGCGCTTTGATCCTGGACTCAAGAGTGGATGGCGGGATTCGGAGCTTGGCCGCCGCCCCTGATGGTCCGGAGACCCGGCCTCTGCTCCCGGCCAGCGCGGCCTCGATGATCTCCCGTTCGCCACGCGGGTCACCTTTGAAAGGCCGCGACGCTTGAACCCGAGACGCCGTTTGAGACGATTCTTTGGAAAGCCAGGATTGATCGACCGAGAAAACCTCACCAGAGCTTACAATCACGGACCTTTCAATTACGTTCTGCAACTCCCGGATATTGCCGGGCCAGTTGTAGGACAGAAAGAGTTCGAGCGTTTTCTTGTCGATCGACCGGATATTCTTGCCTGCCCGGGTCGCGTAGCGCTGAACGTAATATTCGACCAACATCAAGATGTCGTCTTTACGCTCTCGGAGAGGCGGCACTTCGACTGGGAATACGTTTAGCCGATAGAAAAGGTCCAGGCGGAAGGTTCCACTGGCGGTTGCGGCTTTCAAATCACGATTCGTGGCAGCGATAACGCGGACGTCGACCCCGATGGTCTGTGTTCCCCCGACTCGCTCGAATTCCCATTCCTGTAGCACTCTCAAGAGCGCGACTTGGGTGTCCGGTGGAAGTTCGCCTACCTCATCCAAGAAAATTGTTCCGCCGTCTGCCAACTCGAAGCGGCCGAACCGGCGTTGCGTGGCTCCGGTGAAGGCTCCCTTTTCATGGCCGAATAACTCGGAGGAAATCAGCGATGGCGCAAGTGCGGCACAGTTCACGCTCACGAAGGCGCGTCCAGACCTCCGGGACCGCTTGTGAACAGCGCGCGCAATGAGTTCCTTTCCCGTGCCAGTCTCTCCGGTGATGAAAACCGAAGAGTCAGTCGGAGCGACTTTGGCAATCCGGGAAAGTACGGCCTGCAGCGCCGTTGACGCGCCGACAATTTCCTCGAACATCGAGGCCCGATCGGCCTCGTCGCGCAGCGCCAGATTTTCTCGATAGAGTTGGTCCTTAAGGGTCCTGATCTCCTCCTCGGCGCGTTTTTGCTCGCTCAAATCGAGCACGAAAGCGACACCCTCGTTCCCACTTCCTTCGAAAGTTGCGGCGCCGATGAGCACCGGTACGCGGCTGCCGCTTTTCCGGAAGTACTCCTTCTCGAATGGTTGGAAGGTTCCGTCGCCTTTGCCTCCGCCATGGCTCGTTCGTCGCGGTCGCGCCATTCGGCCGGGGTCATGTCCGTCCAGCGCACGCGACCGGTGACGAGATCTCCATCCATCAGTTCTCCTGAATCGCAGCCGAAAGGTGCAACGCATCTCCCGGCGCTCTATATTCTTTTGTACGCCATCTACGATCTGGCGACACAAAGCATGAACTACATGGGCTCTATTGAGTAACGAGCAGGTGCAAATCATGAGGCGAGAACAGTTCACCAAATCGAACTAGAGTTTGACGTAAGAGCTGGTCCCTTTCCGACGTCCTGTGCTTATCGAATGCTCAATCCGTCGTGTGGGCTCTCCATCGCGATGCAGGAGATCAGGCACCCAATCTGGCTCTAAGGTAAGCCGTCACGGCGAGTTTGAATTCCTGCAAAAGTTCGCGGCGTTCTTTGGGTTTGGCGTCGGCGTAAATCGGATTGAGGCCTTTGACCATTTGGAGGGTCACATTGGCCACCCGGAACGCCTGTTCTGGCGACAATTCCGGCCTCTTTTCACGGAAAAGTTTGGCGAAGTGCTCCCGTAGACGATTTCTTGCCTCCGGATCGCGAGAGTACGTTACGGGGGCGCTAAGCAAAGGGATATAGGCTGGCCTGCTTTCCATGAATTCCACCAGTACTTCAAATATCCGGTCGACTAACTGCTCGATGCTGAGCGTTGCCGATTCCGCGGCCAGGGGCTTCCAACGTTCTTCCATTTCCGCGCCGTACTGAGATCGCAAAGCCCTCACCACTGCTTCTTTGTTGGGGAAATACTGATACATGGCTCCGATGGAGGCCTCTGCGCGTTCCGCCATCCCGGTCATGGTGGCGGCATCGTAGCCAACCTCAACGATCACAGCGGCGGCGGCTTCGAGAAGCGCGGCCACCCGGCGTTCTCCTCTTTCCTGCTGGGGCACGCGGCGTTTGGCGGTTGACAAATCTGAGCGCATCCTCATATTATAATGACAGATGAATATGAGGATATCCTCACATAAGGAGCCTTTGTAAATGATTTCTATTGATCCGAAGACCACAGCGCTGGTCTTGATCGACCTGCAGCACGCCACAGTGGGCATGCCGCTTGTGCCTCACTCGGGAACGGACGTAGCCCGAAGAGGGGCGCGGCTTGCGACGGCATTCCGCGGGCAAAAGGCGCCGGTCGTTTTTGTCCGAGCGGAGATTTCTGAGTTCCTTCGCCTGCCAGTGGACGCCCCAATCCGCCATCCGAACGCTCCGCCGCCACCTCCCATTGCCTCGCAGCTTGTACCGGAGGCCGATTACCAGACTGGCGATCTGCTGGTTACCAAGCGGAGCTGGGGGGCTTTTTATAGCACCGAGTTGGACCAGCAGCTTCGCCGGCGCGGTATCCGCACGATTGTTTTGGGAGGCATCGCGACCAATTTCGGCGTGGAATCTACCGCGCGCGCCGCATTTGACCGTGGCTATGAGGTTATTTTCGCGGAAGACGCGATGACGAGCATAAGCGCGGAGGCACACGGCTTTGCGGTCCAAAATATATTCCCGCGCATGGGCCGCGTTCGCAAAACGGAGGAACTGCTGGAAGCGCTCGCGCAATGAACGAGCTAGAAATGAACCAGGTAGCTCCGGCGGTTCAGGCGGCGCCGCCCACGTTAGATCCGGCCGTCTGGAAGATCGCGGGCGTGGTGCTGCTCGGACCGCTCATGACCAGCCTTGATGCGACGGTGGTCAACGTCTCATTGTCCACGTTGAGCCACGAATTGCGCGCGCCGCTCACGACCATCCAGTGGGTAACCAGCGGATATCTGCTGGCGCTCTCGCTCATCCTCCCGTTGAGCGGTTGGCTGGTCGATCGGATCGGCGCGAAACGTGTGTACCTCGGCTGCTTCACCGCATTCACGCTCACGTCGATGCTGTGCGGTCTGGCAACATCCGCCGAGGCCCTCATCACGTTTCGAGTGTTGCAGGGAATGGCGGGGGGGCTAATTGCTCCTATGGCGCAAATGGTGATCGCGCGCGTTGCCGGCCGTCAGGTGGCGCGCGTGATGGGTTTCATGGTGATGCCTGTCCTGATTGGGCCGATTCTCGGCCCCGTGGTCGCCGGCGCCATTTTGCAAAGTGCGGGCTGGCCCTGGATTTTCTTCATCAACCTTCCCATTGGTGTTCTGGCTACCGTGCTGGCGTTCTGGCTACTGCCCAAGGATGACGATGCGGCATATCCCAGAACGTTTGATCTCAAGGGCTTTCTCCTGCTGTCTCCTGGCCTTGTTTTGCTCCTGCATAGCCTGGAAAGCCTCGGCTCGAATCCGGGGACAGCGCGTTTCAGTGAAATGGAACTGCTGGTCTCCCTCGGATTTCTGGCGGCGTTTGCTCTGCACGCAACACGGCGAGGCCCGTTGGCCCTGATCGATGTACAGTTGTTTCGGGATCGTACGTTTTCCGCGGCCGCCGCCACGCAGTTCCTCTCGAATGCAGTTGCCTTCGGCGGACAGATGCTGCTGCCGCTCTATCTGCTGATGGCGCGGAACGCCTCGCCGGGTAGCGCAGGCTGGCTGCTTGCGCCGGCGGGACTTGGAATGCTGCTGTCCTATCCGATGATGGGAACTCTGACGGAGCGTTTCGGCCCGCGCAAGGTCTCGTCGAGCGGGGCGCTGCTTGCCTTGATGGGCACCCTGCCATTTGCCCTATTCGGCGCGCTAGGACTGCCTGCATCCACTGTAAGCATCTCTCTCTTTGTGCGCGGGCTAGGACTGGGCGCCATCAATCTCCCCTCAATTGCATCCGCCTACGCGTCTATACCGAAGCAAACGATTCCGGTTGCCACCACTGCGCTGAACATTGTCCAGCGGCTCGGGGGGCCAGTGGCGACCACGCTGCTGGCGATTTTCCTGCACGCCAGGCTCGGCGTCTCACCCACTGACAACAAGCACGCGTTTGCCGCAACGTTCTGGCTGCTCTGCGGGCTGCATGCGCTATCGCTGCTCGCCGCGCTACGCCTTCCGCTGCATACAGAGGAAAAGAATAGAATTTAATAGTCTACGCCAGATTTGTTTAGGCCATATTGAGCATCTTCTTTACCGTTCCATGCTCTGCCTGGATTTTCTCCTGCAGCAGCATGATCGCGTAAATCAGTTGCTCCGGACGTGGCGGGCAGCCGGGCACGTACACATCCACCGGAATCACCTGGTTCACCGGCACCAGCGCATAATTACTGAACACGCCCGTGGAAGTGGCGCAGGCGCCCATGGAGATCACCCACTTTGGCTCGGGCATTTGCCGGTACAATTGCCGGATGACGGGAGCCATCTTGTTCGAGACGCGTCCGGCAATGATCATGAGATCGGATTGCCGCGGGGAGCCGCGAAATACTTCGGCGCCAAAACGCGCGGCGTCGTAGCGCGAGGCCATCATCGACATCATTTCGATCGCACAGCAGGCCAAGCCAAATGTCATGGGCCACAGCGAATTTTTTCGCGCCCAGTTCAACGCGCTGTCGAGCGTTGTGGTGATGATGCTGTCACCGATATCTAATGCATCGTCGTCCGCCCGCGCAAAGAGACTTGGCGGTTGGCTTAGCTCGAATTTTTCTGAGTCGCCCACGTTGAAATTATCCCACGAACGTCCAAATAGCAGATCTACTTATGATGGGTCTAGCAAACAAGTCTAGTGAATACGTTGAGCAAGCACAGTTTCGGCGCTCTATTTCTGGCCTTAGCCGCCACAGTCTCGGCGCAGACGAACAATCCGATTGAAGTAACGCTTGACATCACGGACGCTCCACGCAAGATCCTGCACGCGCGGCTGACGATTCCAGTAAAGCCGGGACCGCTCACTCTGACGTACCCGCAATGGATTCCGGGCGAGCATGGGCCCACCGGACCGATTGACAACTTCGCCGGCATGGTGTTTACCGCAAAGGGCCAAATCCTTCCCTGGCAGCGCGACAACGTGAACATGTTCGCGTTTCATTTGACCGTTCCGGCGGGCGTGAGCTCGATTGAGGCCAAGGTCGATTTTCTGGCGACGGCCGCGCCCACCGGATTCTCGGCGGGCGCGGCCACGACCGCCAATCTGGCGATCGTAAGCTGGAATGAAGTCACCCTCTATCCCGCAGGCATCCCGGCGGCCGAGGTGCGCTTCACCCCATCGATCACGTTGCCGGAGGGGTGGAAGTTCGGCACGGCTTTGATTGAGACGGCCCGCGCTGGAAACACAGTTCACTTCGAAGAGACGACGCTTGAGACCCTGGTAGATTCCCCGCTGCTGGCCGGACGTTTCTTCAGGCAAATCTCATTGGCGCCGGAAATTTCGCCCAAGCACTATCTCGACATGGCGGCCGATGGCCCGGAAGATTTGGCGGCCGGCCCGGACCAAATCGAAGCGCTTAGCCACCTGGTTCGCGAGACGGGAGCGCTGTACCGATCGAGGCATTACGGCAGCTATCATTTCCTGCTGACGTTGAGCGAAAACGTAGCGCATTTCGGTCTGGAGCATCACCAGTCCAGCGACGACCGGGTGGAAGCGCGCACGTTCCTGGACGAAGATTTGAATATGCTGAATGCCAGCCTGCTGCCGCATGAATTTTCACATTCCTGGAACGGAAAATACCGCCGCCCCGCCGGGTTGGCGACAACCAACTATCAGCAGCCCATGAAAGGCGAACTGCTGTGGGTCTATGAAGGCTTAACGGAATACGCGGGAGACGTGCTGGCGGCGCGCAGCGGACTTTGGACGGCGGATCAATACCGGGCGATGTTGGCCGATAGCGCGGCCCAACTCGATTACCGGCCCGGCCGGACCTGGCGCGATCTGCAGGACACGGCTACCGCGGCGCAAACTCTCTCCGCAACCAGCGATTCCTGGGACAATTGGCGGCGCTCCACGGACTACTATGCCGAAGGCGAGTTGCTCTGGCTCGACGTCGACACCACGATGCGAAAACTTTCAAACAACAAAAAGAGCTTGAACGACTTCTGCGCACGATTTCTAGGTGTAGGCGGCGATACGGCTCCGAAGGTCATACCCTACACTTTTGATGACATTATCTCGAATCTACACGCGATTGTGCCCAACGATTGGGCGTCGTTTCTAAGAGAGAGGCTTACTTCGAAATCGCCCCGTGCTCCGTTGGGAGGGATCACAAATGGCGGTTATCGCATGGAGTATACGGACCAGGCGAATGAGTTCACACGTGCCGCCGAGTCGCGTGACCGGGGCGTGAATGCCTGGTATTCGCTGGGAATCCGGGTGGGCGACGAGACGGTGCGGGACGTTCTCATTGGATCGCCGGCCTACGCCGCGGGTTTGGGACCCGGCATGAAACTGGTGGCGATCAACGGGCGGCAAGCGAATGAAGAATTGCTCCACGCCGCCATACGGGACGCCAAGGGGAGCAGCGCGCCGATTGAGCTGATCGTGGAAAACACCGGGTTTTTCAAGGTCGTGAGAATCGATTATCATGAAGGAGAAAAATACCCGCACCTGACACGTGAGTCCAACGCGCCCGCTCTTCTGGATGAAATTCTAAAGCCGATGATCAACCGCGCGGAGCGGGCGGAGCGGTAACCGCAAGCGCACGGATTCCGCGGCGCCAGACAGAACAAGGACTCGCAGAACATGGGCGGCGCGACCGGCTGTGCCCGTTTTGCGCGAGTTTGCTTAAAGCGCAAAGGGCACGGATTCCGCGCCGCCAAACAGAACGGGGACTCGCAGAACATGGGCGGCGCGACCGGCTGTGCCCGTTTTGCGCGAGTTTGTAGAAAGTCCCGTACAATTAAATAAGTAGAAACCTGTCCCTAATTATGCTCGATGCTACGCTCGCCAAAGTATTTGGCACGAAACATGATCGCGAGATCAAAAGGATACGCCCCATTGCGGCGGCGATCAACGATCTCGAGCCACAGCTCAAGGTCCTATCGGATACCGATTTAGCAGCAAAAACAGTCGAATTTAAACAGCGTATTGCCAACGGTGCGGCGCTCGACGACATTCTGGTGGAAGCGTTTGCGGTTTGCCGGGAGGCGGCGCGGCGCGTGCTGAATATGCGCCACTTCGATGTCCAGCTGATTGGCGGCGTGGTGCTTCACCGCGGCCGCATCGCGGAAATGAAAACCGGCGAAGGGAAGACCCTGGTTGCCACGCTGCCCAGCTATTTGAATGCGCTTGCAGGCAAGGGCGTTCACATTGTGACCGTGAACGACTACCTGGCGCGGCGCGATTCCGAGTGGATGGGCCGCATTCATCGCTCGCTTGGTTTGACGGTCGGGAATATTGTTAACGATCTGGACGACCAGCAGCGCCGGGAGGCCTACGCGTCCGACATCACCTACGGCACCAACAACGAATTTGGTTTTGATTACTTGCGCGACAACATGAAGTTCCGGCTGGAAGACTATGTTCAGCGGGAGTTTAACTTCGCCATTGTCGACGAAGTGGATTCGATTCTCATCGACGAAGCGCGTACGCCGCTCATTATCGCGGGTCCGAGCGAAGAATCGACGGATAAGTACTATCGCGTCAATAGCATTATTCCGAACCTGATCCGCGGCGAAGTGATTCAAGGCAAGGAGCCGGGGCAATCGCTTACCACCGGCGACTTTACTGTTGATGAGAAGCATCGCTCGGTGGCGCTTACCGAAGAAGGCGTGCTGAAGGTGGAGAAGTTACTCAATACCGGGAATCTTTATGATCCCGCGAATATTGAGATGAACCATCACGTACAGCAGGCGTTGCGCGCGCATATCCTTTATCAGAGAGATCGCGATTATGTCGTGCAGGAAGGCCAGGTCATTATCGTTGACGAGTTCACCGGGCGTTTGATGCCCGGACGCCGTTGGAGCGATGGGCTGCATCAGGCGGTGGAAGCCAAAGAGAAGGTCAAGATTGAGCGCGAGACGCAGACCATGGCCAGCGTCACGTTCCAGAACTTCTTCCGCATGTATAAGAAGTTGGCCGGCATGACGGGTACAGCCGACACCGAAGAGGCGGAGTTCAACAAGATCTACAACCTGGAAGTAACGGTTGTTCCGACCAATAAGCCGATGATCCGTCTGGAAAGCCCGGACGTCGTGTACCGGACCGAAGAAGAAAAGTTTCGTAACGCGGCAAAAGAGATCAAGGTGCTGCATGAAAAGGGGCAGCCGGTGCTGGTGGGCACCATCTCGGTGGAGAAGTCGGAGCGGCTTTCGAACATCTTAAAGAAGATGGGCGTCCGGCATGAGGTGCTGAACGCCAAGAATCACGAACGCGAAGCGCACATTGTGGCGCAGGCGGGCCGCAAGGGCGCGGTGACGGTTTCCACCAACATGGCCGGGCGCGGTACCGATATTTTGCTCGGCGGAAATCCGGATGTGCTTCTGGCGGACCGCTTGAAGAAGTATGGAAAGACGGCGGAACTGCTGCCGCCGGAAGAGCTCGAACGGATCCGGGCTGAGGTGAGGGCCGAGATCGAAGTGGAGCGCCAGGAAGTTGTGGCGGCGGGCGGTTTGCACATTTTGGGAACGGAGCGGCACGAATCACGGCGTATCGATAACCAGTTGCGAGGACGCGCGGGCCGTCAGGGCGATCCAGGTAGTTCCCGGTTTTATCTTTCGCTGCAGGACGACCTGCTGCGTATTTTCGGCGGCGACCGGATGCAGAATCTGATGTTGCGCCTCGGCATGGAAGAAGACGTGCCGATTGAATCGAAGCTCATCACTTCGCGTATTGCGTCGGCGCAAAAGGCCGTGGAAGCCCAGCATTTTGCTTCGCGCAAGCACGTGCTTGAGTATGACGACGTCATGAACAAGCAGCGCCAGGCGGTATACGGCATGCGGCGGCAGCTGCTGGAAGGCAATACCCAGAAGGAACGCATCGAAGAGATTGTCCGGGGTATCATCGGCGCCTTCATCGATCAATATTGCGCGGAAGGCTCGCGGCCCGACCAATTTGATCTGGCCGGTTTGCAGACCGTCTTGTTAAATCAATTTGGCGTGAAGATTGAACTCGATGACCTGAACGACCTAAGCCGGGAGGAAGTAGAGCAGCGCGTCACCGATGTTCTGAAAGCGTTTTACGAGTCGAAAGAGCAGATGATCGGCCCCGACAATCTCCGTCAGGCGGAACGCATCATTATGTTGAACGTGGTGGACAACCAGTGGAAAGACCATTTGCTGTCGATGGACCACTTGAAGGAAGGCATCGGACTGCGCGGGTATGGGCAGAAAGATCCGCTCATCGAATATAAGAAGGAATCGTTCACCATGTTCCAGGACATGATGGACCGGATTGAAGACGAGACCATTAGATTTCTCTACTTCATGCGAATTGAAAGCGGAACTCCTCCCGGGGAGCCGCCCCTGCCTTATCCGGACATGGACGACGATGACGATGACGACGAGGGCGGCGCGGGAGAACTTCTCGAGCCGGGGATTTCGCAGGCGCAGATCGAGGCGCAGCAGCGCGAAGCACAGCAGTCGGTGATCGATTTAACGCGTAATATTCATCGTAAGAAAGACAAGGAACTCGCTGATCTGCAGTTCAACGGCAGCAACGGGACAGGTGAGCAGCCGCACCAGCCGGTATCGAAAGGTCCCAAGGTGGGCCGTAACGATCTGTGCCCTTGCGGCAGCGGAAAGAAATACAAAAAATGTCACGGAGCCGCGGCTTAGTTTCGGGTTGTCTACTTCTGGCGGCTGTCTTATCCGCCCAGTCTTCAAATAATAAGGCGCTGTGGGATGAGTACGGACTGGCGCAGGCCGATAGCGGAAAAGTTGGTAATTTAGCCGTTACTACCTACCGGATGAAAGACCTCACCGGTGCTCTGGCAGCGTGGGAGTGGTTGCGTTCGACCGGCTCACGCTCCTGCGATTTCACGGCCTTTTGCTCAACCGACGGACGGCGCACGGTGATGGCGGACGAAAACTATGTGGTCGTCTTCGAAGGCGGCATGCCGAATAAGGAGCAAGCCGCGGGCGAGTTGAAGAGTCTGCCCAATAAACGTGGTACTTCACTGCCGGCGATTCTCACATTCATTCCGCGCCAAGGTCTGGTGCCCGGCTCGGCGAAGTATGTGTTGGGTCCGGTTTCGTTGGCAGCATTTGCTCCCGAGCTGGTGTCTCTAAAGCCCGGTTTCGAGCAGGGCGCCGAGGCCCAGGTGGCCGAGTACGAGTTGGGCAAGGGGCCGGGTGAGGCGAACAACGGCCGCACGCGTCTGGCTCTCTTTTACTATCCGTCACCGGAGATGGCCCGCCTGCATGCAATCGAGTTCAAGCTATTGCCGAACGTGCATGCGAAGCGATCGGACGTATTGGTTGCGGCCGTCTATGGCTCGGCCACCCAGGCACAGGCGGACACTTTATTAGGCCGTGTGCAATACGAAGCCAAGATCACCTGGAATGACGTTCCGCCTCCGAGTCCGATCAAGCCTCTGTACCGTTTATTGGTCAACATCATGTACTTGAGTATCGCCATGAGCGCGCTTTGCCTGGTGGCCGGGTTGATTTATGCGGGCATGCGCGTGTACCGCCGCCGCTTCGGAACGCTGGAAGCGGACGAGGCCATGACGACGCTGCATCTGACCGGAGATTAAGCTTCTACCCTGGTTATTGACCGTGTTCTAAGTAGTGGAAATCAGGCGGTTTAGCTGGGTTCCCCTGTCTATTTTCCACAGGATAATGAGATGTTTTTCACAAGCCGGCGAAGAACATGTTGGCTGGTAAATGGTTTGTTGCGCATGACTTACGGGTACCAGTAGCACCGGGAAAAAATGCCCTTGACTTCAATCCCCGCTCAGCCTAAACTCCAATCACTAACCGGTTTTGGCGGCTGCGATGCCGTCGAGATCAGTTCTCCCATCAACGTAAGCCCTGGTCAACCAGGGGCCTGAAAACAGGAAAGGGAATGCTCATTCCGTGGAATGGGCATTCCCTTTTTTCTTCAAGAATCGCTTTCAGGCCTTCCGCAATGTGGCTCGCTCTCTGAGCATGGTTTGGCGCACGAGCCGGGCTTGGGGGGCGCCGCACTGCTGCTACGGGGTATCTCTGCACTGTTCCTTCTCGCGACACTATGGATGGTTGTTTGCATTCC
>DATHIZ010000387.1:0-2845 GCA_035316385.1 Bryobacteraceae bacterium | reverse complement strand
CTCCCGCGCCAAAGCGGTCGCGCGCTTCCGTCAAGGTTTCGCTGGCCAGACCACGATTGTTCTCGGCCAGACGGACTTGACCACTGGCAGTTTGGAGTTCGATGAGAGCCGTGCGTACGTCCTGCTCGATGCGGCCTCGCTGGTCAGTCAGTTCGGCTTGACGTTGATCGAGGACCGCTGTGGCCTGTTCAATGTCGCCGCGCGTCCGCCCGCCTTGCCATATAGGCACATTCACCGCGGCGGTGACGGCGAACACGCCATGAGTGGAAGCGGGATTGGGGCCGATGACGCCATAGCTGCCGTTCAGCGAGACCGACGGCAAGCGTTCAGCACGCGCGGCAGACAGGACACGCTGGGCAGCCTGCACCTGGGCTTGGGAGGATTGCAAATCGGCGCGATGCTCGAAGGCGCTGTGGATAGCGGTGGACGCCTCAGGCACAGCGGACGCATTGAAGCTGAGCGGCTCGGACAGGATGAGTTCGTGGTCGAGCGGCAGACCGATCAAGCGGGCCAGCGCGATGGTTTGTTTGCGGAGATCGGCCTCGTACGAACTGAGCCGTTGCTCCTGGGTCTGGAGTTCAACTTGGCTGCGCGTTACGTCGATACGGGCGTTGGTGCCGGCGGCTTTGCGAACTTGGGCCTGGTTGTAGATGGCGCGGGCGTTATCCACCTGGGCACGCTGCGAAACCACGCGCGCGGCAGTAGATACGGTCTGCAGGTAGCTGCCGCCGACAGCCAGCACGACTAACTCGCGGGCATCTCTTGCGCCAAGCAGCGAAGCGCGCTCGGATTGTTTGGACGCCTGGTAATTGCGGTGCGCGACCGGATCATACACCGACTGATTCACTGTGGCTTGCAGCGAGGAATAGTTGTACGGCCCGACAACACTCGGAATGGAGAAGTTCAGATTGGGCGGAACGTTGAACTGAAAGCCGTAGGCCGCCAGATTCACCTGCGTGACAGTGTCACTGGCGTTGGCGGCTATGTTCGGCAGCAACGCGCTGAGGGCTTGGATCCGTTCGGCGCGCGCGGCACGGGCGGCGTTGTTGGCAGCAACCGGGCCGAGGTTCGCCTCCAGCCCACGTTTCACCGCATCGGCCAGGGTCAGCGAAATAGGGCCGGCTGGAATATTGCCGGCCGGAACGCTTCCGGCGAAGTTACCACCCACTTGAACGGAACTGTCGATGGTGGCGGCGCCGTCTCCGGAAACTGGCGATTGCTGCGTGGTGACAGACCCGGTTTGGGAGGAGTTACCGGACAGAGGCAGTTGCGCGGCGCGGCTCGAGCTTTGCGTACCGGCGCCGGGGGCCTGCGCGAGGGCGGCCGCGGCGCCGAGAAGTACTAGGGAAGCAAGGGAGATAGACCGCATGGGCGCCAACATCAAATACATACATATATGTACCATATTGCATGCATTCACGTATATTATTATTATAGAAGCAAAATGGCAACACGGCCACAAAAACCTTCCCGGAATAAACACCAGCTACGAACGGAGGAAACGCATCGCAAACTGCTCGCGGCCGGTTTGCGCATCTTTGCCCGCGACGGTTTTGAGGCGTCGCGCATAGAAGATATTGCAGCCGAAGCCGGGCACACGCGGGGCGCCTTCTACGCTAATTTCGACACAAAGGAAGACTTGTTTTTCGCGCTGCTAGAACAGCAGGCGGAAAAGCGGGTGAGGGGCATACAAGCCATCCTCGATCAAGTGCAAACGCGGGAAGAGGCATTAGGAGCGTTGCGGGCATTCTATCTGGAGGGCGCCGTGGATCGCCAACGGGTATTGATGACGTTGGAGTTTAAGCTATTCGCATTGCGGCACGGCAACGCGCGCGCGGAATGGGCGGCCGCCCACCAGCGGATTCGAGCCTCACTAAAGCTGGAATCCATGGAACGGCTTCTCGGCTCGGACGTCTGCGATCCGGATTTGCAGCGGCTGAAAAAAGTGGTGCTGGAAATCATGTTGAGCGGCCTGGTGCTGGAACACGCTTACGACCCTAAGAGGGTCTCGCAAAAAGATGCGGTCGCGCTGCTCGGCCGGATGTTCGATTTAGTGGTCGCAGGGCTGTGATTGCGGGCTAAGATCCAGTACTACGGCTCGACGTGAGCCGAATTCATAGAAAGATTTCCGGAGTCCTGTCGATTTCCCATCGCCTCGTTCGATTTACCTATGAGGCCGGTTCAGCCCGTCGAGACCGTGCGGAGGGCCGGCTTAGAAGCGAAAGAAGGAGATAAAGACCATGGAAACAAAACCCACGAACGAACAAGCACAACTTCATCTGCAAATCTACGAGATGCGCCGCGAGACCCGGCTGCGGCAGGCGCGCGATTGGTTTTTCATGAATTACTTTGTGGAAAATCTGGAGGACTCCATGCGAATCGCCGCGCCAGGAACGGAAAACGGCACCTTCGTGATGATGGTGTTCGGCTACTGGGATCAAGCCTGTGCGCTGCTCAATTATGGTTTGCTCCACGAAGACCTGTTCTTTGAGACCAGCTCCGAGTTTTTCGGGGTGTGGGAGCGTGTCAAGCCCGTTATCCAGGAGGGCCGGAAGCGATTCGTGAACCAGCAGTTCCTTGCGCATGTGGAGAAGGCAGCGAGCCGCTATGAGACGTGGATTGAAGCCCGCTCACCCGGTCATATCGCTGCCATGCGCGACTTCACGAAACAGATGCACGCGCAATTGCGAAAAGCGGCATAAGATCTGACTGTCGCAAGCGAACCTGCGACCGCTGGGAGTAAGCATGCTCCCGGCGGCGCAGGTTCGGAAGATCCGGCTTACGATCGAAACGTGAGCGAAATTTGGATTGGAACGTCCGGCTGGCATTATAAGCATTGGGTGGG
>DATHIZ010000386.1:0-17875 GCA_035316385.1 Bryobacteraceae bacterium | reverse complement strand
CAAGGGAGGCGGCAAGCATAAGCGGCGTAGCGCCGGATTCCCGGTCCCTGGCGTCAATTTGGGAGCCGCGATCGAGAAGCAGCATAATCACCTCGGTGCTGCCAGCCAGCGCGGCATCGTGCAGCGGCGATCCCCCCTGGGGATTATGGGCCTCGATGTTCGCGCCGTGATCGAGAAAGAATTGCACAATCTTCTTTTGCCCCTTGAGAGCAGCGTCGTTCAGATAACTGGACCCCGCGGCGGTGGGCGTATTTATGTCGAAGCCGGCGTTAATCAGGAGCCTCGCAATCTCGGTCTGACCGCGCAGAGTAGCCGCCTCCATGGCGGCGCCGGCCAGGGCAGCGGATTCCTTCAACTGCAGTTGCGAGCCGGCGCGTAGCAGGACGGCGACCGCATTCTGGTTTTTATAAGCCAGCGCGAGGTCGAGGGGTGTCTGGCCAAAATGGTCCCGCTGCGAGGGATCCGCGCCTGCTTCTATCAGCGGCTGAATGAGCGCGGCGGCGCCTTTTATGCAAGCCTCATGCAAAGGCCCGCGGGCATCGGCGTGAGCGCTGTGCTTGACCTCGGCGCCCTTGCCAATGAGGAGTAGCGCAACGGCTGGTTGACCGTGGAGTATGGCCTCATCGAGCGGCGTGTTCCGATTAGCATCGAGTTCAGCGATTCCGGCGCGGGCATCGAGCAGGAGTTGCACGATCGATGGATTGCTCCGGGCCGCAGCCAAATGAAGGATCGTCTGGCCATCGCGGGAACGCTCGTCTACGTGCGCGCCGGAGACTAGCAAAAGCTTCACAATCGCGGTCCGGCCGCCGGTTACAGCGTACTGGAGAGCCGTAGCGCCACCCTCCGTATCGGAGGCATTCGGGTCCGCTCCGTGAGCCAGCAAAGTAGCGGCAATGTCCGCGCTACCCATAAAAACTGCTTCGACCAGCGGAGCGCTACCCCCGGAGTCCCGCAGATTTACATTCGCGCCGTTCTTGATCAGCCGATCCACTTCGGCAAGATCTCTGGCGCGGACGGCCCGAGACAGTGCATCGGCTGGGCTAGGCGGCGAGGGCGGCTGACCTGGGTAAGCTATTCCAGCGGATAAAAAAAAAGCGAGGAGCAAGGCTCGCCGGAACATGGCATCAGAGTACCACTCAAAGTTCCGCCGGCGAGGCTGCTCCTCTACTTCTATTTCGATAAACTTTGGTTAGAGCTTCAATAAGCTTTAGTTAGAGCGTCGCTTTGACTGCGACCGTGTGTTTGTCGATCATCTTCTGGAACTCCGGTTTGCCGATTGCTCCCACTTTCTGTTCGACAATCTGGCCTCCTTTGAAGAGCAGCACGGTGGGAATGCCACGAATTCCATACCGCGAAGCAGTCTGTTGATTCGAGTCCACGTCTAGCTTGCCAACCTTAACCTTACCGGCGTATTCCGTGGCAACCTGGTCCACTGTGGGCCCCATCATGCGGCACGGGCCGCACCATTCGGCCCAAAAATCCACCAGGACCGGAACGTCTGCCGTCAGCACGTCCTTGTCAAAAGAATCGTCAGTAAAGGTCAATGTGTCGTTGCCTGCCATTTGTTTCTCCAATCCGTTGGATGTGTCACCGTCCATTATGATTCACCCTTAGGCTAAACTGAGGGCGGATGGCTCTTCTACCCCAAAATTTGGCCAAAAAGAAGCCTCAAACCCTGGTTTTGATGCGCGGCCCCATCCTTTTTGTTCTGTCGCTGCTGCTGGCGGCGGGCGCGCGCGGGCAGGATCTGAGAGATACGGGGGAGAACCAGTTCGGCGTCAGCCGTACGCTCTTTTCGGCCCTAGCCGCAATTAACGCGGCGGGCTACGACGCGGGCATGGATTCGGCGCTGAATGACCACTTCAAGCTGCGCACCCAGATTCGCGAGATTCTGGCGAAACGCCAGATTCCGTGCCTGACCGACCTCAAGGAGTTCTACAAAGCGCACCGGAAACCGACCGAGGCGGCGGATTTGGGACAGTATCTGTCCTTCGCCCTGGTGGCTGGCGAAGCCCCCAAATTTGAGCTGCCGGGCTATGAGTTGCCGCCCGATGTGGAGCCGTTACGGGGGTTCAGTGAACTTCTGGCGCGTTTCTACAAAGAGGCTAATCTGGACGATTTGTGGACTCGCTCACAGACTGCCTATGCGTCGGCCATGTCAGAATATCAGGACTCGGTGATCACTACTTTATTCGAGGCGAACGGATACTTGCGCAATCCGTCGGGGTACCTGGGGCGGCGTTTCCGGATTTACCTGGATCTGCTGGGCGCGCCGAATCAGGCGCAGGTGCGGAACTATAAAGACGATTACTTTATCGTGATCACGCCTACGAATGCGCCAGTAGTGGATGAGGTCCGGGATGCGTATTTGGCTTATCTGCTCGATCCGTTGAGCTTTAAGTACGCGGCGGCGATCAAAGAGAAAAAAGCGCTGCAGAAGTATGCCGAGGACGCGCCGGCTTTGGAGCTGGCTTACAAAGACGATTTTTCCCTATTGGTGACCAAATGTCTGATCAAAGCTATCGACAGCCGGGTGATGCATGGCGGGGCGGAGCAGCGCGAGGCTTATGTGAACCGCGCGATGAGCGAAGGCTTCATTTTGACAGCGGCCTTTTCGGTTTCTCTGCTGGAGTATGAACGGCAGCCGGATGCGTTCCGGCTCTATTATCCGAACATGATCGCGGCGATCGACCTCAAGCGGGAGCGGAAACGGCTTTCCGAGGTGCATTACGTGCAGTCGGTGGCGCCACGGATCATCGCCTCTCCGGCGAAGATGCAGCTCGATCCCGCGGAAGAATCGCTGCAAGCCGCGGAAGGATTGTATGAGGCGTCCGATTATGAGGCCGCGCAGCGAACTTTTAGGAAAGTATTCCAGCAAACGGCGGACAAAGCCTTGCATGGAAGGGCTTATTACGGCCTTGGCCGCATAGCGGCGCACATGAATCAAAACAGTGAAGCGAACGAGATGTTTCAGCGTACCGTGGATTCGGGCACAAACGCGCCAATCGTGGCCTGGTCGCACGTCTATTTAGGACGTCTGGCCCTGGCCGCGCACAATACAAAGAAAGCCGACGCCGAGTTCCGGTCGGCGCTGGCAATGGACGGAATTTCCTCGATGGCCCGCGAGGCCGCGGAAAAGGGAATACAAAGCACTTCACCCATAGGAGACAAACAGCCATGAAAAAACGATTGGCCGCGCACGCGGCCGCGCTCATTCTTGCAGCCATGCCGCTGCTTGCTCAGCAAGCCGCCGCCCCTGCCGGGCCGCATCCGAAGAGCCAGAAAGAACTCGAGGCCCTGCAAAAGGTGCAAGCGGCCCAGCAATCAAAGGACTGGGATGCCGAACTGGCAGCCATCACGAACGTACTGGAGAACTTCGCCAATACCGATTTCAAAATACAATTGCTGAACATGGCCATGGGAGCCGCGCAGCAGAAGAACGACCTGCCGCAGATCGTGACCTGGGGCGAGCGTCTGATGGAGGCGGATCCGAACGACATCTCGTCGCGGGTGACACTGGCGGAAGCGACGGCCCAGCATACGCGCGATAACGATCTGGACAAAGCGCAGAGCATTCAAAAAATCAATGACTATGCGCATAAGGCGCAGCAGCTCTTGACTGCCGCTACAAAACCGCCGGAGGGTATGCCGGAAGCGGAATGGCCCACCTATAAGAAGCAGTTGACGTCGCAGACCTATGATGCGCTGGCGCAGGCCGCCGCGCTGGATAAGAAGTATCCGGAGGCCATCGCGAATTACAAGCAGGCGATTGAGGCGGACCCGTCCACGTCAGCGGTATCGGTCGCGCGCATGGCCAAGGCCTATTTTGAAGCCAAGCAATATGACGAGGCGATCAGTACAGCCGACAAAGTTTTGGCCATGAACGAGGCCTCGCCTGCCGTGAAAACGTTTGCCCAGCAGCAAAAGGACAACGCCACGAAGATGAAGGGCGGCGCCAAGTAACCGCCGCGCAGAATCACTAGGCAATGCAAGCTCCCGTCGAGGGATTAGAAAAAAAGCTTGGGTACCGGTTCGTCAACACGGATCTGCTGGTCCGCGCCTTGACGCACCGGTCCTGCGCCGCCGAGGGGCTGGCGCAGGGAGGCGGCGATAACGAACAGCTTGAATTCCTGGGTGATTCGATCCTGGGCTTTGTTGTAAGCGAGGCGCTGGTGAAGCTCAGGCCGCAGGCGCAGGAGGGGCAGCTTTCGCAATGGAAATCGCACCTGGTGAGCGCCACGCATCTGCACCAGTGCGCCGTAACGATAGGGCTGGGTGAATTTCTATTGCTGGGCCGGGGCGAAGAACGGAATGGAGGCCGGGGGCGGAAAACGTTACTGGCGAATGCGTTTGAAGCGGTGATCGCGGCCATTCACCTGGACGGAGGAATCGATGCGGCTTGCCAATTTGTCGGGCAGCATGTTCTGCCGGCGCTGGCGGAGGCGGACGGGGATTTGTTCGAAACGCTAAACCACAAGAGCGTGTTACAGGAACGCACGCAGGCTCTGGGGATGCCGGTTCCGCGTTACGCCACGGTTGGCACCAGCGGCCCGGAGCACGCGAAGGTGTTCACCGTGGAGGCGCGCGTTGGCGATCATTTGATTGGCCGCGCGACCGGATCATCGAAGAAGGCGGCGAGCCAGCAGGCTGCGGAGCGATTGATCCAGCAATTGAACGCGGTAGAGCAGGGGCAGGCTTAGCTTCCGGGCGTTCGTGAGTAATGGAACATCGTGGGCGCCTAGGTTTTCGGCTCGGAGTCGGTCTCGTGAGTTTTCAGGAGCTGGAGCAACTCGTCCAGTTCACGGCGCAGCTCCTGCTGAAAACTGGCGCGGCCGGCGAATAGTTCGCCTTGCCGCCGCTGGACCGGGTCGCGCTTGGGTTTCGCTTCCAGCATCTTGCGCGCGCCCTCGATGGTGAAGCGCTTTTCGTAAAGCAGACGCTTGATCTCAAGCACCAGCTCCACGTCTTTGCGGCGATAGAGCCGTTGACCCGTGCCGGATTTCTTGGGACCGAGCCCGCTGAATTCGGACTCCCAAAAACGCAACACGTAGGGTTTGATGCCGGCGAGCCTGGCTACTTCGCCGATTCGGAAATATAGTTTGTTGGGTATCTCCGGATCAACGAAAGGCGTTTGGGCCAAATCTTCCATGTTGGACTTCCGTCCGAATCTATTGTAGCCAGATAAAGCTTTTTTTACGAGGTGGATAACCACCAATCCCGGCCCGCGCACCAGCAGGATTCATCGGGCATAGGGTCGCGCACCAGCGAGCGGACCTGGCCGAGATTGCCGTGCCGGAATGCATCAAACAATCTTTGAGCGGTTGCCTCCTCCCGTGCCCCGACGCAAGGGATGAACAAGGCCTGACAGATGAAACGAGCGGAATATGTGTTGCCGGACAGGTCACGGGTGACCAGCAGCATGGCTCCGTAACCTTTGGATGGGGTCAACGGGAAGAGGAGACGGCCACCGGGGCGTAGGACGTCCAGCCAGGCGGCCATTGGCTCGGTGGCGCCGGCGCTCACGTAGACGATATCGCAGGCGGGCAGCGGTTTCTCCACGCCCGAACGCGCATAGACGGTGACATTCAGTAGTTCCTCGAGGTTGGCGGCGGCCCTCCGCGCGAGGTCCGGCTCGATTTCGTACGCAAAAACCAGGCCGTTCTCACCCGTGAGCTTTGCCAGTAAAGCGGTGTAGTATCCGGTCCCCGCTCCGACATGAACAATGGTTTCTCCGTCCTTGATCTTCAGCGCATCGAGGCAGGCGGCGTGCAGGCTTGGTTGGCCGTTGTTAATCGGCGAGTCGGTGGTGAGAGCAACCACAATGTCCTGGTAAAGCACCGCCGGGTCGTCGGAAACCGTTTCGATGTAGCCGCCGGGCGTGAACACCTTCCAGGGGCCGGGACCTATAAAGCGCTCTCGCGGCGTTGAAGCGAAGGCCGCTCGCAGGCGGGATTCCGGATCGGTGATGCCCGCATTGGCGAGGATCAGATTCGCGAAGAAAGTACGCAGGGGCTGCAGCGGATCCGTGGGTTTAGATTTCGGCATCGGTTTCCCGGGTCAGCCCGGTTTCGCGCATCGGTACAAGTATCCTAAAATCCCGGCCTGGCTGCTTGCGATATGGTTTAGGTGGGACCGTGGCAGTCTCCCTAGTCGATGCGCAAACCACTCCGGTACGGATTATTGGGCTTGGCGGTTTTGCTGGCCGGCGCCGGAATCTTTGTTTCGTTCTATTTGAAGACATTGAATCCGCGGCTGAAGGCGCGTGTTGTGCAAGCGCTTTCCGAGCGCTTCGATGCTGATGTCGATCTCAAAACTTTAGAAGTCAGCCTCTTTCCTCAGCCGGAGGTGCGCGGGGAAGGGCTGCGCATTCGTCACCGCGGCTGGAACGATGCGCATCCACTGATCGCGATTGGACGGTTTCGCGCGACGACAGACTTTTTGACGTTGGCGGCCACCCGCAACCGAGTGACCCTGGTGAACTTGGAGGGACTCGAAATCCATATGCCGCCGCGCGGCTCGACGGGTCCCAAACCGAGCTCTAAATCGAATCGAGGCGCCACCCAACTGCGTTTCTCGATTCAGACCATTGTGGCGAACGGAACCTTCCTGGAAATCGAACCCAAAGTGAAGGGCAAGACTCCGCTTCAGTTTGATATTCAGGAATTAACCGTACACTCGGTAGGGCCGGGCCAGGCGCTGAAGTTCGTCGCCAAGCTGGTGAACGCGAAGCCGCCCGGGTTGATCGACAGCACGGGATACTTTGGGCCATGGGAGCGGGACGATCCGCGGTCCACGCCGGTCTCGGGAGACTATACCTTTCAGAATGCGAACCTGGGCGTGTTCAAAGGCATCAGCGGCACGCTTTCTTCCGTGGGTGAGTATCACGGACAACTGCAGCACATTGAGGTGAATGGCAAGACTGATGTGCCGGATTTTTCGCTTCAGCCCAAAGGCGATCCCGTGCGGCTCACCACGCAGTTCCATTCGATTGTCGACGGGACCAACGGCGATACCGTTCTGGACCCGGTGGATGCAACTTTCCTGCAAAGCGAGTTTATCTGCCGGGGTGGCGTAGTGCACCTGGATGGGCCGCCCGGCAAGACGGTTTCTCTTTTTGCGGTGCCGAAACACGCCCGTATTGAAGACATTCTGAAGCTTGTGATCGGCGGGAAAACACCGGTAATGACCGGCGCCGTGGATTTCAGAACGAAGATCGAAATTCCTCCGGGCAAGGAACGCGTGATCGACAAATTGAAACTGGATGGGACTTTTATGCTGCGCCAAGCTTTCTTCAGCAGCCCAAAGGTGCAGCAGCGGCTGAATGCGTTAAGCGAACGAGCGCGCGGCATCTCTAAACACGAAGCCGATAACGACAGCGTGCCCACCGCAACGGCTGCATCGGATTTCCGCGTCAGGTTCAAGCTCAACCGGGGTGTAGCCACATTTTCCCAGATCTCTTTTCACGTGCCGGCCGCTCGTGTCGATTTGGCGGGCACATATAATCTGGGCAGCGAAAAGGTGGACATGAACGGAAAGTTTGCGATGCAGGCGACGCTTTCAGACACCCAATCCGGGGTCAAACACTGGCTATTGAAGCCCTTTGACGCGATGTTCAAGAAAAACGGATCAGGGTTCGAAGTGCCGCTTGAGATAAAGGGCACGAAAGACCAGCCGGAAGTGGGAACTACCATTTTTCACAAAAAGATGCAAATACACTAAGATCAATTTGTATTCGCCACGCTGCTTCCCATGAAACCCACCTCGACCCATTGCGCCGCCGCGCTCCTTCTGGCCATGAATCTGACAGCCGCATCTCCCAAAATCGATAAGCAGCCCTTCGGCGTAATGCCGGACGGCACGCATGTGTCCGTCTATACGCTGAAGAACGCCGCGGGCATGGAGGTAAAGATCACAAATTACGGCGGCGCCGTCACGTCGATCAAGGCGCCGGACCGTAACAAGAAGTTTGGCGAGGTAGTGCTGGGGTTCGATAGCGTGGAAGGCTACACCGCGAAAGCAAACACGTCCTATTTTGGAGCCTTGATCGGGCGTTACGGCAATCGCCTGGCCGGAGGGACTTTCCGGCTGAATGGGAAATCTTACCAGGTTCCGAAGAACGAAGGTCCCAACAGTCTGCACGGCGGAACCGTTGGCTTCGACAAGCGTGTTTGGGAGGCGAAGGAAGTGGACGGCCCGGAAGGACCGGCGCTGGAGCTGCACTATCTGAGCCCCGATGGCGAAGAAGGTTTTCCCGGCAATTTGCATGTGACGGTACGCTACACGCTGGACAGCAAGAACGGTTTGCACATCGACTACAGCGCTACCACGGATAAGGACACGGTTTTGAACTTAACGAACCATTCCTATTTCAATTTGCAGGGCGCGGGCAGCAAGAGTATGCTGACTCACAAACTGATGTTGGACGCGGACCATTTCACGCCCGTGAACGCCACCTTGATCCCTACCGGCGCAATCGAAAGCGTGGCGGGCACCCCATTCGATTTCCGAAAGCTGACCGAAGTGGGTTCGCGCATCGGCCAAGCGAACGAGCAGCTGAAATTAGGTAAGGGCTACGACCATAATTTTGTACTGAACCATCCGGGAGACCTCTCAGCGCTTGCCGCCAAGGTAGAGGAGCCGGGCAGCGGGCGCGTGCTGGAGGTCTTTACAGACCAACCGGGCCTGCAGTTTTATACCGGCAATTTTTTGGATGGAACCAATAAAGGCCCGGGCGGCGTGTACGGGTTCCGTTCCGCGCTTTGCATGGAAACGCAGCATTTTCCGGATTCGCCGAACCACGCCAACTTCCCCAGCGCGGTGCTGCGCGCCGGGCAGAAGTTTCATAGCACGACAATCTACCGGTTCAGCGTAGAATAGCCCCGGCTGATTTGCTCCGGCTGTTTACTTATTGACGCGCCGCAGGGTGAGCGCATCCGGGCGCAGCGTGGCGTTGCGCAGCTTTTGCCAGTCATCGGTGACATGAATCAGCTTGCCGGTGAGGTGGTTCGATTGTTCCGACGCCAGGAACGCGGCATGGGCGAGTTGCAACTCGGCTGAGACTCCGCCGGTGCGCCGGGTATCTTTTGCGGCGCTGACCACCGGCATCTCCAGGCGATCTTCGGCGCGAATGATTTCATCCGTCAAGCTGGTGTAGGCCGGCCCCGGATCGAAACAGTTGACCTGCACATTGTGGTCTATCACTTCGGCCGCGATGGACTCCACAAAGCGTACGGCCGCCGTCTTCGAAGCCGCGTAGGCGGAGAAACCCATTTTCGGCTGCGTATCGCTTTCACAGGTGAGCACGATGATCTTGCCGGTGCGCCGTTCCACCATGGAGGGAAGAACGGCGCGGCAGGAATGCACCACGCCCAGCAGATTGATGTGCAGTGCTTCCACCCAGGTGTTGAGGGGGGTGTTCAAAAAGGAGTTTAACGGGCCAGGGATGCCGGCCGCGCAGATCAGAACGTCAATGGGGGTTCCAAAGGCTACGCCGGCCCGGTTGACGGCGAGCGTCAATTGCTCCGGGTCGGTGACGTCGGCGAGAACGCGCACGGCGTTGCCCCCGGCCTGTTCTATTTCCAGGTGCGTCAGGTCTATTTCCGCCTTACTGCGGCCCACCAGGGCGATGCGCGCGCCCAATTTGGCGAAGCCGAGAGCGAAGCGTTTGCCGATTCCGCGGCCGGCCCCTGTGACTAAAATGTTCTTCTTTTGAAATTCATGGTTGGTTGCAGCCAAAAGATCGTCCCGATTAAAGAGTAGAACAGGCGACTTACAGAATAAGTGACGGACGCACACGATGCGTTCCGGGCCACGGAATATCCCCCTTTTGCGCTATAATTCCGGATAGCGGATCTGCCTTTCTGGGCGAGGGAGATTCGTATTTCACTTTCAGGGGGCCAATGAGTAAAGAAGACAGCATAGAAGTTACTGGAACAGTAGTCGAGAAGTTCCCTAGCGGATTATTTAGCGTTCAACTTGATCAGGAAAGAACGATACTCGCGCACTTAGCGGGAAAGCTTCGACGCAATCGAATCCGCGTGCTAGCCGGCGATCGCGTCACCCTGGAGATGTCTCCTTATGACCTCACCAAGGGCCGAATCACCTATCGTCACAAATAACTTTTTTTCTTCGCAGTCCCAGGTCAGCTTAGAGCCTTATCCGAGGCGTATTTTGGTCATCTTTGGCACCCGTCCAGAGGCGATCAAGCTATGCCCTTTGATATGTGCGCTTCGCCGCCAGCCGGCCAGCGCCAGGCTCGAGACCAAAGTCTGCGTCACCGCTCAACATCGTCATATGCTGGACCAGGTCCTGGCGGCGTTCGGCATAGTGCCGGATTACGATTTGGATCTGATGCTGCCGGGTCAATCCCTGACCGCGCTCAGCGGCCGCTTACTGAGCGGGCTGGAGGCTGTTCTGACCGAAGCGAAGCCGTCCCTGGTGGTTGTGCAGGGAGATACCGCGACTACGTTGTGCGGCGCGCTGGCGGCTTTTTATGCCAGGGTCCCGGTGGCCCACGTCGAAGCCGGGCTGCGCACGTTCGACCTGCAGGCGCCTTTTCCGGAAGAAATGAACCGCGTGATAACAGGGCGGCTGGCCGCGCTGCATTTTGCCGCCACCGATTGGGCCGCCGAGAACCTGCGCAAGGAAGGCGTACCCGCGGATTCTATTCAGGTAACGGGAAATACCGGCATCGATGCCGTGCTGTCGATTTCCCATGCGATGGAGCAGGGCCGCGTTTCCGGGCTCGCGCTCGCGCTTGACCCCGCAAAGAAGCTGATCGTTGTCACGGCACATCGCCGGGAGAGCTTTGGCGAAGGATTTGCCCGCATCTGTGAAGCAATAGGGGAATTGGCGGCGCGCGGCGACGTCCAGATTGTCTGGCCTGTCCACCCCAACCCGAACGTGCGACGCACCGTGGACGCCACCATTCGCGGCAAGGTGAACGTGCTGTTAATTGAGCCGCTGGAGTATCTTCCGTTTGTGGATCTGATGCGCAGGGCCTATCTTCTGATCACCGATTCAGGGGGCGTGCAGGAAGAGGGGCCGTCGTTAGGCAAGCCGATTCTGGTGCTGCGGGATAAAACAGAACGGCCGGAGGCGGTGCATGCCGGCACGGTGAAGCTGGTGGGAACGGACCGGGCCGCGATTGTGCGCGAGGCCGTCCGGCTCCTGGAAAACCGGGACGAATACGAGCGTATGTCGCGGCTGCACAATCCCTATGGAGACGGGCAGGCGAGTGCCCGGATCGCGGAGCGCATTACACTGTACCTGGCCGGCGCGGCCAGTCTCGAAACTCCTGTTCACTTACCATAGAAAGTTGTCACCACTCGATCTAGTACAAGATGCCGCTCCAACGCGCGCACGCAGGCATTGGCCGCAAATCTACTTCGGCATCGCGGCGACGTCGCTGGCGACGCTATTGCTGGAACTGGCTCTGACGCGCGTGTTTTCGGTGGTGTATTTTTACCACTTTGCCTTCATGGCGATTTCGATTGCGCTGTTCGGGCTGGGCGCCGGTGGTGTTTTCTCGTACGTTGTCTCCGGCTGGCCCGGAACGCTGCACGGAAAACTGGGCGCGCTGGCGGCAGCTAATGCCGTGGGAATTGTATTTTGCCTTACGTTTCTGTTGAATACCACCAGCAGCATGTCCACGCCCTCCCTGGTGCTGGCATATTTTGTGGCGGCTGTTCCGTTTTTGCTGTCGGGGACGATTGTCTCCCTGGCCATTGCCGATGCGATTGAGCGCGTGAACCGCATCTATTTCTTCGACCTGATAGGCGCGGCGGCCGGTTGCGCCGTGCTGGTGCCGCTGCTGAACTGGATCGGCGGTCCGAATACGATCCTGGTGGCGGCGGTGCTGTTCGCGGTTTCGGCGGCCATCTGGTTCCACCTAGCGAAATCACACCCTGGACGGGCCGGCGCGGTTTTGCTCGGGCTGCTGCTGGTTGGACTCATTACGTACAACTCAAAGCATTACCTGATTGACGTCCATTTCGCCAAAGGCCAGCAGATCAAGGATGAAGAGTTCGTTCGATGGAACAGCTTTTCGAGGATTGCGCTGAAGCCCGAACCAGGCAGCAACATGAAGAGCATCGTCATCGATGCGGATGCGGCGACTGGGGTGGCGCGTTTCGATTTTGCGCATTTATCCGACCAGGAGCGGTTTGACCTGGCATACGACGGCCCCGGTTTTGTCTATCAACTGCGTCCGGGCGCAAAGACGCTCGTTATCGGGCCGGGCGGCGGATGGGACGTTTCGCGGGCGCTGGCTTCGGGGAGCAAGGACATCACGGGTGTCGAGATCAACCCGATCATTGCCAACACGATCATGCAGGATAAGTTTCCGCAGTACAGCAACAGGCTGTATTTCCGGCCCGAGGTAAAGATTGAGGTAGAAGACGGCCGCTCCTTCGTGCGGCGTTCGCAAGACCGCTATCAGGTGTTGCAAGCGACCTTGGTGGATACCTGGGCATCGACGGCCGCCGGCGCCTTTGCGCTTTCAGAAAACAATCTGTATACGACCAACGCTTTTGCCGACTATCTGTCGCATCTGACCAGCGACGGCGTGATGTCCTTTACGCGTTGGGGCTTCGTGCCGCCGCGAGAATCGTTGCGCGTGGTGGCTCTGGCGTCAGTGGCGCTGAAGCAAATGGGCGAAAACGATCCGGCGCGGAATATCATCGTGATTCGCCAAGACCTGCAGAAACTGAGCACGTGGGGCACGCGGGATACGATTCTGGTATCGCGGCATCCGTTTAGCGCGGCCGATGTGGCAATTGTCGACAAAGCTGCCGGGCCCGCGAAACTGGAAGTGGTCTATGAGCCCGGCACGAACAACGATACGCCGTTCCGCGGATTGCTGACTGCACCCGACGTCAATGCGTTCTACGAAAACTATCCGTTCGACGTCAGGCCGGTGAGCGACGACCGGCCGTTCTTTTTCTATACCGTGCAAGCTCGCGATTTGTGGCAGTTCGTGCTGCATGCCTCGCGCGAGACCGCCGATTACAAGGTCAATACCGCTTTGCCGGTGCTATTCGGATTGGTAGCCATCAGTATTGTGGCGACCCTGGTGATTCTGGCACTGCCGCCGCTGGTGCTGCGGCACAGCTTGCCGCGCGGCAAAGGTACGGTCCGGGCGCTGCTTTTCTTTTTGTTCATCGGCGCGGGCTACATTTTGATTCAAGTCGCGCTGATTCAGAAATTCGTCCTGTTCCTGGGACATCCGACTTATGCCCTGACGGTGATTATCTTTTCCATGCTGCTCTCCAGCGGTTTCGGTAGTTTCGCCAGCAAGCGCCTGGTGAATGGAAGCCCCAGCCGGCTCAGCTCCGCGCTGCTGCTGATTGCGGCGGCGGTGATTGTGCTTTCCCTGGTGGTCTCGCCGATTGCGGAAAGCGGCGTGGCGCTCGAGTTCTGGCTGAAAGTCCTGATATCGGTGGCATTAATTGCACCGGTGGGCTTCGCGATGGGAATGCCGTTCCCCACCGGGCTCAGCATGCTCGAAAAAGTCATGCCCGCGTCAGTGCGCTGGGCCTGGGCGATCAACGCCGCATCCAGCGTACTCGGGTCGGCGGCGGCGATGTTCCTGGCGATCTATATGGGATTGCAGATGACCTTGATCATCGGCGGATTGTTCTATATAGCGGCCCTCCTGAGCGTGCTCGCATCGCCCTTGAACCGCAAGACTTTTGCGGCGGTAAGCTGAAGCTATCATTTACTCTGAAATCCAAACTGACTTCACGACGGTGCTAATCTGCGGATCGAACTAGCTTTTGGAAAAACCGGGTTAAGCGTTGAATTGCCGGAAGGCCCGCGGTACGAAATACTCCAGGCACGCTCCGCCACTCCTCTGAAAGACGTGCGGAACGCTTTGGCGTTCACGCTCGATCATCCTATCGGAACTCCCGCGCTGGAGGAACTGGCGAGAGGGAAAAACAGCGCTGCCATCTCGGTTTGCGACATCACACGGCCCGCGCCGAACCCTGTTACTCTCCCGCCCCTGCTGGAACGCCTGCACGCCGGCGGCATTCCAAAAGCCGGTGTCACCATACTGATCGCGACTGGTTTGCATCGCCCAGCCACGCCCGAGGAGATCGCGGTGATCGTGGGACCGGCCATTGCGGCGGAATACCGGGTGGTCAATCACTATGCGAAGGATCTGGCTTCGCACGCAGCTCTCGGAACAACCAGGCGCGGAACGCCCGTGTTCATCGATGAACGCTTCGTCTCCGCGGATCTGCATATCACGCTGGGCTTTATTGAGCAGCATTTGATGGCGGGATTCTCGGGCGGCAGAAAGCTCGTCGCGCCCGGACTGGCGGCCCAAGAAACCATCAAAGTGCTGCACTCGCCGCCGTTTATGCGCGAGCCAAAGGCGGTTGAGGGCTCTATCGAGGGCAATCCTCTGCACGCCGAACTGCTCGAAATTGCAGCGCTGGCGCGGCATGATTTCATCCTGGACGTCGCCCTGGCAAAGACCCGCGAAATTGCCGGAATCTTCGCCGGAAACGCGGTAAAAGCACACGCCGAGGGAGTTGCGTTCCTACAAAAAACGCTGCTGGCAAGCGTGCCTGAGCCAGTGGATGCGGTGATCACTACGGCGGCCGGTTACCCGCTGGACCTGACCTTCTACCAGACCATCAAAGGCGTCACGGCTGCCCAGCACATTCTAAAGCCCGGCGGGAAAATCCTGGTCATGAGCGCGTGCAGCGAAGGCGTTGGCGCACCCGAGTTTGCGAATAAGCTAGCCGGGCTCACCAGCTACAGCGACTATCTGAACGAACTGGACGGCGCGCCCGTCGAAGTGGATCAGTGGCAGCTTGAGAAGCTGGCCCTGGCCGGAGGAAAATTCGAGGTGCTCTTTTATACACCGGGAATTTCGCCGCGGATGGCGGGAGGTTTGGCCGATCACCTGTTCCCCACGCCTGAGGCCGCTGTCCGGGCGCTGATGCACTCGCTGCCCGCTAATGCGCGTATTGCGGTTATACCCGAAGGGCCGCATGCTTTCACGCAATTGAGCGAATACGCGCTGGTTTAGCTGCTCGGTTAGCTTACTGGTTCACAAAGCGGACGAAGCCGAACTTAGCCGGCGTGTGGAAGCCTTCCGCCGGCGCTAGCGGCGACCAGGTGCTGGCCTGGGCATTGGTGATGCCGCCGATACGCATGAGGTTGAGCCGCCATTCATCGCCATCCTGGGGCGGGGTATGCCCGGCATCATGAGAAAAATTCTTAAACGGAATCGCGAGTTCGACCGACCAGTGGTCATCCCCGGCTGATTCGTCCTTGCGCGGCAGACCTTGCAGCGAGGTGCGATAGACCACGCCTTCCGGCTCCCAGGTCTTCGCGCCGGTCCACCAATCGGTGCGGCAGCGATTCAACATTGTACCGATTGCGTTGATTTCAAAGGTGTAATAGTTGGTGACCTTGGCCGGATTCGGGCTGACGAAGATTTCCACGCAATCATCCTTCGACACCGGCCCGTGCCGCTGCGTGACGGAGGCTGAAATGTGCTTGTCATGGCAAAAATAGGCGACGTATAGATTTTGGTCGTCCCATAGCATTTTGACCTCCGTCGCCTCCTTTTCCCCTTCTTTCCAGACGTTGAAGTGAAAGTCGCTGACGGGTTTGGCCAGCCGCCACGCCGGCTCGTCAGCTGTGCCGTCAATGTTGATGGGGGCCGAAGCGTGCCGTATATCGTAATGCGGAAAAGTCTGGGTGCTGGCTAGCGGAGTTATCCAGGCTAAGCCCGCCAAAACCAACAGCGAAGGCCACTTTTTGCTGCGCATGATCGCCTGCATTTATACCACAGCAGGACTGTACTATTGACAAATACGGCGAATCTACCTATTCTCTATCTATAAAGTAGATAATACGGAAGTGCTTATGCGGGCTGAAGGCTGGGTGACAGAAGAGCTGGAACTGGAGGGCTGGCCTGTGACGGTCACGTCCTATCGAATCGCCAGCTCATTCTTAACGGAAGTTGAGTCGGGTTGTTCGGGATCAATCCTTGCGCGGGGCATCGGATCCACGCGAGAGGAGTCGCGGAGAGAAGCATTCGAAACAGCTTCGAGGCGGCTGCTGCACTCCCGATTTAGCGATCTGACGGTTGGCGGATGAGCAGTTCAGCTAGGGAAGATCATTCCAGAACTCTTCGCTCAGGTACTTAGCGGCGCCATCGCAGGCGATTGTGACAATCACTCCCTGCCGCCCTCCGGCGTGCAGTTGCCGGGCCAGATTTTGCGCCGCCACGACGTTGCCTGCCGCTGAAATACCCAGCAGCAGCCCGGTTTCGCGCGCGAGCCGGCGTGCCATCAGGTAGGCTTCCTCCGTGTCTATCCACAGATTGCCGTCCGCCAGCGCAGGATCGTAAATGCCGGGGACAATGGATGCCGGCAGGTGTTTCGTTCCCTCAATGCCGTGCAAAGGAGTAGCGGGCTGCGCGGACCAGCACTGCACTCCGGGGACGTCACGCTTGAAGCGGCGGCTGGCGCCCGTGAAGGTTCCCGTGGTGCCGAGCAGGGCGACGAAGTGCGTCAACCTGCCTTGGGTCTGTGCGAGGATCTCTGGGGCGGTGTGGTCGAAATGCGCGCGCCAGTTCGCGTCGTTGTTGTATTGGTCCGCATAGAAGAACGCTTCCGGGTTGGCGGCGTTCAACTCGCGCACTTTATTGAACGCGCCATCGGAGCCCTGGGCCGGATCGGTCAGCACCAATTCGGCGCCCAAGGCTCGCAGCGTCCGCTGGCGCTCCGCACCGGCGTTCGCGGGCAGACACAATTTGACGCGATATCCCTTGGCTGCGCCGATCATTGCGTACGCGATGCCCGTATTCCCGCTGGTGGCATCCAGGATGATCTTTCCAGAAGTAAGTCTGCCGGATTTCTCGCCCTCCTGAATGATGTTGAGTGCCGGCCGGTCCTTGACCGAACCTCCTGGATTGAAAAATTCCAGCTTGAGCCAGAGTTCGATGCCCGGCAAGTCGCAGATGGGAGATCCGACGCGAAGCAGGGGTGTATTGCCGATCAGGTCGAGCAGAGCCGGTCCGATTTGCATGAGCCTTCCTAAATGGAATAGTCCAAATATCCGTTCGAGAAATCAGCCAGAATTTCGTCGATGCGGCGCGGAACTTCCTCCGCGGCCTTCTTGATTATTTTGGCGGGCACTCCCGCAACCGTGGCGTGAGGCTCGACCGGATGTAGTACGACGGAACCGGCGGCAATCCGCGCGAACGCGCCGATCTCGATGTTTCCTAGGATTTTCGCGCCAGCCCCGATAATCACGCCCTGCCGCACCTTCGGATGCCGGTCTCCCCGGTGCTTTCCGGTCGCGCCCAGAGTCACGTTTTGCAGTAGCGAGACATCGTCCCCTATGTCCGCCGTCTCGCCCACCACCAGGCCGGTGGCATGATCGAGGAAGATTCCGCAGCCCAAATGTACTGCCGGGTGAATATCGGTCTGAAAGACATCCGAAGCGCGGCTTTGCAGGTACAACGCAAAATCATGTTCTCCGTTCTGCCAGAGCCAGTGCGCCAGCCGGTGCGTTTGGATGGCATGAAACCCCTTGAAGTACAGGAATGGCTCAATCAAACGTTCACAGGCCGGATCGCGTTCCAGAACAGCCATAATGTCGGCCCGGACGGCGTTGTTGATGGAAAGGTCAGCCAACATGGCGCGGCGGGCGGCCTCAATGAGTCCTTCCGCGTCGATTACGTCGTTTTTCAGGCGCATTGCGACGCGGTAAAACACTGCCGCCTCAAAACCCGGCTGTTCCAGAATGCAATCCAGAAACAGGGCAGCCAGTTGGGGAGCGCGGCCATATGCCTCCTGGGCTTCCTGCCGCAATTGGGACCAAAGAACATCTTCCGAACCCTCGTCTG
>DATHIZ010000385.1:0-6131 GCA_035316385.1 Bryobacteraceae bacterium | reverse complement strand
GCTGATGACCAGGGTTGCCTGCGCAGCCGCCGCGCCGGCCGCTACTTCCAAGTCACCTTCCGGACGGATCAACCCCTGCGCGCCGGTGGGAGCCAGTAGAATCGGGAACGCCAGTTCCTGCCCCAGCAGCTTCACCCGCGTGTCCAGTACCGAAACGTCCACTAGAACGCGGGGGTTCAATCGAATGTGTTGCCAGGCTTCCCGGTTCCACCGCAGCGTGATCTCATCCGCGGCGCCCCCCTGAACACGCGCCCATGCGCCAGACACGATTCTCTTTGCAGCGGCAGCCTCAAAGTCGTCAATCGACAACAGCTCATCCAGCTCTGAATTCAATTTCGTTCTCGCTGCGCCACACCCGCCATCAATCCATTAATCTAGCGCGCCACGGCAAATGGACCGCTATTTAGTGGCTGCAAGTTGTTTGAGTCTCGCGCGAAGCTGCTCGAGATCCTGTTCTGACAGGTAGCGTCCATCGGCTATCACTCCCGCGACCTTGCGCGTATTAGCGATGTTCTCCAGCGGGTTCGCATCGAGGAGGACAAGGTCCGCGATCCCGCCCGCCCGGATCGCGCCATAGTCGTTAAGCCGGTGGTAGAACTTTGCCGGATTGAGGGTGGCCGTCTGCAAAGCTTCGAGTGGCGTGAAGCCTGCCGCCACAAAACGCTGCAGTTCGAGATGCAGACTGATGCCCGGAATGACGTCGACTCCGGCGGGTGTGTCGGTGCCGGCTAAAAACGGAACGTGTGCCGCATGCAGCTTCCGGATGATTTCGAGTTCGTGATCGGCGAATTTCTCGCGGACCGGAAGCGGGTCGGTGTCGAGGGATTTGAGGATAGACTTCCGCGATGCAGGCCACTGCTTCATGACCCACGCATGACCCGCGTAGGCAAGGTCCGGGTCCTTGGTGTAATCGATCGCGTCGACGAGCCACTGGCCACGCTCCCAGAAAAGGGTAGGGCATTGCCAGACCTGGTTCTTGGCTAGCAACCGGATGATGCTCGCCTCGCGCACGGGGTCGTAGCTCTCGAGAAACATACCGGGAGTCTTCTTGCCGGTAAGGTATTTATCCTCATCGGGTGAACTGGCTTCGAAGATGCCTATAAGGTGTTCGAAAGTGCGTTGGCCCGCGGATACCGCTTCGGCGGCCCGGATGGCGTCGGGAACGTGGCCTTCAAATTCGATACCGGCCTTCTTCGACTCTTCGGCGATAGCAAAGTACGCTTCCCGCGGGACGCCGGACTGGATCTTGATGAAATCGGCCCCGCGGCTTTTGAGCATGTCTACCGCTTTGCGTCCGTCCGCCGGCGTTGCGATAGGGATCGCGGCACGGTAATGCGATTTGGGACCGTCAAGCATGGGACCGGAGACAATCATGCGCGGGCCCGCGAGCCGGTGCGCGGCGATCTCATCCCGGGCATGCAGAACGGCGTCGAGGTCGCTGCCCATATCGCGGATGCCGGTGATGCCATTGGCAAGGAAGAGTGGCAGGATCAGGTCGGCGCCGTCGCCGCTGGTCTTACCGAAATAGACGTGCGTATGCATATCCCAGAGACCGGGGATGAGGTACCGGCCTCTGGCATCGACGACTATCTGTCCTGCTTCGAGATTCCGTTTTGTGGAGCGAGCGATGCTGGCGATGCGATTGCCCTTGATGACTACCGTGGTTTCAGGCTGAGCGTTGCCGTTGGTGACATCGAGGAGCGTTGCATGCGTGATCGTGAGCGTCTGCGCCTTTACGCACAGGGTCAGGAGCGGCAGGGCGAGAAGGAAACTCCGCGGGATTCGCACAGCGCTATGGTACTGCTCTAGATAGGCAAGTGCATTTTCCTGAGAAGTTCGGTGTATCTCTTGTCGCGGCGCAGCTTTTTCAATAGCGGATCGGTCTTGATTTGAGGCATTCCAGTGTCGCGCTGTTCGTAGGCGCGCTCCAGCCATTCGAACGATTTGTCGTACTCCTCGCGATACGCGTACACCTGAGCGATCTGATAGGCTGAGTCACTGTCATTCTTGACGATAAGGTCGGCTAAAGCAGTATCCGAATCCCGTTCACGGCCTAGCGCGTGATAAGCCAGTCCTTGGCCCGTGAATTTCCCCCACTCGCTTGCTTCCTTCTCGACTTCTGCCAGCGCCTGCCGCGGCTTTCCCTCCGCGAGGAGAATTTTGCCCAGAGTGAGATGGGCATAGGCAGCCTGCGGGTTCAGCTTCAGAGCTTTTTGTAATGCAGTTTTGGCTTCATTGTATTGGTTCGCCGTGTATAGCAGGTATCCCCAGCCCAAATGAGAATTCATACGCAGGGGGTCAAGCGCGACCGCCTGCTCATAAAGCCGGATTGCCTGGTCGAGATTGCCCAATATTCTGGACAGGTACGAGTGAATGCGTAGGATGTCGACGCTGCCCGGTTCTAAGACCGTAGCTTTGGCAAGGGACGCCTCCGCGGCGTCCCAATCCCAGTCACAGTAGATTTGCGTCGTCGCCAGCGCCAGATACGCTGAGCCCAAGGTACGATCGAGCGCAATCGCCCGCTCCGCGTCGTCGCGAGCCTTCCGGAAACCTTCTGTTGTATCGGCTAGAGCGGCCTCCCCCATCATGTTCTGCACCGACGCTCGCAAAGCCCAGGCTGGTGCGTATTTCTCATCCAGCTTGATCGCCGTGTTGGCATAGGCGAGGGCCGTGCCGAGGTCTTCCTTGTTCTGTCCCCGTCCGCTGAAGTACTTCGCTTGTAGATAGGCCTGATACGCCTCCGGATTCGTGCTGTGCGCGTTCGCGGCAATGGGCTGGCCGTTGTCTCCCACCAGCTTCATTTGCAGCGCATCGGTCGCGGCCAGCGCGATTTCATCTTCTATCGAGAAGATGTCGGTCATTTCCCGGTCGTACGTCTCTGACCAAAGCTGAAATCCATCGTTCGCCTTGATCAATTCCGCGGTGATGCGTACATGGTTTCCCTCGCGGCTCACGCTTCCCTCAAGAACATTGGCTACGCAGAGCTTCCGTCCCACATCGCGCAGATCTTCGTTCTTACCCTTGAACTGAAACGCCGACGACCGTCCGACGACCTTTAGGCCTGATACTTTCGCCAGATCGTTAATGAGCTGCTCGGCGATTCCATCTGAAAAATACTCCTGGTCTTTGGCTGGGCTCATGTCCGCAAAGGGCAGCACCGCAACCGAGGCGGTGCTTGCGAGCGGGGGACTGGTCTTCTGCTGCCTCAGTGCGTAGTAGCCGGCACTGACGGCTGCCAGCAAGACCAGTAGCACTGGTATGACAAACCTGCGATGGCGCTTCTCCCGCAAGACTTGCGGCACCATGCCTGTAACGAAGGCTGAGCCGGAGACGAGCGCCAATTGCAGGTTCTGCCGCGTGGACTCGGGTCCGTACACTGCTGTTGTCCCGGCTTCCATTCCGCGTTTCAGGCGCTGCAGGTCGGCGCGTATTTCCCTGGCATGCCAGTAGCGCAGATCGCGATCTTTTTCGAGAGCCCTTTGCACGATGTCCTCTAACTGTGGAGTCACTTGAGGATTGAGCCGGCTCAGTGGCAAAGGCTGGCGATTGAGAAGTGCGTCGAAAACGCTCGCCAGGGTGTCCCCGCGGAACGGCGGTACGCCGGCCAGCATTTCATACAGCACCGCTCCGAAGGAGAACAAATCCGTGCGGGCATCCAACCTCCTGCCTCTTGCCTGCTCCGGCGACATGTAGGCGGCCGTTCCGGTCAAGAATCCATCCTTTGGTGTGGTGGGGGCCGTCGAGTCCACCGTCACTGCCTCTGTGAAGCCGCTTCCCGGTTCCATTTCCGCCAGCCCGAAATCCAGAATCTTGACTTGCCCGCCTTCTGTGACAAAGATGTTGGCTGGCTTTATGTCGCGATGAATGATGCCCTTGCTGTGCGCTGCGTCCAACCCCTCCGCGATTTCAATCGCCAGCGACAGGACCGTTTCGATTTCCATCGGACGCCCTGCGATCACGTGATGCAGCGTCGCACCATCCAGAAACTCCATGGCGATGAACGCTTGGCCGTGCTCCTCGCCGACGTCGTAAATTGTGCAGATGTTGGGATGGTTCAGGGCCGAAGCGGCTCGCGCTTCCTGCTGGAAACCTACCCGGTGTGGGTCGTGGCACTGCGTGTCGGCCGGCAGGAACTTGAGCGCGACAAAACGGTGCAGGCGCACATCCTCCGCCTTATACACCGTTCCCATACCGCCTCGGCCAAGCCGGCTCACGACGCGATAATGCGAAAAGTCGACTTCGTCCCCCGGACTGAACGCGTGCAGATTCGGCTTTCTTAGCGGCGCCGTCACGGGTCAATCTCCATAGGCGCGACCACACAGGACAGGACGTGCATTCGCCGCGTCAGCTATCTTTGGTGGTAGATCCATCGATTTGTGCCGTATCCAGGAAGCTGCTCCAGTCATCGGAGGTTCTGACTACTAGGCAGTCGCTCCCCTTACTGCGTGCGCCGCTCCGTCACACGGAGATCGGCTGGCTTTGTTTCACCGGCGGCGGCAAGAGCCCGTTTCTGCCAAAATCCCAAGCTGATTGTAAGAATCTGTTCGTGACGGACCTGCGTTGGCGCGTGCGTAATGATTGGCATGATTTCTCTGCTAACTGGATGTCTGTGAATTCAGTAGAAACAACACCCTTCGATCTACCTTTATTCCCGATTAGGCCGCTATGCGTCAACGCTATTCAAGGTGCGCAAGGCTCATCAAATCGGCAATCTCTACTTGACCTGGGATGTAGCGTCAACATCGCTTCCAAGGACTGATAAGCTCCGTCGACGAAATGTCTTGTATAGGTTTCGCCGTACCGTAAAAACGACAAATAACCGCAGCCACCGGCAGTCTACCCGAGCGCGAGTCGAAACCAGTGCAAGTCTCGAGCAGATCCAGCTTGAACTGCCCTATATTTGTTGATACACCTAGATTAACCCAAACTCGCCAGCAGAACGGAACGGATGTTATGGCAATTACATTCGAAGTAAACGGAAAATCGAAAACAGTGGAAGTCGATCCCGGTACACCCTTACTTTGGGTGCTCCGCGACACGTTGAACATGACTGGGACGAAGTATGGTTGCGGGATCGCTCAGTGCGGCGCCTGTACCGTGCTGATCAATGGCGCGGCGCAGCGCTCCTGCTCCGTCCCCGTTTCCCTGGTAGCGGGAAAGCCGGTCACCACCATCGAAGGGCTTTCCACCGGCAACACCCATCCGGTCCAGCAAGCTTGGATCGCCGAACAGGTGCCGCAGTGCGGATACTGCCAGTCGGGGCAAATTATGACCACGGTGGCTTTTTTGAAGCAAAATCCAAAACCTACGGCGGCCGAAGTCGATGCCGCCATGTCTCACAACATATGCCGCTGCGGCACGGCGCAGCGAATCCGGAAAGCCGTTCTCCGCGCGGCCGCGGCCATGCAGGCAGCTTTGCCTCAGGGAGGTGCGCGATGACGAACGTGGCGGATCGCGCGGTCTTTTCCCGGCGTGGACTGTTGAAGTCCGCTGCCGGAGCGGGAGCCGTGCTGTTGATCGGATTCGATGTTTCCCGCGTCGCCAAAGGCGCGGCCTCTGCCCCGGTTAGTCCTTTCCGTTCCTGGATTCGAATCGACCAAAGCGGAGCCGTTACTCTGCTCTCCGGAAGATCCGAAATGGGGCAGGGCATTTCAAGCGCCCTCCCAATGGTGCTGGCCGACGAGTTGGGCATCGACTGGAAAGATGTCCTCGTGGAGCAGGCCCCGAACGATAAGGCATTGTTTGGCGAGCAAGGTACCGGCGGCAGCGGCAGCGTAGCAGGTTCATGGCTGGGATTACGGCAGGCGGCTGCGGCCGCGCGCACGATGCTGGTTGCCGCGGCGGCTCAAAGATGGAGTGTCGCGCCTGAATCGTGCACTGTTGAAAATGGCGTGGTGACGCACGGAAGCAGCCGGTTCACCTTCTCGGAACTCGTGGAAAGCGCTGCCAAGCTGCCCGTTCCCGACTTCAATAAGGTGACCCTCAAAAAGCCCGCGGAATTCCAGATCATTGGCAAGGTCGTATCCCGCAAAGACATTCCTTCCAAGACCGACGGGACTGCCATTTTCGGTATTGACGTTCGCCCTCCCGGGATGTTGTATGCAATGGTGGAACGCTGCCCGGTTTTCGGA
>DATHIZ010000384.1:0-12255 GCA_035316385.1 Bryobacteraceae bacterium | reverse complement strand
ATGCGAAGCCACTGAGCATGGTGGCGATTCCATTGAGCTGCCAGCCGCCTATGATGGCTTGTTCGACGCCTTGCGCCTGGGGAGCGAAACGCTTGCCCCTGCCCACGGGCAGCTCGTAGGCTGCCGAGATACTGGACTGGGCCGTCACCCCCAGCGCGGAAGGACCCCAATCCCGCCGTAAATTGTTCCGGTCCATGACCATTTGCGCTTGATTGTTTGCCTGGGCCGCTTGCAAGGCTGAACCGTTATCCAGATTCTTAGACCAAGTGAAGTTTCCGCGCAGCTGCAGGGCCTGACTGAGCCGATGCTTGACATCTAATTGTAAGGCGTTGTAGCTGCTATTGCCCTCCGAATACCAGAAGAAACCGCCGGAGAGGTAGGGGTTGGGCCGTGTTCCTACCGGTATGTACTGGGCGCCCGAAGGGACCAAGCCGCGGGCAGAGCCGACGCCGCCGGAGATGCAACCCGCCGGGCTCGCGCAGACTTGCGCGGGGATGCTGTTGGGATCAATGCTGACCAGGTCATGGTAGCCGAACGATCCGACGTATCCTACCCCGATACTCGTCTTGGCATTGAGCTCCTGCTCCACGCGTAAACTCCAACGCTCCACGGTAGGCGTTTTGACATCAGGCTGCACGCCCTGGGGTGAGTAGATCACGCAGTTGGTGGAAAGGCCAGGCGCGCAGGAGGGCAGCGGCGCAGTTCCCGGGATGATGGGCACGATGGAAGACAAGGGAACATTGGAGAAGGCAAGCTCGCCGTTGAAGGGAGGAAGTCCGTTTAGTTTGCCAAGCGCGTCGAGCAGGGAGTAGTAAATCCCGAAACCCGTGCGAACCGCTGTTTTTCCGTTTCCAAATGGATCCCAAGCCAGACCTACCCGGGGAGCGAACAGCTTTGTGGCGTTATTCTGCGTCAAGCCTGAACTGCCGATGATCGGATTCGTGAGGAGAGCGCCCGTGGGGCCGGTGATGTAGTTGGCGGCTCTTCCCGTGGCTTCATTCCAGCCGTTCGTGAATTCATGCCGAAGACCGAGCTGCAGCGTAAGGTTCGGCCGCAGCCGGATGTTGTCTTCGATGTACCACGCGCCCATGAACATTCTCCAGCCCAATTCGGTGCGGTTGGGAACTACGTTGAAGTTGCTGACAGTTCCCTGGAGGAAGGTTTGCAGGCTTGTAAAGTTGGCCTGCCCCAACGTGGTGGAGACGGTATCTTCGTTGTCCTGCAGCCGCTGAAACCAAACTCCCGCACTGATGCGATGGCGTCCGGTGGTGATCTGGAAATCGTCCGACCAAGTAAATAGATTCCGGTGGCTTCTCACGTTGGCTGCATTGTTCGGACCGGCAGCCGTGAGGGCGGAAAGGCCGGTGGTGGTCTGGCCGCCGGAGATAACTATTCCGCCAGGGCCGCTTCCGGCCACAAACGAAAGATTCGCGGGAAATTGCACTAAGGAGAACGAATTATAGTCAAAGGCCGCGCGCGAAAAGCCGATGCGGGCAGTATTTATAGCGCGAGGCGAAAGAACATGGACCTCCTGCAGGCTGGCGATCTGGCTGCGAAGATTCAAGGCCGAACCGAAGAGAGGGTCCCCCAAGGGGGTGAGGCTGTTCCCGTCGTCTATCGTGTACGCGAAGGATAGGGAATCCTGTTCGCGCGGGACGTAATCGGATCGCAGGGTGCCGAAGTCCTCCCGAATCTTTTGCCGCGGTGAACTGTACGACAGCGCAGTGCCGCTGGGACGGCCATTCACGGTCAACTCCGGACCATTCGCAACGGGCCAGAACGATGTGTAGGGCAACATGGCGGGATTCAAGTTCGGAACGGGACGGTAGGCGCCGGAGGCATCTGGCAAGAGCCCTTGGCGCGCTTGCTGATCCGGAACAACGGCGACATTGCTGACCGACAGCGATTGCCGGAAACCCTCGTAATTTCCGAACAAAAATAACTTATCTTTCTTCAGGGGACCGCCCAAAGCGCCGCCAAATTGGTTCCTTCGAAGGGGTGGCACCGAGGTAGTATCGAAGTAGTTCCGGGCGTCGAGAGCGCTGTTGCGAATAAACTCAAAAAGAGTTCCATGCAGAGCGTTGGTGCCGGATTGCGTCACAACACTGAGCTGGCCGCCTGAACGTTTTCCATATTCGGCTGAATACGTGTCGGTAAGAAGATTGAATTCGCGCACCGCATCGATGCCCAGCAGTCCTCCGCTGACGCCTCCCGGGGTAACGCCGACAAGACTTGCGCCGGTGTACTCGATGCCGTTCAGCAGGACGAGGTTATCGAGAGGACGCCGTCCGGAGACAGTGAATGTGTTTCCGTTGCTGGTAGTTGTGTTGGGGCTTTTCAAGGCGAAGTTGACGGCGCCGGGGTTGAGGGCCACAAGGCAATCCCAGCTGCGGCCATTGAGCGGAAGGTCCTTTACAGCGCGCTCGCCGACCAGGCCGGATACCTCGGACGGGGTGGTATTCACCACGGGACCCTCGGCCGAAGTTGTCACTTCCTGAGAGAGTTCGCCAAGCTGAAGCTGCAGCTTTACGACGAGTTCCTGCCCTACGACCAGGTTGAGGCCGGTGCGGACCACGCGCTTGAACCCGGCCTTTTGTACGTCGATTTCCTGAGGACCGAGAGGTAAAGCGAGCGCCCGGAAGGCGCCGGACGCGTCAGTAGCGGTAGTGCGCGACGAGCCTGTTTCCAAGCTCTTTATGGTGACCGTTGCGCCGCTGACCGTTGCGCCGCTAGGGTCCTGGAGGGTGCCGGAAATTGCGCCGGTGACTTGCGCGATTGCCGGATTTATTGCAAAGGACGCGCAGAGGAAAAGGGCCGCTAAGAAAGGGAAAAGCCTTGGGCGGCGAGCGGTTCGCATCATAGGCCACCCTTGTAGCTGACACGCCACAACGAACCGGAACCATCGTCGGAGACCAAGAGCGATCCGTCCGGCGCAGTGGCAACGCCGACAGGCCGGCCCCAAACGTCCCCACTTGCAGTCAGAAATCCGGTTAGGAAATCCTCATACACTCCGCTGGAGCGGCCGTTCTTTAAGGGAACGCGCACCACTTCATAACCGGAGCGGACGGAACGATTCCAGGAACCATGCTCGCTGGCAAAGATGTCACCTTTATATGCGGCTGGGAAACGGCTGCCATCATAGAACGTCATCTGCAACGAAGCGGTGTGGGACTGCAGGAGCACATCGGGCACGCGCACCTTGCCCTTCAGTTCGGGATGCTTGCCGTGCAGCCGGGGATCCGGATTGCCACCCATGTAATACCAGGGCCAGCCGTAAAAGCCGCCTTCTTCGACGTGAGTAATGTAATCGGGCACGAGGTTGTCGCCCAGGCCATCGCGCTCATTGACCGAGCACCATAATTCACCAGTCAGAGGATTCGTTGCGATGCCCGATGGATTGCGGATACCAGAAGCGTAGATCTTTACGAACTTTCCATCGGGAGTGTATTCAAGAATCGCGGCGCGGCGAGTTTCACTGGGGTGATCGTCAGGATCATCCAGGTTGGAGGCCGAGCCGACGCCCACGAAGAGACGCTTGCCATCGATGGAAAAGGCAAGATCGCGCGTCCAGTGGCCATGATCCGGGGGCTTGTGTCCGGAGGCGACGGCCACGTCATAGGCATGCACGGCCTCCTGGTCACGCGGGCGGCTGGAGGGAAGATCTGAGATGACGATTTCGGGTTTGCCGGTGGCTTTCAGATCGCCATTGGCGTAGGCGTAACGTACGACCGTGTCGGTATTCGCGACGTAGAGCCATTTCGGACTCTTGCCGTTAGGATAAAACACTATTCCGTACGGTTCATGTAACCCGGTGGCGAAGATCGATTCTTTCTCCGGCTTGCCATCCGGGCCGATGCCACGAAAGACATGCACCTGCCCAGCCTGCGTTTCCACTACAAAGATGTCGCCATTCGGGGCAACGCGAATAACACGCGGGACCTTCAGGCCGGTGGCGAAGAGATTGACGGCGAAGCCTGGGGGGGCTTGGGGCAGCACTCCATCGGGTCTGGGAACGATGCGTGATTTTGTGGCCACGGACTCGGTCGCGAAGGGCTTCGGAAGGTCGGCAACGGTGATCTTCCGAAACAGACCTGCTTTTACGGTTGTGGAGGAGACGAACGCAGCAGGGCCGGTGAGGATATTGTTTGGATTCGCCTGGTTAGGGCTAGCGTCTGCTAGGCTGTGCTTCACTGCCCCGAGCGCCGCGCATAAGAAGAGGAGAGCGACTCCGGGCCGCCGATAGGTTTTCATGATAGATGGTTGCTAGTAGCTTAACGTGTTTTCCTTCGTGGGCTCTCACTTTGATAGCACCTGCGACGCTTCACCCAGGTGGCGTCCAGTCCGTAAACTGTAGCCTTTTCAGGGTAAAGTCTGGTGCGCGGCATAGGACAGGATATGCCGTTTCGTTGTTGAGTCTAGAAAATGTTTTGGATGAACGTTCGTTCGCTGCCGATGCAGGTAGTTTTGGGCGATGCGGCGAGTGGGAGGCGGATCGCGCGCAATGACGCGGGCGCGCACGTGCCGCAGCCGTGCTTGTGTGTCGGGCGGCCGAAGGTGCGCAGAAGATGACGAAGATTATGCTTATATACAACGTCGTTTACTTAAGGAAATTCGTGAGTGGCCGAGCATCGTGGGCGCTAGCGCTTCGGCTCGGAGTCAACAGTTTGCACGGTTGGAAGAGTGGCGCCGACTATCAGTTTCATTCGTAAGTAATGACATTGCGCTTACGCTTCGTGTTCGGTTCGGGATTGGGACACTTCGAGTGCAAGCGGAGTGAGTGGGATTCGATTCGACGGGGTTTCGGGTTGGTTTAGGCGGCTTTTTGCATGGAAGCCTCCCGATTTTCGCGCGCGCTGGCGGTTTCCGTGTGCTGTTCCTTACATTCGAGATAAAACTGGGCGGTTACGGCGCGGGTTTGGCGATAGGTAACGTCCGCTTCGCGGCACAGGAGATCGAGCCGGCGCATCTCTTGTTTGTGGGTTTGCGAAGCGAAGCCAATTTCCTGTTTTTGCTTGTTGGCTCTTAGCTTTAGGAGGTCAGCCAGGCATTTGTGGTAGGCGCGCTCGTGCATGGTTTCGTAGCGCATGAAGAGGGCGAGCTTGGGCATGTTGATTTCGTCGCCGGATTCGATGTAGTGGCTTTGGAAGTAGAGAGCGCGGTTGCGCATCCAGTGGTGTTGGGCCATGCGTTCGACCAGGATGGCTTCGGTGGGGGTGGCGGGTTTGTATTCGCCGAGGAGCTGCTGGAGGAGGGCTTCGTAGCGGCTTTGGTCTTCCCTTTCGAGTACGCGGAAGACTCCGAAGGTGAGACCGTGCTGCCAGCTGTTTTGCGAGGAGGCGGCTTTGCCGGCTTCGGTTTTGGGGCCGGTGGAGAGTTGCGCGTTGGCGCGGTTGGCGGTGATTTGTTCTGCGGTTGACATGAAATTTCTCCTGGGTATGGTTCAGAAATGAAAAAGGCCGCATGGCCATGGCAGGCTTGCGGCGGTGCTGACGAACGGCAGACGGCAAAAAGCGACCGTCTACCCCACCTCAGGATAGCAGAGGCGAAAAAGCGGTTTGCTGTTAAGTGGTTTACAATGACATAGTTACAGGTTGTGACCGGTCCGGCGGGCAGGCCGTTTACATGGGGCATTCGTGAGTAATGGAGCATCGTGGGCCCTCCGCCTGTGCAGCCGCGTAGCAGTTTTTATTGTTGGGCGGCGGTTTTGTGTGCGCTGTATTGCACGGCGTGATCGACTATGACGTAGAGGAGCTGGTCCGGATCCTTTTTCGCTTGCTTTTTAATCCAGTTGCCGGCCTTCTTTCCCGCTTCGTCATTATCCGGCAGCGTGATGCCGCGCTTCTCAGCCGAAATCTGGGTTAGCGCCTGCACAATCTGGAAGAACCCTTCTTCGGTTTTTCCACCCATGGCCCAGGCTTCGCGCACGGAACTGGTCACTGCCTGTTCCGTCGTCCAGGAGTGCGGGGCGGCTTCTCCCGATGCCGGTGCAGTCGCGCTCTGTTGCGATGCAGTTGGGCTGGCGAACAGCGTGGATGCCGCCATTGCGGCAGCGATAACAATCCTCGTCGATAAGTTTGTTGTGTTCATTCGTGTTTTCCCGGGCTCCTTAGCGGCGACGGTCATCTTTCCGGCGATCCTTATCATTTCCCTGTGCCAGCTTACCGCCGATGGCTCCTATACCCGCGCCCGCCGCACCGCCGATCAGCGTTCCTTTTAAGCCACCGCCGAAGAGCGCTCCTAAGGCCGCACCGCCCGCGCCTCCAATCAGCGCCGCCTTGCCAGGCCCAATCCCTCCTCCGCTGTCATGGCCATGGCGCTGCTCATCGCGGCGGTTATAGCGTTCGTAGTCGCCTTTGCGCACGTTCTGGTGCATGCCGTTGTAATAGTTGTCGCGACGATCCCGCTGTGCTGCCGCCGGCATGGCAGAGCTTAGCAGGAGCCCTGCTGCCACCACGCAGGCCTGTAGGCTGCGTAGATTTCTTACGTGCATGTTTTCTCCCCGTTCTCTCCATTGGACAACGATTGGCCGAATGGGTTTCCCGTCAGATCCTGGCTTCAGTGGTTTGACCGTATATTTACGGGCGAAACTGCACAATCGATAGTGTCCTGCCTATCCCTCGGGCAATACGAGCAGGCAAGTCATAATGAGGCCAGTGGGTGAGGAGACTGAGTGAGGAGACTTTCCATGAGCCATAACCTAGCGAGCGCCAGAGATCCGAAAATTTCTATTGCACCCATGCTCTCCGTTCGCAGAGGAGCCTTGGCGATTGAATTCTATAAGGCGGCGTTCGGGGCCGGCGAGTTGTTCCGCCTCGATGGTGAAAATGGAGAGGTGGTGGCCCGGTTGTCGGTAGGGGAAGCCGAATTCTGGCTTGCCGACGAGTCTCCGGAGAACTTCAACTTCAGTCCAGAGTCCCTGGGCGGCGGATCCGTGCGAATGGTGCTTATTGTGGAAGATCCGGACGCAGCTCTTGCACGCGCGGTGACAGCGGGAGCGGCGGTGATTTGGCCGGTCAGCAACCAACACGGCTGGCGCGTGGGACGAATCGTGGATCCGTTCGGACATCATTGGGAAATCGGCAAGCCTTTGCCGGAAGGCGCTTGAAGCGCGCTCAGCGTAGCGGCTGCAGACGGCCATTTTCACGGATGCCCAGTTGAATTGGGCGGGGCGGTCCGGAGCGCGGAATTGTGACCTCGACCCAGACCTCCTTCCCAAATCCGCGCCTGGACGGGTCGGGGGCGTGCTCCGGCAGGAAGAAGGCGACACGCTGGTTTTGCGTTTGCGCCTCAAAGGCGCTGCCCGGCGCGGGTGCGAGACGCAGACTGACATAGCGGCCACGGAAGGGAAGCATGGGGTCATACGGCACTGTTTTGACCCATACGCGCGGGCGCGTGGCGCGGTCCCAGGCGAATTTGGCGGGGACGCTGACGGCAAGCAGCGTTTGCACGGCGGCTAGGGTGAGACCATTTTGCAGGCGCGTCATTGTTAATCCACTCCTAACCCCTGGTAGCGCGGGCTACCAATCCTCTACGCAGCTTTTCCCAGTACCAGCCGCCCGCCAGAAAGAGAATGCCCAACGTGATCAGGCTGGCTGAGCGGTCGAGCTTATCCATAATATTCGAAAAGAAGAATGCGACGAGAGCGATGGCGAAACCGGCCATGCCGAGATTGATTCGCTCGGAACTCGCTTCGTGAATTCCCCAAGCGACCAGCCCGACAGCTCCGACCACACACCAGGCGTAGACGCTAAGCGCAAAGCGTTCGCGCGCCAAGATCACTAAGAGCACAGTCCAGCCCGCCGCGGCTGCGTTCATCCAGGCATTGCGGCCGCGCAGAAGGAACGCCAGCCCGAGAGGCAAGAGGATAGCGCAAAGCCAGCCTATCGTCGCGACAGAATCGGACTGCCGGGGTGTCCAGATTTGGATGGAGGCCGCAACTACCGCGGAGGGCAGCAGTACGAGGCTACCGATCCACGTGAGAGATCGCCTTACCGCGGAGTCACGTCCCGGAAGGCACGCGGACAGATAGCAGAGCGCGCACAAGAGGACGCCGGCGGCCGGAATCTGGGGTGAAGCCGAGGGGCTGGCGGCGACCGTCCATTCCGCGACGAGCCAGGCCGGCGTGAGGATGGCGGCGATAGCAAACTGTGACCAATGGCGCAGCAGGAGCCAGGCTGCCCATGCTCCGACGGACCATACGAGGAGCGCGGAGGGCCAATGTTCCTGGAGGTTGAAAATCTGGCCGGCGATGGCGATGGCCGCGCCCAGCGATAGAGTGCCTGTCGCGTGAAGCGCGGAGCCGACGGCGTGATTTCGCTGGTATGTGACTGCGGCCGCCGCATGCAGGCCCGCCACGAGGATGACCAGCATGGACATGCGCTGAGCAGGGGAAAGGCGGTCCCAGTGGGCACTGACGAAGAGCACAATACCGACCGACAGCGCCAGCGCACCGAAGGTAACGGCGACTATTGTGGGCCAGCGGGCGCGCCGCCGGCTTCCGTTGACCGCCTCGAAGGCGCGGATGCGCTCGATGGCATCTGCATCCAGCAACCCCGCGGCGCTCCAGCGCCGCAGCGCGGCTTCCAGTTCGCTTTCCATGCCTGCGGGTATTCTACCGGAGGCCGCGAGGCGTGTGTGGATGGTATTAAATGAGTATTAAACGTTACAGTGCTGGGAATGGGAGTAGTGTTTTTTGAGATATGTAGTGATTCTTGCGTTGCTCCTGCTGGCGAGCTGCGGGCGGGCTCCTTCCTTCGACGTGCTGGGATCCTTTTTCCCGGCATGGCTGGTCTGCCTGGCCGTGGCGATTCTGCTTACGGTGCTGGCGCGATGGCTGTTCTTGCGGCTGCGCCTGGCACTCGATCCGCCGATTTTGATTTATCCAAGTTTGACCGCGGCGTTCGCCTTTGCATTGTGGCTCATTTTCTTCCGGTAGCGAGCAGGCATGGATATGGAAACCAGTAAGGAACCCCGCAAGCTGCCGAGCCGCCTGGTGAGTGCCGGCATCGTGATTGCCGCTGTAGCTTTGGGGTTGGTAGCGCTCCACAACGCGAACTACTATCCGCGAACCGACGATGCCGAAGTAGTTGCCAATTTTATTGGGATGGCCCCGCAAGTGGAGGGGCCGATCCTCCGGCTGAACGTCCACGATAACCAATTGGTGAAGAAGGGGGAACTGCTTTTCGAGATCGACAGCCAGCCCTATCAATATGCGCTGGAAAGAGCCGAATCCGAGGAGGCTGCACTGGAAGGACAAATCGCGGACGAGCGGCGCAAGATTGCCGCGCTGGTGAGCGGCGTGTCGGTTTCGCGGGCCAATATCCAGAGCTCCGAGGCGGACGTGACACGATGGGCCGCGGTGGTGGACCAAGCCCAGGCGGATGTGACGAACGCAGAGCAGGGAGTCAATCGCGCCAAAGCGGAGTGGAGCTATTCGAGTAACAATCTGCACCGGATTGAGCCGCTTCTGGTGAAACAGTACGTCACGGTAGACCAAGTGGACCGGGCCAGAACCACGGAAATCGCACAGGCGGAAGCCCTGAAGCAAGCCGGGTCGCAATTGCTGCTCTCGCAGGCGGGACTAAAGTCGGCGGTGGCGCAATACGAACATGCGAAGGCGGTCGTGGAGCAGAGCAAAGCGCAGCACGAACAGGCCACGAACGCGGTGACTACGGTGGAACCCCTCATCACGCAGCGTGGCGCTCGCGGGTCGGCGGTGAAAACCGCGCGCTATAACCTAAACAACTGCAGGATTTATGCACCATTCGAGGGCCGGGTGACGAATCTCACCATCTCGGAAGGCGCCTACGCGCACATAGGCCAGCAGGTGTTCACGCTGATCGACGCGCGCACGTGGTGGGCCATGGCTAACTTCCGGGAAGGCAAGCTGACGCGGATTGTGCCGGGGATGCCGGCCGATGTGTATGTGCTGTCGAAGCCGGACGTGCGCTTTTCGGGAGTCGTGGATAGCGTCGGCTTCGGCGTTACTCCCGACGCGGATGTGATTGGCCGCTTGCAACCTGGTCTTCCCGACGTGCAACGGACGCTGAACTGGGTGCACCTGGCATCACGCTATCCGGTTCGTGTCCGGGTCAAGAATCCTCCTCCCGAGTTGTTCCGGGTGAGCGAGTCAGCGGTAGTCGTCATCCGCGGTCATTAACATGGCGGCTGTCGCACAAAGCACGCCAGAGACGCCCGCGCCTTCGCCCTGGCTGTGGGAGTTTCTCAAAAGCGAACTCACACCGTATCCGGGAAGAGGCGCGCTGGCTGCCCGCATGGTGATTGCGGCAACGGCGGTGATGATCATCAACATGACGTTTCGCGTTCCGTACGGCGCCTATGGTGTGATCTACGCACTTACGATTTCACGCGAAAACCCCCAGACCACCGCGAAGACGGTGAAAACGATAGTTATCGCATTCGTCCTAGGGGCAGCCTACGTCTTAGCCGGCGCGTTGTTTTTTCTCGACGACCCAATGCCGCGAATGCTTTGGGTGATCGGGACGTTTTTTGCGATGTTCTATGCAATCAGCGCCATGACGAATTACGGGGCAGCGTCGCGCTTCGGCTATTTGATCGTCGTTACTGTTCCATTGTGGGATAGCCACGTCCCGGCCGGGTCGAAGGTGGAAGGCACGCTTTGGGCGGTCTGGGCGATAACGATTGCGAGCTTGGTCACGCTGATGGTTGAGTTAATTTTCGCAGCGTTAAGGCCCGGGAATGATCTTGTCCAGTCGATTGCGGAGCGATTGGCTTCCATAGAGGGCTTGGTGGCCTGTTATTCAGAAGACCGGCCAGTGGATCCGGCGACGGAAAAAAAAGTCACGCGACTGGCGATGCTCGGGACATCGCGGTTGCGAGGCATCCTACACCGTTCGACGTACTCCCGGCATTACGACGAACAGATGAGCGCCGTCGTAGCGCTGGTCGGAAGGCTGGTTGACGTCGCCGCTAACTTGACGCAACTCCGGTTTCAGATTTCAGAGAGTGACCGGCAGCGATTAAGGGTCCTGGCCGCGAACCTAGCCGGAATTCGCACGGATCTGCTGAACCGGAGAGTTCCGGGCCTGATTGCTTTTAACAGTGACAGCGAGGCTTCCGGCGTTCCGCTGCTGCGCGAGATGGAGAAGACCGTGTCGCTGATTACCGAAGTGTTTTCCGATTCCGGATCAATGAGCGAGTACGCGCCTTCACCAGCTGGCGACGAGCGAACATCGACGATTTTTGTTCCGGATGCTCTGTCGAACCCCGAGCATATAAGGTTTGGGTTGAAAGGCTGCCTTGCCGCAAGCCTTTGCTACATTGCCTACACTTCGGTCGCATGGCCCGGAATTAACACATCGATTACGACGTGCCTCTTGACCGCTCTCACCACGGTTGGCGCCTCCCGTCAAAAACAAGTCTTGCGTTTCACCGGCGCCCTCGCCGGCGGCGTAGTGGGGCTGGGAGCGCAAGTGTTCCTTCTGCCTTACCTCGACTCGATCGCGGGTTTGACGGTTCTCTTTATAGTGGTCACGGGCGCGGCTGCCTGGTTGTCCACCTCCGGACCGCGCTTCTCGTATTTTGGGTCTCAGTTTGCCGTCGCCTTCGACTTGATCCACTTTCAGGAGTTCACCATACAGACATCACTTGCCGTGGCGAGGGACCGAGTCGCCGGAGTTTTGCTTGGACTCCTCATGATGTGGCTGGTGTTCGATCAGCTATGGGGCGCTCCGGCCGTAGTCGAGATGAAAAGGGCGTTTCTTTCCAGCCTGCGATCGCTGGCTCAGCTTATGAGAGAACCGCTGCCGGGCGAGAAGAAAGCGGCGATCGAGCGCAGTTATTCCCTTCGCGAGACTATTAATACGAACTTCGACAAGGTGCGGAGCTTGGCCGACGGAGTTCTCTTCGAATTTGGTTCTACGCGGCAGCAGGACCTAGCGCTGCGAGAGCGCATCCGGCAGTGGCAGCCGCAACTGCGTACGATTTTCGTAACACGGATTGCTTTGCTGAAGTACCGTCTGCAACTTCCTGGATTCGAATTACCAGAGGCAGTACGCATGGCGCAGCAGGACTTTGATGAACGGGTAGCCGGGACGTTGGAGGGCATGGCGAACCGGATGGAGGGTAAAGCAGGGCAGGAAAGAGACAACTTAGAAGGCGCGTTTGCCCATTTGGAAGAGACGGTGCGGATTTGCTGCCCGGAGGAGCCGCAATCGCTCACGGTGAAACTACGGCCTTTTGTTGCCCTGTCCCGCAGCCTTGAAAGCTTGACTA
>DATHIZ010000383.1:0-6289 GCA_035316385.1 Bryobacteraceae bacterium | reverse complement strand
GGCCGTGATCAGGGTCAGCGGATCTTGCGGGGACACGCGAAACAACAATGACGAGAGGAGCCGCGTCGCTCCCAGGGATGCGGCGACTCCAATGACCGCGCCGCCCAGAGTCCACCGCGCGGAGTGGGCAAGCACAAGACGGCCGACTTCGGCGGGCGTCGCTCCCAACGACATACGTATGCCGATCTCCTGTGTTCTTTGCGTAACCAGATAGGCGACTGTGCCGTATAGGCCGACGGCGGCGAGAAACAAGCCTACCGCGGCAAATGCAATCAACAGCAGAGTATGGAAGCGTGGGCCGGCGGCGAGTTCACCAAGACGCGCGTGCATAGTTTGGATTTCGACGGGAAGGGTTGCATCAAGCGCGGCAACCTCTTGCCTAACAGCCGCTGCGAGCGTTGCTTCGGAGATCGGGCTGCGAAGGAGAATGCTGAGGGTGCGTTGGGCAACCGGGCCGGTGCCATTCACGTACGTATCGTCGGGTGAACGGGTGCGCAGGATGTAGTATTCGGGGTTGTCTGAAACCGAGAGGCCAGTGTTCTTCACGTCAGGGACAATGCCCACTATCTCGATGGCCGCGGCGGTTCCGATTTTGAGATGTTGCCCCACGGGATTTTGCGCGGGAAACAAACGGCGGGCGAGAGAGCGGCTCAAAATACACAGGTTGACGCCGCGCCGTCGGTCTTCTTCCCTGAACCCTCGCCCTTCGAGCAAGGGGATGCTGAGAGCTTCGAAGTAGCCGGGAGAGACGTAGCGCCAATCGATCAGCCCCCCGGTGCCAGTTCCACGATGTGCATGACCGATGACTTCGAGAGAGGACAAAGGACGAGAACGCTCCCAACCGCCGGGTGGCAGCGAATCGCTAAGATCCCAAGGATCGGTCCGAGAAGAACACACCGTTTGAAATGGTCACCTCCTGGAGCGGTGTCGACGACTGCGACATCACCGACCGAAATCCCAATCGCGAGCGTTGTGCCGAAATCGATTGGAACTTTCTGCCGGTCCTGGGTGTGCATCCTATTCTTGGGAACACGTTCTCGCAGGCTGACACTCAGCCGGGCGCACCGCGCACAGTTATCCTCAGCTACGGGGTATGGCAAAGCCATTTTGCAGCGGACAAGCGTATAGCCGGTAAAACACTCCTACTGAACGGCGCTCCTGCCCGCATTGCCGGTGTCCTCCCGGCGTCTTTCGAGCTACCCAGTTTGCAGCACGCCGATCTGCTCACTCCGCAAACCATCCCTCCGGCGGGTTGGCGGCACGGCCAGACCCGAGTCCTTCGCGTTATCGGCCGGCTGAAAAACGGAGTCACGCTGGATGCCGCTCGTTCTCAACTGGCGCTCTTTCCTACGTTCCTGCTCAATTTCGCAAAGAAGTTCAATTTCGCGTTCGCTCCCTGCGGGATCGCCAGATGGGAAGCGCCCGGCTTGTCGCCTGGACTTTGCTCGGCGCCGTACTTGCGGTGATGTTCATCTCCTGCGCCAACGTTGCGAATCTGCTCCTGGCGCGCGCGGCCAACCGCCAGACTGAACTTGCTATCCGTGCGGCGATAGGCATCAGCCGCGCTCGTTTATTGCGCCAGATGCTGACCGAAAGCCTGCTTCTTGCCATTACCGGCGAAGTCATCGGCTGCGCGCTCGGCGCCGTCTTGCTGCGCGTCCTCGCATCCATCAATCCGGAGGGAATTCCACACCTGACAAATGCCTCACTCGACGGACGGGTGCTCCTGATCTCTCTGGCACTTTCCTTACTCGCAGGCATCCTCTTCGGCATTGCCCCGGCCTTCGGGCGGCCACGCGCCGACGCACTGGGCAGTTCCCGCAGCGTTGCTCCGCGCTCTTCCACAGCTCTCAAGAACACACTGGTAGGCGCACAAATCGCACTTTCGACGGTGGTTCGAAGTCTCTGGAACCTAGAAACGCAGCCGCTCGGCATGCAGACCAACCACGTGCTGACCGCCCAACTTGTTCTACCTTCCAGCCGCTACGTTAAACCCGAAGAGCGCGTCGCCTTCTTCAATCAAGTCGAGCGGAAACTCGGCGCTATTCCGGGATTGTACCCGCTCGCCTGCGCTTTGAATAGAATACTACATAGGCTACCGGTGCGCGAAATGAACCGCACAGCAGTCAGCGAACCTGGTGCTCTGCGCTAATTCTGCTCTGATATCTAATTCCCGATGCCCATCGTTTGGCCGGGCGCTCAATCGCCAGGTACATCTCCCCTGCGCAAGCTACCGATGCGAGAACGGCTAGAACCGGTTCCAGGAAACCGCCCGAGCCGGTATAAATCGGTGCGCTAGATTCTCCACGCGGATGCCCACCGGAACATCGATCAGGTACAGCGAATAGCTGATGTTCCCCGAGGCAAGCAGCCACTTGGGAGCGGACCGGAAACTAAGGATGCAGGCGATAGCGGCCATTCCCACGCACGACTCGCCCACGCCCGCCGTGTACATCGCCATTCCCCCGCACACCGCTGCCATCAGAGCAAATTCTCTACGGTCTATCATGTGACAGACAAATTCCATTCCGGCCAGCCCAAGCAGAAATAGCGGTATAGAACGCGGGAGAAACTCAGGATTCCTGTTCAGCAGGGAAGCGCCCAGAGCCGCCGCAAAGCACACTCTTCTTACCGCAGCCTTACTGGACGTTAGGGCAGGGAAGAGCAACGCGAGAGCCAGATAGTATTGAAACTCAACCGCCAGTGTCCAATACACACCATTGATCCAGACTTGATGCGCTGAAAGGGAATCAGGTACCCCAAGTGAAGCGCCAGTTGAAACCAGGCTGTAATGGGAAGCAGTCCCAGTATGTCCCGCCATTCTCCCGGCCACCCAGGCTGCAGCCAGGGAGAGCAAAATGGAGGCCACATAGGGAGGATCCACGCGAACAATTCGCTTCCCGAGAAACCTAAAAAACGACGGAAGCTGGTATCCGCCGGCAAACAACGAGTAGGGCACGATGAAGCCGGAAATGACAAAAAACGCCTCTACGCCCAGGTATCCATACAGCCCCGAACTCTTTACCCAGCCTTTGGGGAACGCTGACGTTCCACGCGGTGAAGTGATACCCGCAAACCGCGAAAGAGGCGATGCCGCGGAGTGCCTGAACGACAGGGACCCCACCCGCTCGGGGGCGCCCCTGGCTGATACGGCGATGGCAAATACCCGGTTTCTCAGTGCGGCTCAGCCAACCCCGGATGATACGCAGGCAAAACATCGTCCTCGCGCGCAATCCACGTATAGATGACAGGTAGAACGTAGACACTCAATAGCAGCGTAGCGCTCAACCCGCCCACAATCACAATCGCGAACGGCTTCTGCGAATCCGATCCGATTCCAGTTGATGTCGCGGCCGGCAGTAATCCCAGCGTCGCTACCAGCATCGTCATCATAATCGGCCGCAGCCGCAAGACCGCGCCTTCCACCGCCGCCTCATGCACGCCGTACCCGCGCGCGCGCAATTGATTGATGTACTCAATCATAATTACGCCCGTCTCTACCGCCACGCCGAACAACGCCAGCGTTCCAATACCTGCCGCCACGCTGAAATGCGTGCCCGTAAAATACAGCGCGCACAGCGCGCCAATCGGAGACAAAGCCAAACTTGTCATGGCAAGCGACGCCCACTTGAACGACTTGAACATCGAGTACAGCAGGAAGAAGATTCCCGCCACGGTCACCGGAACAATCAGCGCCAGCCGCGCGTTTGCTCGTTTCGCGCTAGCATACTCGCCGGCCCATTCCAGGTGATAACCGGTAGGCAGTTTCACTTTTTGATCCACTGTGCGAATCGCTTCTTCCACCGTGCTGCCCAGATCTCGCCCGCGGACGCTGTACTTCAACGCCACGTACCGCGAACTTTGCTCACGGTAAATCTGCGACGCGCCATCGCGCATCTCTATATCGGCAACCTGATCCAACGACACCCGTTCGCCCGATGGCGCCAGCAGCCGGATATTCCGGATTGCATCCGCCGATGCGCGGTATTGCGGCTGGTACCGCACCACCAGGTCGTAGCGCTGTTCGCCTTGCAGAATCTGGCCTACGGCGTTTCCTCCCACTGCGGTCTGAATGGCTTCCTGCACGTCGCTCACATTCAAGCCGAAGCGATTGGCCTTGGCGCGATTGATGCTCACGTTGAGATTCGGCTGGCCGATCACGCGGAAGAGTCCCAGATCCTGCACGCCCTTGATGGTCTGCATCACCCGGACAATCTCGTCGCCTTTTCCTTCCAGTTCCTTCAAATCCGTCCCATACACTTTGATCGCGAGTTCGCCCTTCACCCCGCTGACCGCTTCTTCCATGTTGTCCGCAATGGGCTGAGAGAAGTTCCAAAGGGCGCCAGGAATCTTCTCCACTTCCCTGTCCATGGCGTGAATCAACTCTTCTTTGTCTTGGTGGAACAGCGGCCGCCAATCTTCTTTTTTCTTCAGATCCACAAAGTATTCGGTATTGGAAAACAGTGATGGATCCGTACCATCGTCTGGGCGTCCCACCTGGCTCACCACTTTGGTCACTTCCGGAAAACTGGCGAACGCCCGCCGTGCCTGTCTCATCACGCGTCCGCCTTCCGCCGGTCCCGTACTGGGAGCTAGCGTGCCGCGCGCCCAAATCGCGCCTTCATCCAAGTGCGGTAAAAACTCCGAGCCGATTGCGCCGCTGATCATTAACCCCGCTGACACCGCCAGCAATCCGCACGCTACTCCGACAATCAGCAGCCTGGTCCCCAACGAACTCATGAACCATTCGAGCGAACGCCGGTACGCTCGGATCAACGCCTTCAAAATCGGGTTCTCCCATTCCTTGGTATTGGGACCGAACATCATAACCGCCAGAACCGGCAGGATCGACAGCGAAAAGAGCAGCGCGCCCAGCAGCGCGAACGCCACTGTCAGCGCCATGGGACGGAACAGCCGCCCTTCCACGTGTTGCAGAGTGAAAATCGGCAGGTAGGCCGTAATGATAATGGCGCGCGCGAAGAATACCGGCCGCTGCACTTCCTGCACGGCCTCGCGAATCAACTCGGTGACCGTCTGTTCGCCCTTCTCCCGGCTGCTGATGTGCCGGAGAATGTTCTCCACCACCACCACTGACCCGTCCACGACCATTCCGAAATCCAGCGCGCCCAGCGACAACAGGTTTGCCGGAACCTTGTCCAGGTCAAGGCAGATCGACGCAAACAGCAGCGCGAAGGGAATCGTCAGCACCACAATGAACGCCGACCGCAAATTTCCCAGGAACAGAAACAGGATAATCGAGACCAGCAGAATACCTTCCGCCAGGTTGTGCATTACGGTGTGCGTAGTGAAATGCACCAAATCGCTGCGGTCCAGAAAGGGCACAATCTTCACCCCCGGCGGCAGAAAGTGGCTGTTCAGGTACGCTACCTTCTCATGCATAGCCGTGAGCATCGCGTCGCCGTTTGCGCCTTTGCGCATCAGCACAATTCCTTCCACCGCATCCGGCTCATCCACCACCACGCCATCCGGGCGGTGAATCGCTTTCGCCACCTGGCCCAGCCGGATCTTCGGCGCTTGCGTGATGAACGCAACGTCGCGTACAATCACCGGCGAGCCGTTCTGATTTTTTAAGATCGTCTGGCCGATATCTTTGACGTTCTTGAACAAACCAACTTCGCGCACGTTCACTTGCTGGTCGCCCGATTGAATGAAACTGCCGCCCGCGTTGACGTTGTTGTTGGTGAGCGCCTGCTCTACCTGACCGATGCCTAACCCGTAAGCGATCAACTTGTTCGGATCGACCTGCGCCTGGTACTCGCGCGTGGTGCCGCCGAAACTCGATACGTTCACCACGTCCGGAACCGATTTCAGCTGTTTCGTGACCACCCAATCCTGCAGTGATTTCAATTCCATCAGGTCGTACTGCGGATTGGTGCTCGTCAGCGTATACCAGTAAAGTTGGCCCACCGGACTGTAATCCGGACCGATGGACGCTTGCAAGCCGGCGGGCAGCGTGACGATGGAGAGCCGTTCCAGAACTTTCTGCCTGTTCCAGTCGTTGCTCGATTCGTCATCGAAACTCATCGTTACCACCGACAGCCCAAACTCTGAAATAGACCGTACACCGGCCAGGTGAGGAATGCCGGCCATCTGCACTTCGATCGGGATGGTGACCTGCTGCTCCACCTCTTCGCCCGCGCGACCCGGCCATTGCGTAATCACCTGCACATAGTTATTGGCAACGTCGGGATACGCTTCCACGGGGAGATTCTTGAACGCGATCGCGCCCCACCCCAGCAGCATCGCCCCCATCACCAGCACCAGCAGC
>DATHIZ010000382.1:0-7505 GCA_035316385.1 Bryobacteraceae bacterium | reverse complement strand
CGTTGCCTCCCAGGAGTTGTAAAGCACTGGCCGCGGCCGCGCCTTTGCTCCCTGCGGTTGGATCTCGGTGCGTTCGATGTTATGCAGCAAGCGCGATGCTTCTCCGAAGCCATTCTCCGAGAATCCAGCATAAAAATCTGGTGTCTGTAGCGATTCACCCGGTTTCAATGGATACGCAAAGTCGAAGGTGTTGAAGCCTCCGGTCACACGCACCTGCCGGTAAGGCGTTTGCTCCACACTGATGCGCCAGTTGCCGCTCCACGCCAGCGCCCCGAACCACACCTTCCCGTGCTCCTCGCTGGCGCTGCCTTCGTCGATCGCAAACCACGGATTCAAATTGTGTCCGCTCTCACCCAGGCGGCTCTCGAGCACCTTCATGCCCTCGTGAACCGGCTCGCGGTTCAGTTGCGTCTCTGCCGCCCAACGCCCACTCAGGTAGGATAGCCGGTAGCCCTCACCGGCCGGCAAATGGAATGTTGCCGATTGCGCGCTCTCCATGGTGATCGCCTGCTTGCTATGGTTCGAGATCGTCGCGTAGCGTGCAATTATGCCGCTACTTTCGTAGACACGATAGTGCAGGGCCGCCTCAATGTCGTCGTTGATGTCCTTCAGCGTAATCGTTAGCTCGTTACCGTCCACGCGATGCGAAACGTAGCGCAGCACCAGATCGCGATCACCGTTCGCGCGTGTGATCTTTAACGCCGGCTCATAATAGCGAGGACCGCCCCAGCCCGGGAACTCTTCCTTATCGAGCATCTGGTGCGGGTCGAACGATGAGATATCGCGCTGCTCCACGGCTGCGGGAACGTCCTCCGTGCGCCAAAGTGGGCCGCCCCAATAAAGATGCAGTAAGTGTCCCTGCGGAGAGACGCCAATCGCATACGAGCTATGCGACGTGGTCAGTACCCATATTTTGCGGCCCTCATCGAAACGAATCGCTTGAGCAGAGACAGAAATTGCCAATGACAGAGCGAGAACAACGAACAGTGCAACGCGGCGCATGGTCACGATTGTATCGGTCTAGAGATCTAAATGCTCGCGCGCGTACCGCATGCAGGTTGCAACATTCTGCTCTTCCACGCGCAATTGTTCTTCGTAGCTCAGGCATGAGATGCGCGGCAGCGATCGCATGCTCATGTTTTCCTGCACGAAGCGCAGCGTGCGGGCCAGATAAGCGCCATTACGGTCAGGGAAACTGGCCCAATATCGATCCGTGAGGCAGGGAACAGGCAATGGATCGCGGGTGATCATCTCCAGCACAAAGCGCGCTTGTGGACGGGCTTGCTTCACTATTTTCGTCAGCTCCGCGAGATCTAAATACCCCTCTCCGAGAGACACTTCGGAGAGCAGGAAACCATCGGTCGTGACCTCGACTCCCATGTTCTTCAAGTGCGTGGTAACGGTGTACGGGGCCAGCCGCTCGATTGTTTCCACAGGATCGTCGAGCAGTGCGAGGTTGTTGCCGAAGTCAAGGCAGACGCCCAGGTACTCGCTCTGATGATTCCTCAGCAGAGTGAGCATTTCATCGAGCGTCCAGTCCTTGTGGTTTTCGAGGCCCATTGGGATTTTGTAGTGTTCCAGCAAGGGCAGAGCGGCCGCGATGGACCGGTAGCTCTTCGCTACATGAGCCTGCCACTCCGCGGGAGAAGCAAAACTCTCGTAACGGCGTGTACCGAGGCAGGCTGCGCGCAATGCCACCGCGCCGGCCGTTTGCGCGTCCTTCAAACTCTGCTCGAAAGCCGTGGTGTCATCGCCGTTTGGCAAGGGCACCATGGCCTCGATGTACATCTCGAGCCGCTCAGCGCGGGAACGGATTTTCGCAATATCGGCGCGCGTCTCCGCCTCGCCGGCAATGTCGCCATGAAGCCCGGCTTGAATGCCCGACGCTCCCAGCGCGTGACAGCGCTCCAGGAACTCCAAAGTATCTTTGGGCCGCCACACTCCCATGTACGAAGTGCTGGCAATGCCGAGAGTGGATTTAGGCATTGTTTAGATTTGACTAACGGATTGGACCGGCCTTTTCCGGAAGAATGCGATGGCGACAACCGCCGACATCACGCAGCAAAGGGACAGCAGGAGTAAAGCCGGAGTCAGGCTGTTGTTCTTTCCGTGCACATTGCCCAGAATCAGCGGGCCCACTTGCCCGCCCAGGTTTCCCAGCGAATTGATCCACGCGATTCCGGCCGATGCCGCTGTACCCGATAGGTAGGAGGTCGGCAGAGACCAGAATGTGGAAGTGGAGGAAATGATGCCCGCAGTGGCAATGGTAAGCGCAACCAAGCCGAATGCCCCTGAGATGCCGGGAATCGCCGAGAGCGCCAGACCAAATCCTCCGACCAGAGCCGCAATCGCGACGTGCCAGCAGCGTTCTCCGGTGGCATCTGAATGTTGGCCAACGAGTACCATCGCGATGGCGGTGATGCCCCAGGGGATCATGGTTAACAGGCCGATCTGAAATGGATCCGCGGTGAGAGTATCCTTGATAATCTGCGGCATCCAAAACTGCAGGCCGTAGTTACCGGTGACTACTCCAAAGTAGATCAGGCTGAACAGCCAGACGTTCGGTTTGCGGAATGCGTCGGCAAAGCTGTGTTGGTGCCCGGCCCCGCTCCGTTTGCCTTTCTCGTCTTCTTCCAGGCGCTGCATGAGCAGAGCCCGTTCCCGCGGCTTAAGCCACTTCGCCTTTGCCGGATTATCCGCCAGGAAAAACATGGTTGCCACTCCCGCCAGCAAGGAAGGGATGGCTTCCACGATAAACAGCCATTGCCAAGCTTTCAGGCCGCCCACGGTTGCCATACGGTTCAGCAGCCAACCGGAAATCGGGCCGCCGATCAAACCGGAAAGCGGGATCGCCGTCATGAAACCGGCTACCATCTTGGCCCGGTACTTGCCGGTAAACCAAAAGGTCAGATATAAAATCACACCCGGGAAGAAACCGCATTCCACAATCCCGAGGATGAAACGCACAAAGTAGAAGCTCCATTGGCCCGTCACTAGCATCGTGCAAGCCGAAACCAAACCCCATACGATCATGATGGGACCAAGCCAATACTTCGCTCCGATCTTTTCCAAGGCGATATTGCAAGGTATTTCGAACAGGAAATAGCCGACAAAGAAGATGCCGGCGCCGGTTCCGTAAACCGCGTCGCTGATACCCAGATCGTGCTGCATTTGCAGCTTGGCGAAGCCCACGTTCACGCGATCGACGTAGGCGAATATGTAGCACATAAACAGGAACGGAATTAACCGCCATGTCACTTTGCTGTAAACGCGCTTCTCAAATTCGGGTGTGAAGACGCCGGTTTGTTCCATGCGGATCTGCTCCATTTAGATCTCCCTAATGTGTCGCCGCTACTCCGCTAGGCCGGCCTTATCTGGCGCACCAACCGCCGTCGATCAGGATATCCGTGCCGGTAATGAATGAGGACGCATCGGAGCACAGGTAACAAGCCAGTGTGCCGATGTCTTCGACCTTGCCCCACGCGCCTACCGGAATGTTGGCCAGAAACTGCGCGTTCGCCTCCGGATTCTGCATGATGGTCTGGTTCATCTCAGTCCCGAAGGGTCCGGGGCTGATGCCGTTCACTGTGATCCCCTCAGCCGCAAGCTCCAGGGCCAAAGCGCGAATCAATCCGAGCACGGCAGCTTTGCTCGAAGAGTATGCGCTGCGCTGGGGAAGGGAAATGTGGCTCATGATGGAGGTCATGTTCAGGATGCGCCCATATCCAGTGCCGCGCATGTGCGGAACAAAACGGCGGCACATCAGGAATACGCTGGTCAGGTTCGTGCCGATCACGCTTTCCCATTCGGCCAGAGTGAAGTCGACCAGGTTCTTTCGTATATTGATCCCGGCGTTGTTGATTAAGATTTGGACCCTGCCGAGCTGACCGGCAACTTGAGTCTCCAGCTGATCCACTTCCGCTTCCTTGGTCACGTCGGCAAGAAATACGCTGGCACGCCCGCCGTTTGCCTCGATTTCGTTCTTTACGTCGTTCAATTTGGCAGCGTCGCGGGCGACCAGGGCGACGTCGGCGCCCGCCCGGCTAAGAGCCAGCGCCATGGCTTTTCCAAGCCCTTTGCTGGCGCCGGTGATGAGCGCGATTTTTCCGGACAAGTTCACTGCGGATTGAGAAGTAGGCATTTGGAAGAGTTAGAAATAGTCCTCAACATACTATCGTGGTCCGTCCGCAACACCAAGAAGATCCGCGCCGAACAGGTACAATTGGCCGATGAAGGTAGTAATTCTCTGCGGAGGATTAGGCACTCGCATGCGCGAGGAGACCGAATTCCGGCCCAAACCATTGGTGGATGTGGGCGGCCATCCCATCCTTTGGCACATCATGAAGACATATGCCCACCATGCCTTTCGCGACTTCATACTATGCCTGGGCTACCGCGGCGACATGATCAAGGACTATTTCCTGAACTATGAGGCCATGAATAATGACTTCACAATTTGCCTGGGGAAAAAAGCCGAAATCCGCTATGACGATCATCACGAAGAGCAGGATTTCAAGGTCACGCTGGCCGATACCGGTGCCGATTCCATGACCGGCGGACGACTAAAGCGCGTTGCGAAGTATCTGGTGAACGAAGACCGCTTCATGCTGACGTATGGCGATGGAGTGAGCGACGTGGACATGAACAAGCTGCTGGACTTCCACTTGAGCCACGGGAAGATTGCGACAGTCACCACCTTCCGTCCGATTTCGCGCTTCGGGATTTTGGATATCAACCCGGCCAACCAAGTCCAAAACTTCATCGAAAAGCCGAAGTCGGATGCGTGGGCCAGCGCGGGGTTTTTCGTCTTTGAGCGGGAGATCTTCGATTATATCGATGGCGACCAATCCATCCTTGAGCGCGAGCCACTGGAACGCCTGGCCGCCGCCGGAGAGTTGATGGCCTATCACCATGACGGGTTCTTTTTCGCAATGGACACGTATCGCGAGTACCAACTGCTGAACGATTTATGGAAAGCGGAACGCGCGCCCTGGAAGACATGGGCATGAGCGGCGCAAAGAACAGCCTTTGGCGGGACCGTCCGGTGCTGGTAACCGGGGCGAGCGGGTTGGTAGGCAGCTGGCTCACACGGCGGCTGATGGAAGCCGGCGCCAACGTGGTATGCCTGGTCCGCGATTGGGTTCCGCAAAGCGAACTGGTGCGCAGCGGAACGTTGAGTCAGGTCAAAGTAGTCCGGGGCGACATCCGCGACCGGGACCTGGTAGAGCGTATCCTGGGCGAGTACGAGGTCAATACGGTCTTCCACCTGGCAGCCCAAACCATCGTAGGCATCGCGAATCGCAACCCCATTTCGACGTTCGAAAGCAATATCACCGGAACCTGGAACGTGCTCGAATCAGCGCGCCGTTCCCAGTCAGTGAAAGCCGTGGTGGTGGCATCGTCCGATAAGGCCTACGGCGATCAGGAGGAGCTTCCGTACTCGGAAGCCAGTCCGCTGCAAGGCAACCATCCCTACGATGTCAGCAAATCCTGCGCGGACCTGATTACGCAGACCTACGGCAAAACCTACGGCTTGCCGGTGGCCATCACGCGCTGTGGAAATTTCTATGGCGGCGGAGACCTGAATTGGAATCGCATCGTGCCCGGCACCATCCGTTCCGTGCTCCGCGGTGAGCGTCCGCTGATCCGTTCAGACGGCAAGTTTGTGCGCGATTATTTCTATGTGGAAGACGGCGCGGCGGCGTACACATTGCTAGCCGAAAGGCTGCTGGAAGGTGACGCGCAGGTTCGCGGGCAGGGCTACAATTTCTCGAACGAGATTCAAGTCACGGTAACCGAATTGGTGACGCTGATTTTGGACAAGATGAATTCGACGCTTAAGCCGGACATCCGGAATGAGGCGTCAAACGAGATCCGGCATCAATACCTCAGCGCGGAACGGGCCCGCACGCAGCTCAGCTGGCATCCGCTCTTCACGCTGGATGAGGGTTTGACAAAGACGATTGCCTGGTATCGAAATTTTGAAGGACGTTGAAGAAGGCAGATGAGTTCTACGGCTGAGAGCCTACGGGCGCAGATTCTCGATTTAGTCAGCGAGTACCACCAACTGGCATTCCCGCAGCGCAAGTTTGTCGCGGGGGAAAGCGCGGTGCCGGTTTCGGGGCGCGTATTCGACGGCCAGGACATGCAATCGCTGGTGGATTCGTCACTCGATTTCTGGCTGACCACGGGACGTTTCGCGGCGCAGTTCGAAAAGGAATTCGCCCGGTGGTTCGGTGTCCGCACTGCCACTTTGGTCAACTCCGGCTCGTCGGCCGATCTGCTGGCCGTCACGGCGCTGACTTCTCCGAAGCTCGGCGATCGGCGGCTGAGGCCGGGCGACGAAGTGATTACGGTTGCGGCGGGCTTTCCCACCACGGTCAATCCCATCATCCAGAACGGGCTGATTCCCGTCTTCGTGGATGAGGTGATCCCCACTTACAACATTGACGTCAGCATGCTCGAAGAGGCGCGCTCGGAGCGGACCCGCGCCGTGGTGATCGCGCACACCTTGGGAAATCCGTTCGATGTCGCGGCGGTTCTCGCATTCGTCCGCAAGTACGATTTGTGGTTGGTGGAAGATTGCTGCGATGCGGTGGGCGCGACTTACAACGGGCAGAAGACCGGCACGTTCGGAGACCTGGCGACAGTCAGCTTTTACCCGGCGCACCACATCACCATGGGCGAGGGCGGCTGCGTGCTGGCCGAAAAGCCTCTGCTGAAAACCCTGGTCGAATCCTTCCGCGACTGGGGCCGCGATTGCTGGTGTGAACCCGGCAAGGAGAACACCTGCGGCAAGCGATTCGACTGGCAGCTCGGCGATTTGCCGTGCGGCTATGACCATAAGTACACTTACTCGCACATCGGTTACAACCTGAAGATGACCGATATGCAGGCGGCGGTTGGCGTTTCCCAGCTAAAGAAGCTGCCTGACTTTATCGCTCAGCGCAAAGCAAATTTCCAGACGATTTGGGATGGCCTGAAAGACCTGCAGGAGTTTTTTATTCTGCCGGAGGCCACGCCGAACTCCGAGCCAAGCTGGTTCGGTTTCCCCATTGCCGTCCGGCCGGGCGCGCCTTTCAACCGTAACCAGGTGATCGCGTTCCTCGAAAGCCGCAAAATCGCGACGCGCCTGTTATTTGGCGGCAACCTGCTGCGGCAGCCCGCGTATCAAGACATAAAACACCGGGTTGTGGGATCGCTCAAGAATACCGATTTCATCATGAACCAGGTGTTTTGGGTGGGCGTTTATCCGGGCCTTTCCGCGGATATGCTGGCGTACATGGTCGACGTTTTTCACAAGATGCCGGTGTCCCAGTTAGCCACGCTTTAGGCCGCGATGCCGCATGCTCTAGAGCAGGATCTGGATCATATTCTCGCGCACACGGCAGGCGTTTGGGATTCTCTTCGCGGCGCGAATCTCTTTATCACCGGCGGGACCGGGTTTGTCGGCGCGTGGCTGGTGGAGAGCCTGGTGTGGGCCAACGCGCGGCTGAACCTGAACG
>DATHIZ010000381.1:0-3947 GCA_035316385.1 Bryobacteraceae bacterium | reverse complement strand
CGCCGCGGAATGAGTAGTTCACGGGAGTCTGGCGGATCACGATGTCCGGCGCCAGCAAGCCGGTAGACCACGCCCAACCGTCATAGCTGACTTCGGAGGTGTCGTAGAAGTTGTCCAGCGTTACGAAATTCTGCGCAAGGCTGTGAAAGTTCGGCGTGATGCTCGCGGGGAACTCAGTCAAGGACGGGTCGCCGTTGGCATTGGGTAGATCGCCGAGGATCTGGTCGTAAGTCCGATTTTCTTTGATGATATAGATAACGTGCTTGATGTGCGCCGCGAGGAAGTCCATCGTGGCGGTCGTCGCGGAACTCTCGGTCACTTGAAAGTTATTGTTGATTGCCACTTGGCTCGTCAGCGCGGGTAGCTGGGCGGCCGGCGGCGTCGGTATAAACTGCAAGCCGCCTTTCATCAACTGCAGGCTGTAGGAGTTGGTGGATGCGCAAGCTGCGCTCCTGAGGTCCGGTTGGCTGACCGTTCCGCCCTTGCAATAGCCGGCATTCGGACCCGCCGGCGATTTCCCGTTGACGACGTACAAATACTTGCCGTCGAAACTTGTTGCAACAGAGTTCGGGTACATGCCGGTAGGGATCAGGCCCTCTACTGGATTTCCGCTGTGCAACTGGGCGATACTTACCACGGCTACGTTGTTGGTGTTGCCATTGGTGATATAGAGAGTAGCTTGATCGGGGCTGATTGTAACGCTGTTGGTGTTATTCCCAGCGAGCGCGGCGCGGGCTGCTGGAATCACACCCGCCGGAGCCGCTACGTTTACTTCCGTGGTCACCGTATTGTTCCCGGTGTCGATTGCCGCCACCGAATCTGTTTGGTCTTCGGCGACATAGAGGGTAGTTTGCGCAGTGTTCAGAGTGGACTTCAGCGGTTGACCCTTTAACTTAATGCGCGTGGTAAGGGACGGCTCTCCAGCAATATTGACCACATCGATCTCGCGGTCGCGCATGCAGGAAACAAACGCCTTATCGTTGCCTTGAATGGTCACCCAGAACGGATAACCACCGCCCGGCTTTCCACTGTCCGCCGGATTGATTTTACCGGGACGCAGATCTAGGTCGGCGGTCTTCGTCCAAGTTTCGGAGGCTTTCGTCAGCAATGTGATCGAATCGTTTTCGTAATTCGTTACAACCAGCTTCGTGCCATCCGCGCTGATGGCGATACCTGCTGCTTCCGGGCTCGTGCCGCCGGCTTGGCTCTTGTGACCGAGCGCAATCGGGCTTCCTGCTTGCTCGGCCCAAACGCCGCCGGTCAACGCGAAGATGTGAACATTGTCGTTCCGGCCGCCGGCCACATAGAAGGTTTGGCCGCTGGGGTCGAACACGATTCCGTTGTAAGTGTTGAGAACTTGGAGCGCCTGCTTTTGAACGGGTACCGGTCCGGTAATGTCGTAAACAAACACCCAGTCCGTGGAAGCAGGCGTATCCTTGCTTCCGTTCGCTTTGTCAATGCCGTAATCCCCGGTGGTCAGCAGCAGCAAGGTTTTATGATCCGGGCTGGTGACGGCGGTAACACCCTGGCCAACAACGTGGTCCGGATAAGCCGCTAAACCGGGATTGAGATATGTAAAGCGGGCGCCGCGGGGCGCCAGCGGAGTGATCTGTTGTCCCGTGTTCGGGATGTTCATCACTTGCTTAATAGGAACTTCAGCCCGGACAGACGCGCCCAGGGCTAACATGACGGCGGATGCGCGTAGAGATTTCCAGTTCATCTTTTTTCCTTATGAATGCTTAAGCGGGTAAATGAGACGCGGAGGCTCTTAGCGCGCCCACGCGGACTTGCGGAAGGCGGCGGCGCCAAATGCCGTAAGACCGCTCAGCATTAACAAAATCGAAGATGGTTCCGGAGTCGCGGTGACCGCTACCGTTGCCCCGGCGGGAGATTGCGAATCGAAGTTTGTGGGATCGGAGTAAGTCCAACTGGTAAGCGCATAATTGCCGTTGGCAAACATCGGCGCGCCAGTTGTTCCGCTAAACAGCTGGTCGCCTTCGAAATCAAATTCGGAGGCCGTCAGGCCAGAACCGAAAGTAACATCGAACAGCCCGCCGTTGGCGCCTGTGTTGAAGCGAACTTCGCTAGGTGTAACAGGAACTATGTTTCCGTTAAGCTCGTAAGAAAACGCCGACAGTGGCGCCTCGAAACCGAGGCTTGTCACGCTACCGCTCGTAGGTGTGGGGCTGTTATCGACAACGAAAGTAAGTGCGAAAGTTCCATTGGGCGCTACCAAGGAATTTGCAACATCGGAGCCGGAAAATTGCCCTGATACAGATACGTAAGAGCTGCTGGCGCTTGCTATCCCGCAAGCGGCAGACACCGCTATCAGTAAAAGTTTTTTGAACATGACTGCAATGATAGAACCGGAAAATTACAGTCATATCAATTGTTCAGGGAATATTATACGGCTTAGCTAATCCAGTAACAAGCAAGTATTTCTGAAAAAATCCTGAAAAATAGAGGCTTCTAGTAAATCGTACAGCCAGGTAATTTACCCATGCCGCTTGCGCCACTCAAACAGGACAACGCCCGCCGCTACCGAGACATTCAGCGAGGAGACAGCGCCGGCCATCGGAATGCGCACCAGCACGTCGCAATGCTTCTGCACTCCCTGATGTATGCCTTTGCCCTCGCCGCCCATCACAATCACAGTGGGCGTGGCGTACTGCACTTCGTCATAGAGTGCGGTTCCGCTCTCATCCAGCCCATAAATCCAGAAGCCCTTCTCTTTGAGCTGCTCGAGCGTCTTAGTTACATTCGCGATGCGGGCTATAGGTAAATACTCCAGGGCGCCGGCGGCGGCTCGATCTACCGTCTCCGTCAAAGGCGCCGAGCGGCGCTCCGGTGTTAATACGGCATTGGCTCCAGCTGCGTGCGCGGTGCGAATAATGGCGCCTAAGTTGTGCGGATCTTCCACGCCGTCCAGCACCACCAGCAGGGTGGCGTCAGGTAGCACTTCTTCCAGCTCGACGTAGCCATGCACCGCGCCGAAGGCAACCACGCCTTGGTTCGGTACACCTTTGCCAAGACGGTCCAGCATCTCGCGCGGCTCGAAACGAACCGGGACAGACTGTGCGCGGCACAGTTCGACAATTTCCTGAATACGCGGTCCAGACGTTCCTTTCGCGATCAGAACTTTGTCGAGTGGCCGGCGTGCCCGCAAGGCTTCACGGACGGGATGAATTCCCAGGGTAAAACGCATTACTTATAACGAGAAGGCGATCAAGTAATCGCCTAGCGGCTCCAGTCCAGGGATTTGGTGGCCGCCCGCCGCAACTACAAGGTACTGCTTGCCATCCGGGCCTTTGTAGGTCATAGGTGTGGCGCGCGCGCTGGTCGGCAGAGCGCCCTTCCACACCTCTTTTCCCGTTTCCACGTCAAACGCATAGATGGCCGGATCCAGCGTGCCCGCAACAAACACCAGGCCCCCGGCTGTCGCAATCGGGCCGCCGAGTGAGATAGATCCCCATTCTTTGGGTAGCTTCGCGGACATCCGGCCCAACGGCACTTCCCAAGCTTTGTCACCGTTGCGCGTGTTGATGGCGAGCAGCGTTCCCCACGGCGGAGCAGTGCAGGGCAGTCGCTTGGGGCTGACCAGCAGGCGGCGCATCATGCCGTAAGGCGTACCCCGCTGCGGAGCGAATTCCCAATCGCCATCCAGCCTGCGCCCTCTCGAAGAACGCATTTCCTCATAACCAGCGCGCGCAATCAAGCGTACTTCCGCCGCAAGGTGATTCTGTGGCAGAATCAGCAGGCTGTGCGCCGGGTCATACGCCATGCCGCCCCAGTTCATGCCGCCGATATTGCCAGGCAGTTGGAGCGTACCTTCGAGCGATGGCGGCGTGAAGATGTTCCCCGCGCGCAATTTGCTCATCTCATCGCTGCACCACTTACGATCCGCCTCATCGACGCCCCAGGCCTCTTCCGCCCCGATGTGTTGCGCG
>DATHIZ010000380.1:0-6791 GCA_035316385.1 Bryobacteraceae bacterium | reverse complement strand
CCGTTCGGCAAAGGCAAACCATTCGTGAACGGCGGGTTCTGGTCCTATGTCGTTGGCGGGTGGCAGGTATCGGCATTGTTCAGCGCTCAGAGCGGCGGCCCGCTGACGCCTTCCTATTCAGGAAATGTCAGCGGCACCCTGAACAACCAGGACCGGCCGAACGTTGTCGGCGATCCGAACAGCGGACCGAAGACGCCGCAGCAATGGTTCAACGTGGCGGCATTCGCGTCCCCAGGATCGGGAAACTTCGGGAACGCGGGGCGCAATATCATTAACGCTCCGGGAATGGTGAACCTGGATGCCTCCGTGGTCCGTAACTTCAAAATCAAAGAGCGCTTCGGGGTGCAGTTTCGGGCGCAGGCGTACAACGCCTTCAACCACGCAAACTTCAACTTCCCGAGCGCCACGATCGACAGCGCTTCGGTTGGAACCATCTCCTCCGCGCTGGACCCGAGAACGCTAGAAGCGGCACTACGCGTCATCTTCTAAGCGCCGCCTCGGCTCACGGTTAAGAGAATTTCCAGAAAGGTAGTGCACTAAGAGATGCAAAGTAAGCAGTCGTGCGCACGAATCCTCATCGCAGCGGCATATGTGGCCGTTGCCGTACAAGCTGCCTGGGCTCAGAAGATTACCACTCCGGAAGAGTTTTTCGGATTCCGGCTGGGCAGCGACAACAAGATGGCCCGCTGGGACAAGATGGTGGACTATTACCAGCTTCTCGCAAAGGAAGCGCCGGACCGGATGAAAGTCGTCAATATGGGGCCCACCACAATGGGAAACCCCTTCCTGTGTGTAATCATCTCGTCGCCGGCCAACATGGCGAAGCTGGAGCAACTGCGGGAGGTAAATGAAAAGATTGTCGATCCCCGCGGAAGAAGCGAACAGGAAATCAAAAGCCTCGTTAGCCAGGGCAAAGCTATCGTAGTGCAATCGATGAGCCTGCATGCCACTGAGATCGGCGGATCGCAGATGGCGCCGGAGCTGGTCTATGACCAGATTGCACGGCAAGACGAAGAAGCCAAGCGCATTCTGGACAACGTGGTGTCGATTGTTGTCCCATCGTTCAATCCTGACGGCCAGATTATCGTGACGGACTGGTATCGCAAAACACTCGACACGCCGGCGGAAGGAACGAATCCTCCCTGGCTTTACCACAAGTATGCGGGGCACGATAACAATCGCGATGCATTCCAGACCAACATGGTCGAATCGCAGTACATGGCAAAGATTTTGTTTACCGGATGGAAGCCGGAGGCATACGTCGATCACCATCACATGGGCAGCTATGGCGCAAGAATCTTTCTGCCTCCCTATGCGGAGCCGGTGCGGCCAAGCGCTGACCCGCTGCTGTGGCGCGAGTTGAGCTGGTATGGAGCGCACATGGCGTACAAAGAGGAAGAAGCCGGGGAATCCGGAGCCATCAACATGGCTCAATATTCGGGCTGGGGCCATTTTGGATTCCACTGGATTACGCCGTTCCATAACATTGCGGGCATGTTGACCGAGTCGGCGAGCGCCAAGCTTGCGACACCTTTGTACATTCATCCGGAGCAATTGGACGGCGGCATTCGCAACCTTCCGACTTACAACGAGGAAACAGTCTTTCCCGATCCATGGAAAGGCGGCTGGTGGCGGCTGCGGGACATAGTGGACCGGCAGAAGATATCCGCCTGGGCCGTATTGGATCTGGCGGCGCGCAATAAAGAAACAGTGCTGTGGAATGCCTATCTGAAGGGCAAGCGGCAGACGGAGCGCGGCGCGGCAGGCAAGACGAAAGCGTACGTGATTCCCGCGAACCAGCACGACAAGCTGACGGCCGGCCTGCTGGTAAACAAGCTGTTGGCGCAGGGCATCGAGATCGAGAGTGTTACCAAGGCATTTACCACATCCACCGGGATGACTTACGGCCCCGGCTCCTACGTCGTATCGATGGCGCAACCGAAGATGGGACTGGTGCGCTATTTGCTGGGGCGCACATTCTTCCCAGACAACGACTGGACGAGGAATAAGGACGGTTCACCGATCCGGCCCTATGACATGTCGACCGACACGATGTATGAGTACATGGGCGTGCGGGTGGATCCGGTAGAAGAGCCGGTTCAGGCAACGCTCGTGAAGCTGACGAAACCGATTCCGTGTGAGGGTGTCGTCGCCAACTCAGGAACGTATCTGCTCGATGGACGCTTGGATGAAAGCTTCAAGGCGGCGAACCTGCTGCTGGCCAAAGGCGCGAGCGTGAAGCGCGTGGACAAGAATGGCGACGGCGTGCGCGCCGGTGACTTTGTAATCAGCAAGGCGGATGGAGCGCAGGCAGCACAGATCGCTCAGACGACCGGCGTGGATTTCGCGAGAGCTCCCGCGGTTGCCGAGGGGAGCACGCACACTCTAAGGCCGCTGCGGATTGGGCTGTACCAGCGCTACTATGGCGGCAATATCGATGAGGGCTGGACAAGATGGGTGCTGGAAGAGTTTTCATTTCCATACAAGAGCGTGTTGGACCCGGAGATCAAGGAAGGAAATCTCAACACGAAATTCGATGTGATCATTCTGCCGGACGACAGCTCGGCAATGATGATGGGCGATTTCGGCAACGGAGCTGGAGCCAACGCGCGCGGTCAGGCGGGTAATGAAGGCGGAGGCGGTGCGCAACCGCCGCGCGGAGGCGGCATGTTCCGCATTGATCCGTCTGTCTATCCAGCGGAGTTTCGCAGCGGGCTACACGCCGAGGGCGTCGCGGCGCTGAAGGACTTTGTCAAGAAGGGCGGTACGGTCGTGGCGCTAGGTACTGCAAGCCTGTTCGCAATAGAAAGGCTTGGTCTAGGCATCATAAATGTCACTGCTGGAAAGTCGAACAAACAATTCTGGTGCCCTGGATCGACGCTGAAGATCACCGTGGATGCAAACAACCGGTATGGCTATGGCATGCCAGAGAATGCGCAGGCGGTATTCCTGCAGGGCGATCCGGCATTCGATATTCCGCCATCGGAGTACAACGAGCACTATCAAGTGATCGCCAGCTATGTAGATCGCGATGTGCTGCAAAGCGGATGGCTGGTAGGCGAAGAGATTATTGCCAAGAAGCCGGCCATGGTGGTAGCGCAATCAGGATCGGGCAAGGTAGTTTTGATTGGCTTCCGCGCCCAACACCGCGCGCAGACTTACGGAACCTTCAAGCTGTTGTTTAATTCACTGGTGGGTTGAATCTGCTGGGTTAAATCCGTGAGGCCAGCCGGCTCGCGGCTATCCTATAGAAACAGGAGCACCTGCCATGGAACCCACTTCATCGTTTCCGTACGAGACACGCCTCGATATCCTGCATCAGCCACTCGAGGTCATCGATGAAAAGGCTCTTGCGGACACATGTGAATACAAGTGGTACAACCAGACGCTCTGCAAAGTCAATGACTCCGTTATCCGGTTGGGTGTGATCGAGGGAGAGTATCACTGGCATAAGCATGACCAGGACGACGAATTCTTTTACGTGGTTGAGGGAGAGTTGCTTATCGATCTCGAGGACCGCACGGTCACCCTTTCGCCCCGGCAAGGCTTTGTAGTTCCGAAAGGCGTCGTGCATCGCACCCGCGCGCCGCGGCGGACGGTCATCGTCATGGTCGAAAATGCCGGAATCGTGCCCACGGGCGATTGACGGTCGCGGCTGCGCGGACAAATCCCGCACTGCAACGATATACTCGATGGGTTCACAATGCGAATTCTTCTGGTAGCCCTGTTTGCAAGCTGTGTCTTAGCCCAAGAAAACTATCGTAGTTGGAAACAGGTTGGCGGGGGTTCGGAAAACATCCACTATTCGGCGCTCGACCAGATCAACACGAAAAACGTCACAACTCTGCGCATCGCCTGGAAATTCGAGAGCAACGACGCTTATCCGGAATCGGATATCCAGTGCAATCCAATCATCATTGACGGCGTCATGTTCGTCACTACTCCGAAACTGCGCGTCGCTGCTGTCGACGCGGGCTCCGGCAAGCAGATCTGGAGCTTCGACGGTTTGCACGCCACCCGCGCGCCGCACCCGAATCGTGGACTTACCTACTGGAGCGATGGAAAGCAGTCACGCATCTTCGTAACCCTCGGGCATGAATTGCTGGCGCTTGATGCCAAGACAGGTATCTTGGACCCTAAATTCGGCGAGCAAGGAAAGGTGGATATGCGTGCGGCGTTCAACCCTCCCTTGGGCGACATGTCCCTCAGCGTGACCAGCCCCGGCGTGATCTACCAAGATCTCATCATCCTTGGCAGTTCTTTGCCTGAAACGCTTCCGGCGGCTCCCGGAGATATCCGCGCGTACAACGTCCGCACTGGCAAGCTCGCGTGGAGTTTTCACACGATTCCGCGTCCGGGTGAATTCGGCTACGAAACCTGGCCTCCGAATGCTTGGAAAACGTCGGGCGCCGCAAACAACTGGGCTGGACTGACCGTGGATCAGCAGCGCGGCCTGGTCTTCATTCCCACTGGTTCAACGGCTTATGATTTCTATGGCGCTGACCGCCATGGAGACAATCTCTTTGCGAATTCGCTCCTCTGTCTGGACGCCGCAACCGGCAAGCGGAAGTGGCATTTTCAAGCCGTGCGTCACGACATATGGGACCTCGACTTTCCGTCCGCCCCGGTCCTAGTGCGCTGCCTGTCAAAGGGTAAGCTTGTCGATGCCGTCGTGGAACCCGGCAAGAGCGGTTACATCTATGTCCTGGACCGCGAGACGGGCGAAAGTCTTTTTCCGCTCACCGAGCGTGCCGTGCCGCCTTCTTCGGTCGATGGCGAGCAGGTTGTCAAGTCCGAGCCTGTCCCGCTAAAGCCCGCACCGTTTGTGCGGCAGGAGTTTACCGAAGACACCGTGACGCGCCGGACTGAAATTGCCCATCAGGCCGTGCTGGAACAAGTGCGATCCCTCGATCACGGTCCCCTCTTCACGCCCCCAAGCCTCAAGGGAACAGTTTTCTTTCCCGGTCCGGCCGGTGGTGCGGAGTGGGGAGGTGGCGCCTATGATCCGGAAACGCATCTCTATTATCTAAACGCCAATGAATCGAGCTGGATTGTGCGGCTGAGTCCGCCTAGCCAGGTGCACCGCACTGCTCTGTCGAGTCAGCTTTACAAAGCCCGCTGCGCTGCCTGCCACGGCGCCGACCGGAAAGGTTCACCGCCCGAATACCCCGCGCTTGATCATCTAGCTGGACGTTTGACCGATGACCAGGTTTCCGTCATCCTTCACAACGGAGGCGGCCGCATGCCCTCGTTTGCCTCGCTGGGAGAACCAGCAATAAACGGTCTGAAGGATTTTCTCTTGCGCGACATCGATAAAGAAGTGGAAATCAAACCGCGCGGACCCGCATCTGGATTCCCCGCCCTGAAATACACCACGGAAACTTTCAAGAAGTTCCTGGACCCGGACGGCTATCCTGCCAACTCGCCGCCTTGGGGTACGCTGTCCGCAATCAATCTCGATACCGGCGAGTACGCCTGGAAAACTCCGCTGGGAGAATACCCGGAACTGGTGGCAAAAGGACTCAAGGACACCGGCAGCGAAAATCATGGCGGCGGCGTGGTGACGGCCGGAGGATTGTTTTTCATCGGCGCCACGCACTATGACAACAAGTTTCGCGTTTTCGACAAGCTGACCGGCAAACTCCTGTGGGAGACCGTTCTGCCGTTTGCCGCCAATGCGACTCCTGCCGTCTATGAATTAAACGGCAAGCAGTATGTCGTGCTGGCCGCCGGCGGCGGACGGGAACGGCCCTCCGGCGGATCGTTCATCGCCTTCGCTCTCCCGTAACGCTCGATATCGTCGAAATGCTGCACGAGGGAGAACTGTCAGCCGGTGCGTTGATCGAACGCTTGGGCTTGGAACAGGCGAACGCCTCTCAGCGCCTTGCGGTGATGCGGGCGAAACAAATCGTGATCAGCCGAAAAGTCTATGCTCAGCCGAGCCAAGATCAAGCAATGCTCAAGCAGATCAATCGGCAGGGCGCCAACCCATGAGCGCGCTTACCGTTGGACCCCGGCGTTGCTGCTCAGCCTGCGGAACTACAGCGCTGACCATCTGCTGGCGGACGTGATTGCCGGCGTCACTGTGGGCTGGATTGCGCTCCCCTTGGCGATGGCCTTCGGCATTGCCTCTGGGGCCACTCCCCAAGCCGGACTCTGGGCCACTTTTGCGCTGGCCAGCAACCGGCGCACTTCTGGAGCGCTGACTTTGTGGAACACGTAGGCGAGGAAAACATTCTGCCGAATGTCTCCGAGGTCCTGAATCGCGCCCGGCAGATCAACTCAAAAGTCGCTACTTCAATGGAGCTCTAAGATCGAACAACTCCGGCCGCGCGCGTCCTTGCGCGCGCAAGGCAAAATCAAAATGGCCGCTGCCGCAAGGCGGAATGGAGGCGCCCTGGTAATAGTTCAGCCCGTACAACCAATCGCGGTTCATTCCGCCATCGCAAACCGATGCACTCCGCGGTTGTATCTCCTGCCACAGCGCACGCGCCGAAACGGTCTCGTCAATGGCCGGATAAGCCGTCACTTTGAGGTAAATTCCTCCAGCCACTACCGAGAGAATCAATAACGGCGGCCGCCAGGAACGTTTAGCCAGTAGCAACGTCGCGAGTGGCGCGGCAACGTAAAACAGTTCTGTTGCCGAAATACCCAAGACGCGAAAACCAGCGATACGTCCCGCGCCGAGCGCGCCCGGCAGCCCGTGAGCGATCACCGGAATACACGCAATGAGCAGCGCCGGCGCCAGCAGCCATCCACGCCCAAGTTCGGTCACCAGCTTGCGATCAAAG
>DATHIZ010000379.1:0-16799 GCA_035316385.1 Bryobacteraceae bacterium | reverse complement strand
GTTGTGAAGTCCGCCCCCGCGCGACTTCTCCGGTACCACGGCTTCCTGACACACAAGCAATTGAGCGAGGTTCTTGGGAACTCTTTAGTGATGTTGTTTACATCGAAGTGGACCGAAGCTTTCGGTTTTTCAGTTATCGAGGCGCTGGCGTGCGGGACGCCAGTCGTTGCCTATAACTCGGGAGGCCCATCCGAAATTATCGAAGACGGGAAGAGCGGTTACTTAGTCTCGCCCGGCGCTATCGATGCCATGGCTCGAGCCGTGCTCTCCGCGGAAAGTCTGTCTCGTTCGGACGCTCGTCACCGTGCAGAACAGTTCACCGTCCTCCAAATGGCCCAGCGTGTAGAGGAATGGATCGAAGGTGTCGCATGACGGAGTCGCGGTACTTACGTATCGTTGCCGCATTTCTGTATGTATTAGCGTTTTGCTGCTCAACCGCGTCGGCTCAGGATCTGAACACCACTGCGCGATTTTCCATTGAATCTATTCAATCGGCAATGGCCTCGACCAAGCTGTCGAAGGTCACGGTCAAGAATGATCCTATTTACAACGATGCGCGCATGTACGAAGGATATCCGCTGGTTCTTGTGCTCAAAACACTCGCTGTCCATCTACAGCCAACGGCGTGGATCAGATTCTCATGCCGCGACGGATATGCCCCTGAGATACCTATAAAAAAGGTATTGGACGGTTCTGCATTTCTTGCTATGCGGAGTTTACACAAGACCGCGGAACACGGCTGGGAGCCGATGTGGAAAGACGGAAAGCAGACTTCACCGGGCCCGGCTTACCTGGTCTGGACACTACCTGACGAAAAACCAGAGGAGTTTCCGTGGCCTTATCAGATTGTCTCGATCGAGGTGTTTAGCCGCCAGCGTGAATCAATTATGGCGCCAAGGGAAGCCGGCGAAATCGCAAGTAAGGGATTTGGAATTTTTGCCGCCAGATGCCTGAAGTGCCATTCCCTGAACGGCTACGGTGGAGAGATGGGACCGGAACTACTGGATCCGTGTAGTGTCACGCAGTATTGGACCTCGGAGTTTCTTCAAGCATATATTCGAAAACCACAATCCATAAGAGCGAAGGCCAGAATGCCCTCCAATGAAGATCTTAGTGACGGTGACCTGCGGAGCGTTCTCGCTTACCTTGGATATTTAGTAAACCACCGGAAGAATAGCGCATCGGATCACTGCCCGGTTCCTTGACACGCACGCTTTCCAAAAACCAAAAGGCCGGATCAACCTTGTTACAGGAAGAACCGGCCCCGGCAAAACAATGATTGAACGCCCAATCAGAAGTACAGCTTCAGCGCCAACTGCACCTGTCTCGGCGAGTTAGCCTGAGACGTTACTGTTCCGAAATTCGAGGCGCCCACGGTCAGGTTTGGCGCGGCGAATTGCGGGTGGTTCAAGGCGTTAAACGCTTCCGCGCGGAACTCCAGGAAGGAGCCTTCGCGCAGGAAGTCAAATTTAAATTGCTTGAACAAGGAGAGCGCCGTGGTGGCCGTTCCGGGAGCTCGAGCAGATGTAATTTCGCGCGGCGCGTTGCCTACGGTGAAGGCATCGGGTTGGGTTGCTACCTGCGGATCGGCGAAGTACTGGTTGAGCCAGTTCGATCCGTTATTCCGCGTCAGGGTGCCTGACAAATTCGGACGTTGTGCGCCATAAGTCGGCAAAGGCCGCGAGTTGCTGACCGACAGAGCCATGGGCATGCCGTTATCAAACCGCCAAATCCCGTTCGTCTGCCATCCGCCCAGGGCTAAGTCCACGACGCGATTTAGGTTGTTGCCAAAGCGTTTGCCGCGTCCGAACGGAAATTGGTAAACATACGAGAATTGCAGTACCTGCGGAATATCGAATTGCGAAACCGAGCGTTCCAGGTACAACCGGTTCGGGTCCTGTACACTGACTGCGCCGCCCAGCCAAGTGGTGCAACCACAGGCCACTGACGCATTGTCGATAGATTTCGAGAAGACGTAGGTGCCCAATAGTTGAAGCCCGCTCGAAAATCTCTTCTCAACCCGGACTTGCAGGGAATGGTAATTGGAATTCGCCCAAGGCGGGTCATTGCCAGACAGACCGGTGAACTGCGGATATGGCCGCATTAGCTGGTAGGCCTGGACGGTTTTGCTCGAAAGCGTGCTGGCTGGATTCGTAATGACGCCGTAAAACGGATTGTTCACGTAGGCGTTTAATTGTCCAACTTGGGTAGCGTTCAGGTTCTCTACCCATGGGCCCAGGTAGTTGATAGAGCCTGCTCCACCGAAATAGAGATGCGTTCCCTTGCTGCCTACATAGTTGGCGTCCACCAGGATGTTGCCTTTGAACTCGCGCTCCAGGCCGAAGTTCCAGGTCTGCATATAAGGCGTATTGTTCCAAGTGCGAATGGGGCCGCTGATACCCAATCCCAAGCCTGTCAACAGGCCCTGAGAACTGCCCGGAGGTAACTGCACGCCGGCCGGGAAGGGATTGGATAGCCGGGTGGAAGGCGTCGCGCCATCGTTGTTGTAAGTGGTTACCACCGGAGTATTCCAATTAAACCCGCTGAATCCGCCACCTCCGGTGCCGGAGGCGGCTCCCTTGATGGCATCGAAGAAGATCCCGTAACCAGTGCGGATCACAATGTCGCCCTTGGCACGGTACGCGATGCCAAAGCGCGGCCCAAAGTTCATGGGGTCTACGTTATAGGGAGTGGATTGGCCATTGCCGGCGAAGTCCAAGCCGCCTTTCAGTTGCGGCAGCCCTGGAATCTGAAGCGGCGAAACTGCATTCGGGTCCACCCAGCTCATGCGGTCGTAGCGCTCAGTGCGAGGCAAGGTTAATTCATAGCGAAGGCCCATGTTCAAGGTGAGGCGGCTGTTGACGCGCCAGTTGTCCTGAAAATACCAGGCGTGCGCATAGTTTTGGGTGGTCACCGCGACGTCTATTCCGTAACCGCTGCCCCCTACCGGATTACCGCCATTCTGGCCTTCCGGAAAGCCGATCAGCAGCGAAGCCAGCGGGTCGCCTCCTGTTCCATTTGCGGGAGTTTGCGAGGTGCCCGTCTGCGCGAAGTTAAATTGCCCCGCCGGATTTCCAACCTGCAGGAAGCTGATGCGATGCAACCGCGCTTCATACCCGAATTTCAATTCATGAGCGCCCTTGATCTTGTTCAAGCTAACGGTCAGATCATGCGTATCAGAAGGATATTTCAGGATAGAGTAAGTCTGCGATCCCAAGTTCTGGCTGCTGACCGCCTGATAGCCATTTTGAAAAGTAATGTTCGGTGTGGCGGTGAAGCCCGAAGTGGTAATGTATTGCGGCAGTCCTAGCGTGGTGACGGCATTGAAGTCGGGGAAATCGGTCGCGACTCCATGCGTGTAGCTGAAGCTGCGTGTCCAGCCGTACGTCACGTTCAAAACCAGTGTGGGTGAGAACGTATGAGTGTAGGCGGCGGAAGCAGAATAGGCGTGACTGTTGTTTGGACCTTGCGTACAGGGGTCGGCTACGTTTCCAAAGCAATTTACGTTTTCACTGTTGCCCAAGCTTCGCGAGAAGTGGCCGGTCAGCAAGCTGGTGTCGTTGAGCCGGTAATCGAACTTGGTGTCGAAGCGATGATCCGAACTGCTGGAGCCGTTGGTGCCGATCCAGTTGTTTAACGGGTTATAGGACGTGCTGCCCACGGCCACATTCGGCAGCGGGAAGTACTGCATCATCTTGAGTGCAACCGGGTCAATCAGGTTGCCGGGCCGCGCGGCCAGTTGGTAGGGAGTGCCAACAAGGTTCGGATTCCCCGGACTCTGGTAAGTGGCAAGATTGTTGAACGGGACATACAGGCTTCGCACCGCGCCGTTAAGGCTGCTGCTGAAGGTGCTGCTCATCGGATCCCATATCTGCCCGGCTGGCGCGGAACACTGTCCATTGGCGGCAAAGGCGCCGCCCGCGCGTCCGCACAGTTCTCCGAAATTTCCCTGCTGTTCCGCCGCGCTCGGAACACCCGCGGTAGCGGTTCCCGTATTCGTCGCGAGGGTGCCTTGATAATCGACGAAAAAGAATAACTTGTCTCTTCGGATCGGTCCGCCGAGCGTGCCGCCGAACTGGTTCTGCTTGCGCGGCGATATGCCCACGCCGCTGCGGTTGTTAAACCAGTTGTTGGCGTTTAGGTCTGAGTTCTGAAGAAACTCGTAAGCGCTGCCGTGAAACTGGTTTGTGCCCGACTTGGTGACCACGTTAATAACCGTGTTGCCGCCGAATCCAACCTCCGCGCTGTATGTGTTCTGCTGAACTTTGAATTCTTGCACGGCGTCCACGGGAGGCGTATATAGCGCCGTGGTCACGCCGCCGTTGTTTTCCTGGTTCGTCTGGCTCACGCCGTCCATCACGATGTCGGCTGTGGAATTGCGGCCGCCGTTCGAGACGAAATTTGTCGCGCCCGCATTCAGGCCGAAAGATCCACCGGCGGCCTGCGTCACCCCCGGCGACAAGGCGGCCAAGTTGTAAACCGATCGGCTTGTCAGCGGAAGGTCATTAATAAATTTTTGATTTACCAATTGCCCGGTGGAAGCATCTTGGGTTTGCAGCAATGTTCCGGAAGCGCCCACGTCCACAGTCTGGGTCGCGCCTCTCACTCGAAAATGGACGTTCGCTTGGGCATTCTGTCCAACGCTCAATACGATTCCCTTTTGGACATAAGGCTGCATGCCAGAAGCGGAGACGGATAATTCATATTGCCCTGGTGGCAGGTTGCGCAGCACGTAGCGGCCCTCCGCGTCCGAAACTGCTGAATAAGTGAAGCCTTTTTCCTGGTCGGTGAGCAGCGCTTTTGCGCCGGGCACTACCGCGCCGGATTCATCGGCAACGACGCCGGTCAACGATCCACTAAAGACCTGCGCTGAAATAAACGTGGAGAAGAAAAACGCTGAGGCAACAACAAAATAAATGAGCCTTTGGCTCACGCGAGACACAATTTTCACGGGGTATCCTTACCTGAAACAAACTAGGGTGAGAGCTAGCTTATAGAAGTTAGGAATTGCCTGTCAAGGAACCTTACTGTAAATCTGACTGTTAGAAGGTTAACCCTCGTTGTCTAACCTGTTACCTGACAGTTCTTGAACTGTTAGATGACCGGCGTTTGTTGCGTACTCTTACCGGATCGTGCGGCGCAAGCCCGCTCCGGCGTAGGCGCTGAGCGCTGCTGGAACAGCAAGCACCATGAGTGAGCGGGGGCTGCCGAGCGAACAGTCCTCGGCGGGAGAAATTCCGAAGTGCGGCAGGATCGAGTATCCCGCCGCCAGGCAGGCAGGCACGAGGAGCGCGGTTAGCCACGCAAGTCGCGAATCTATGGCTCCTGCCACTAAGGCGGTAACCAATACCGCTAGAATTGTCGATTGCACTTCGGTCTGCCGGAAATCGATGTAAGTTGCAAATAGACCACCTAGAACGGCAACTGACAATGCGAAAACCGAGCGGCGGCGCATGACTTAAACCCCTACCATGCTTTATAACATAAAGGGTTCATGCGCTGCCGTTATGTGTAACCTTCAGTGCCTGGCTAGCGCCAGTGGCCGTCTCGCCAGTAATATCCCCGCCGGTCATGAACCCATCTTCCACGCATCCAGACTGCGCGCGGCCGCGGCGGCATCATCCACGTGCCAGGGATCCAAACATAGCGCCGTCCGTCCCAGCGGTGGTAACCATCCACCCAGACTCGCCGTGGGCCGCGGGGCGGCGGTGGCCGGCGCTCTACCACGGGCGGCGGAGGTCCAATTCGGACGTAGATTTGTGCATCGGCCGAGGCCGCCGCTAACGCCATTCCGAAGCAAGCAAGTGCAATAAATTTTTTCATTGAAATGATGTGCCTCCAGTTCAAAAATGATCTCTGTCTCTCGGAGCCTCTCGGGCCCTCTGTCTACCAAGACGCGTTCGGCGTCACGGAGTTCTCGCGCCCGTGCGTTAATTAACTTAATTAATTTCGCGCAGCCGCTATGTCGCCGTAGAACTTCCAATGGCTGCGATAGTCGCGCGTCAGTGTTTCGTGCAGCAGGCTCGCGCGCAGTATCTCTATCGGCAGATAATTTTCTTTCAGGATCGCGTCGTGGAATTGCCGGTTGGTCATTTTTCCGCTGTCGACCAGTTCCTTGTGGAGGGCGTAGAACTGCATTCCGCCCAGCAGATAAGCCGCCTGATACAGCGGGCTGTAGTCGCCCGTGAACGAACGCCGTACCTCTCCAATAGCATTTTCCCGCTCGAAGCCTACCCGCTCCACCAGAAAGCTAACACATTCCACCGGAGTCATCTTGTTGAGGTGAAAACTCAGCGAAAAAATAATCCGCGCGCAGCGATGCATGCGCCAGAAAAGCGCGCCCACCCGGTCCTCCGGTGTCTTCTGGAACTTCATGTCCCACAGCAGCATTTCCCAATACAGCGCCCAACCTTCGGTTACGAAAGGGGAGCGGCCAAACGCTTCGCGATACGGGCGGTTGCGCTTTGCCATGTAGCCCTGCAAATTGTGGCCCGGTATAAGCTCGTGAAAAACCGTGGCGCGCGCAAAGTGGATGTTGTTGCCGCGCATGGTCGTCATCTTCCGCTCGTACGACATGCTGTCGGTCGGATAGGAAACCTGGATCATCTCGCCGCCCAGGAAAAACGGATTCAGCAGTTGGGCTTGCGGCGTCATCATCTGCATGCGCCAGGTCTCTCGGGCCAGCGGCGGAATGGTCACCAGGTCGTAATCGTCCACAAATTTCTGTGCTTCAAGCGCCAGATCGCGGATCAGCTGCGGCTGTTTCCCCGGTTCCACGTAGAGCGTCTTTACTTTTTCAAGAGCTTTTTTCCAGTCATCGCCATAGCCCATCTCGCGCGATGCGCGCTTCATCTCGTTCTCGCACCAGGCAAATTCCCTGTTGGCAATGGCGATCAATTCTTCCGGGCTGTAGGGAATCATCTCGTGGGCCAAATCGACCAGTAATGCGTCGCGGCCCACCGGTTGACCGACGATGTCGCTGGTGTCGCCGGGCTGCGCCGTGACCAGGGCCCGAACGGCGCCAGCAGGCGGAGCAGCGCCGGTCGGAGCCGGTTTCAGCCCCAAAACCTTCTCGCGCAGGAACACACCGTATGCCTGCAGGGCAGCATCCGCCTTGCCGTAGTCGGCTGCCGCCCACCAGGTGAACAGCGGATCGTAACCGTTGTAGAACGTGAACCAGGTTCGCAGCGTATTGCGTAAGCTCGTCAGTTCCAGAAGCGCCCGGCCGCCGTCTATTTTGCGTTGCTGCCCGGCAGCCAGGCTCGCGGCAGGTTTCAGTTGCTCGGTGAGCTGCTTCTGCACCTGCTCGATATCGCGTGTTAGCTGTGATAGCTTCAGCCCCGCTTCCTGCGGCTGGAGTGGCTGCATTTGCTGGCGGTTCAGCTCCAAGCTCAAAATAACCGGCGCGAACGGCAGATAAGGCCTGGTCTCCGCGTCATGTTTGGCGTTTTGGTCCAGAACCGTCAGCTCATGCTCCACTCCGCGGTGGAAGATGATGTAATCCACTTTGCCAGCTTCCGGCAAGGCATTGAAGTCGATGCCGTCCAGCCGTGCTATCCATCCCGCGTAGAAAGCCTTCAAGCGTGCGCGCCGCTCCGGCGAATTTTCCAGATTGTAGAAACGCTTGAGATTTCCGGAATCCAGGCTGTACTCTTCCATCAACGGACGCATCGGGCTTGCCGTCCGGTCCACGTCAAGCGTTTCGGTTTTCTGAAATGCGGGTAGTCTTTCGCCGGTCAGCAGCAGTGCCGCTACCGCTACGCCGAAAAACGCCTTCGTAAATTTCGTCTTCACCTTAAGGTAAAGAGTAACCTAGTTGTTTAGCCCAGCGTACGCCCGCAGGATTTGTAGATCACGGCCATATGCTGCATATCCCGCAGGCCTTCCTGCCCGTTCGATTTCGGTTCCTTGCCTTCGAGAATACATTCGGAAAAGTGATCCGCTTCACGCGCAAACTGGGCCGGATCTTTGGCGGGGCTCTGCTCTTCAATCGGAGGCTCGCCGCGAATCTCCGCCTTCAGATGAATGCCTTCGTAGGAGAAGGCCGGCTCCATGTGCAGCATGCCCTTGGAGCCGTGCACGCGAATAAATCCAGGCATGTTCGCGCCATAGGTGGTGTTGCAGCTCGCCACGATGCCCGAGGGAAAGCGCATCGTCCAACTCAGGTTCTCTTCTACCTCGTTGAACCGTCCGTCCTTGTCCACCACGCTGCTGAATCCCGTTAGGTGCTCGGGTTCTTCGCCGGTCAGAAAGCGGCAGGCGTTCAGCGAGTAGATGCCCATGTCCATCAGTGGTCCGCCGCCCGCCAGCTTGCCGTTCAAGCGCCATTCCCCGGCCCTTTCATTAAAGCCGTTGGCGCTCTCTATGGCCTGGATCTTGCCGAGTTTGCCTTCTTTGATGAGCTGCGCGGTCCGCAGGACGGTAGGCTCATACTGGCAGCGGTAGGCAATAATCAGCTTCTTGCCCGCGCTCTTGCAGGCATCGATCATGGCCAAACTGTCTTTCACCGTAGTCGCCATCGGCTTTTCGCAAAAGACATGCTTGCCCGCTTTCGCGGCGCGGATGGTGTATTCCGCGTGCATGCTGTTCGGCAGCGCGATATAAACCGCGTCTATATCTTTGTTCTTCGCGATCTCGTCGAAATTTTCATAGCTGTAAATGTTACGTGCCGGCACGTTGTATTCGGCCGCATATTTGTCAGCCTTCTCCCGGTGCCCGCTCACGAATGCCGTCACCTGAGATTTCTGCGACAGCTTGCAGCCAGGCATGAAATGCTGGAGCGAAATGCGTCCCAGCCCTACCATGCAATAGTTGATGCGCTTCTGCTCAGTCTGCTGCCGGCCGAGAGCCAGCGGGGCGCTCGGCGCCAGCACGGCGCCCGCGACCAAGCTCTGCGTGAAAGCGCGGCGGGTGAAGTTTGTCATTGAATTTGCTCCTGAGTTCAATCATCGTCAGTTTGCGAACCTGCCGGCTGCTTGAGCGCTTGGGTGACATCCTCCAGCGCGCTCGGCACGGCCCCATAGTCGGCGCTCGTGATGGCCAGCGCCAAGGCCGCCACGCTTGCGGCTACGTTCGCCACCTTGGCCGTGTTTTTTATTTGTTTGACTGCTTGCCGCGCCAGCGTCGTAATCGCCGAAATCTCATCAAGGTCGTCCGCTATCTCATCCAGCGTCTTCCGAATGGTGGCGGACGTGAAGTTATCATGCGCGTCGTCCAGTTGCTGAACCGCGTCTTCCAGCTTGGCCCGCAGCGTGGGCGTCAATTCGCGAAGATGGTTTCCGCGGTAGTCGTCCACGTCCTGCGCCATGCTCGCGAACAAATCCGCAAGATGCCTGGCATCGTCCGCACTGCTGTTTGCCGTGCTAATCATTGGCCCGATTTCCTTGTCTTTAGAAATTAACACTTTTCGCCACCAGCGGCAGCAGCAATTGCAAACAAGGTAGCACCCTGCGAACCGCTCATCGTGGATCTTGCTTTGAAACCGGAAATTGAGGCGCCAGTCCAACTATTGTGAGCGACGCTTACCCGTTGTACACGGAACATAGTACACGTTCCACGGGGCGGGGAGGCCCCCAATGACATATGAAAAAGTTACTAGCAACATTTGCCCTGAGCGCTGCTCTGGTAGTCCCGCAGATCGTCATGGCTCAGGATCACGATCGGCGCGACGATCACGACCGGCAGGATGACCGTGGCTTCTACGATAAGCATCACAAGGACTATCACAAATGGGATTCCCATGAGGATCGCGCCTGGCACATCTACGAGGAGCAGCACCACCGCAAATACGTGGATTTTAACGCGGCCAGAGAGAGCGACCGGCAGGCATATTGGGCGTGGCGTCACAACCACAACGATTCGTTGCTGAAAATCGATATTCGCTAATCGCCGGTTTGGTTGAGGATCCGGGTTGTTACTGACAACCCGGCAAATCCCTGCTTGATTTTGGCGTAAGTATCTTCCAAGGCTTCTGGAATAATTCTGGTATTAGCGACGCTAGTCATAAAATTAGCGTCGCCCCGCCAGCGCGGCAAAACATGCATGTGGATATGTTGTTCTATCCCGGCCCCGGCCGCTTCCCCTAAGTTCATCCCCAAATTGAAGCCTTCCGGCTTGTAAGTCGCTTCCAGAACGCCTTCGCCGTGCCGCGCCAACCGCATCATTTCGTCAGTCGTGGCCTCGTCCACTTGGTGTAGCCGGGAAACGTGCGCGTAGGGGGCAATCATCAAATGCCCGCTGGTATACGGATAGCGGTTGAGAATGACGAAACTGAATTTTGCCCGGTGCACAATTAGGCTTTCCTCGTCGGCTAGACCTGCCACGGCCGCGCAAAATATGCACACGGTCTTGTCCCCTCTTTTCTTGATGTAAGTGGAACGCCACGGCGTCCACAAGTAATCCATCGGTAATTCGCTCTTAGCTGCCGGAGCCGCTTTCGTCTGATGGGACTGGGATTGGAGGCGCTGCGGCGCCATCGCCGTCGGTTGACGCTTTAGCTTGATGGTTTACCAGATCACGCAATTCCTTGCTGGGCTTGAAAAACGGAATTCGCTTGGAAGGTACTTCCACGCGTGATCCGGTTTTGGGGTTCCGTCCAACCCGCGGCTGCCTTTGCCGCGTCCGGAAACTTCCGAACCCGCGGATCTCGATCTTTTCTCCCTTGTGGAGGCTGTTCACGATGCTGTCGAAGATAGTCTCTACAATCGTCTCCGAGTCCTTGCGGGTCATCTCCACTACGTTCGACACTTCCTCGATCAGTTCAGCCTTGGTCATAACTATTTACCTGCTTCTCATTCCTGTTAGCTTTGTTCTTCCGCTTTGTGCTGTTTGATGGCTTCCCCGACCGTGGCTGTGGTGGAAAGAGCTTGCCGGTTGTAATCCCGCAACCGGTTCTGTTCGTCCTCTTCCGTCATCGCCCGCAAGCTCAGGCCTATCCTCTTCTGCGCTTCGTTCATCTTGATTATCTTGAATTCGAACTCTTCGCCCAGCGGCAGCGGCGATTCTTCCGGCGAAGCCTCCCGCCCCTGACGGCGTTTGCCGGCTTCTTCCATGATCTCGCTGCGGTGGCAAAGTCCTTCTACCCCTGGCAGCAGTTCCACAAAGACTCCGAACGGCGCGGCCCGGCAAACTCTCCCCTTTACCAGGTCTCCCGGCTTGTGCGCGCGGAAGAAAGTCTCCCACGAATCCGGCTGCAGTTGCTTGATGCCCAGCGACAGGCGCCGGTTGGGCGCATCAATGTTCAGGATTACGGCCTGCACCACTTGCCCTTTTTTCACCAATTCAGAAGGATGCTTGACATGCGCTGTCCAGGACATGTCGGAGATATGCACCAGTCCATCAATGCCTTCTTCAATTTCTATAAAAACTCCGAAGTCCGCTAGCTTTCGGACGCGCCCTTCAACAACCGAGCCGATGCTGTACCGGTCCGCCACGGTAGTCCATGGGTCCGCTTCGAGTTGCTTGATGCCTAGCGAAATCCGCCGCTCATCCGGTTTGATCTCCAGCACCACCGCCTCTACCTGATCATCCGCCTTCACCACTTTGGCGGGATGTTTCATGCGGCGGCTCCATGTCATCTCCGATATGTGGATCAACCCTTCCACTCCCGGTTCCAGTTCCACGAATGCGCCGTAATCCGTCACGCTGACGATGCGGCCAATCACGCGGCTGGCCGGCGGATAACGTGTCTCTATGTCTACCCACGGGTCTGGATGCAACTGCTTCAACCCGAGCGAAATGCGCTCTTTCTCCCGGTCGAACTTGAGTACTTTGACGGTGATTTCGTCGCCCGCATGCACCACCGCCGAGGGATGCGCCACGTTGCCATAACTCAAGTCGCTCACGTGCAGCAGTCCATCAATGCCGCCCAAATCTACAAAAGCTCCGTAGTCGGTCAGGTTCTTCACCACGCCCGTCACCACGGCCCCTTCCTCTATTTTGGACAGCGCTTCCGCTTTCTTCGTTACCGCTTCATGCTCCAGCAGCACCCGCCGCGAGACCACCGCGTTCCCGCGCCGCCCGTTGAGTTTCAAAATACGGACTTCGATGTCACGCCCTACATAGCCGTCCAAATTGTGAATAGGCCGTACTTCTACTTGTGAGCTAGGCAGAAACGCAATCACGCCGATGTCTACTTCGAGTCCGCCCTTGATCTTGTTCACCACCCGCCCGGTGACCGGAGTTCCCTCAGTCGCCGCTTTCTCGAGTTGCTCCCATACGTGCACTTTGTGCGGCCGCTCGTAAGAGAGGAGAATATAGCCCTCCACCGGGACGCCGCTGCGATCGAACACTACCTCGATCGTTTCGCCGGGATGCACGTCTGGCTTGCCCTCTACGTGAGGAAACTGCGAAGTGGGCACTAGGCCTTCGAGCTTCCGGCCTATGTCGACAATTACTTCTTTGTCCGAGACGCTGAGTACATGCCCCTGCAGGCTCTCGCCTTTTGCGGACACAAAGTGACTGCTGTACTCGTCGAGAAAAGCTTGATAGTCCGCGCTATCGACGGATCCCGGTGTCTCAACAGTGTTATCAGATGGTTCGGCCATGGGTGGCTGCATTCCTGAGTCGTTAATCCCGCTGGCATCCTAAGCCATCTGCTAAACGCCTGCGGCTAACCGGGCAGGCCCCAAATTTCCTCTTGGGATGTTTCTGCTTGGGGTTCAACTCGTTGATAGTTCAATACTTTACGAACTATAGCCGACCCTCTTCCCGATGTCAACCGCAGTTAAGGGCCGTATTTCATATATACTAATAGTGGCGGCAATTAGCTACACGCCTCCGCGGAGATACGCTCATGATTGAAGGACTTTTGCAACCGGCGCACCTGCTGATCATCTTGGTCGTCGCGTTGTTTATTTTTGGACCTAAGAAACTCCCCGAGTTGGGCCAGGGCCTGGGGAAGGGTATCCGTTCTTTCAAAGAGAGCATGCGAAACATCACGGAAGACTCCGAAAAAGTGGAGCCTCCTCCCCCAGCTGCTCATAACGAAACTCCCGCCTCTCCGACCGACGCTCCCAAAGTCTAAGACTGGCTGGACCTCTCTTTTGAGACGGGTCTGGAAGTGTGTCCCTATTCCCCCTACCCCTCCTCCCAAACTCAAGGGAATTTTTTGCCTTCGCTGGAAAGAATTGCTACGTCGTAGAGTCCCCTTGCCATTTCCTTATGTTTGCTTAAGTCGTTTATTGTTAATGGGATAGCTCCACCTAGCGAGCTTGGCCACAAAACTGCTTATCTATTGCCGTGAGTAGGCTCCGATGTTCGAGCCTGCGAAAAATCGAAACGCAATCTTAGGGAGCGGTGAAATTAGAATGACTACTGAAGAATACGGCAAAGCATATCAACGCGGGTTTAACATGACGGTGCGTTTCCTGGTATCCCGGGGTTTATCTTACGATTCTGCTCTAGACACTGCCCAGGCCGCATGGGCCAAGGGCTGGGAACGAAGAGAACAGTTGCGGGAGCCGAGCTTGGTTTTGACCTGGACCAATAGCATCGCCTTGAACATTCACCGCACATTTTTAAGACGCGAACCGCAGACTCAAGTGCTGCCTGAACTCCAGGCGCCTCCGCGCATGAACGTTGCGGCCATCGACGTAAAGCGAATTTTAAGCGAATGTAAACCAAACGACCGGGTAGTACTGGAAGGGCATTACATCGAGGGGTACAAGGTCCAGGAAATTGCCCGCGCGCATGGTTGGTCGGAAACAGCCGTCCGCATCCGGCTGCTCCGGGCCCGGCGCAGCGTGGAACGCAAACTGAGCCGTCCCAAGCACGCGCGCTTGCGCAGTCTGGCCGAGAAAACCAAAAAAGCATTGGCCAGCGCGCTTGAAATCGAGCCGGCGTTCCAACGGAAAGTGGCGTAAGGAAACTTACCGCCACGCGCGGCGGAACGGTGCTGTTTAGAGCAGTTCCGCCGCGCTGAAAAAGAAGGGAATTTCCTGAGCGGCCGTTTCGGGAGCATCCGAACCATGTGCAGCATTCCGCTCGATGTTTTCAGCGAATTTTTTCCGGATGGTTCCATCCGCCGCATTCGCGGGATTGGTCGCGCCCATCAGTTCCCGCCATTTTGCAATCGCATCCTCCCGCTCTAAAACCAAAGCCACCACGGGTCCCTCGGTCATGAACGTTACCAGTCCAGTGAAAAATGGACGGGCCTTGTGGATTGCGTAAAACGCTTCTGCTTCATGCTTGGCAATGCGCCGCAACTTCATGCCGACAACCTTGAAGCCGGCTTTCTGAATCATCGTTAAAATTTCGCCTGCGTCACCCTTGGCCACGGCATCGGGCTTGATCATCGCGAAAGTCTGTTCCACTGCCATTTGAAATTCGTATCCCCTGAGTGCTATTTCTTGCCTGCTAAGGCTTCTTTCATCTTTTCGCCAAGTACTGCGGGCGAAGGGCAAACCACGATGCCAGCATCGGCCATGGCGGCCAGCTTGTCTTCAGCTTTGCCCGATCCGCCCGAGATGATCGCGCCGGCATGGCCCATGCGCCGGCCTGGAGGAGCCGTCTGCCCGGCGATGAATCCGACCACCGGCTTCTTTACGTGCGCCTTTATGTAAGCCGCCGCGGTTTCTTCGGCGCTGCCGCCGATTTCCCCGATCATGATGATCGCGTGCGTGTCCGGATCGCTGTTGAATAACTTAATCGCATCCGTGAAGCTGGTGCCGATGATGGGATCTCCGCCAATACCGATACAGGTCGATTGTCCGATGCCCAAGTTGGTCAACTGCCAGACCGCTTCATACGTCAGCGTGCCGGAGCGCGAAACGATACCCACGTTTCCGGGTAAGTGAATGTGGCCCGGCATGATACCGATTTTGCATTTTCCCGGAGTAATGACTCCAGGGCAGTTCGGCCCCACCAGGCGCGTTCCTGGCCGCGCGTCCAAATACGCTTTTACACGCACCATGTCATTCACCGGAATGCCTTCGGTGATGCAAATGACCAGCGGCAGCTTCGCGTCGGCGGCTTCCATGATGGCGTCGGCCGCAAACGGCGGTGGGACGAAAATCACCGATGCATTCGCGCCCGTGGCTTTTACCGCGTCCTCAACGGTATTAAATACCGGTTTGCCCAAATGGGTCTGGCCGCCTTTGCCGGGCGTGGTTCCGCCCACCACGTTGGTGCCGTACTTGATGCCTTGTTCGGCGTGGAAGGTGCCTTCGCGGCCGGTAAATCCCTGAAATAGAACTTTGGTGTTTTCGTTAACGAGTACGCTCATTTTGCCAGCCTCACTACCTTTTCCGCCGCGTCTTTCATGCCGTCCGCTACGGTAAAGTCGAAGCCCGATTCCAACAGAATTTCACGGCCCAGCTCCACATTCGTGCCTTCCATGCGCACCACGATAGGTATTTTGATGCCCAGTTCGCTTGCCGCTGCTACCACGCCTTTGGCCAACGTATCGCAGCGCAGGATGCCGCCGAAAATGTTGATCAGCACCGCCTTCACGCTCACATCCGAGAGCAGGATGCGAAAAGCGTTCTTAATCTGCTCGGCGTTTGCGCCGCCTCCTACGTCCAGGAAGTTGGCGGGCTGGCCGCCGGCGTATTTGATGATGTCCATGGTGGCCATGGCCAACCCGGCCCCGTTCACCATGCAGGCAATGTTGCCATCCAGCTTTATGTAATTCAGTCCGAAACGCGAGGCTTCCACTTCGAGCGGATCCTCTTCGTTCAAATCGCGCAGTTCCAGCAAATCTTTATGGCGGTAGAGCGCATTGTCGTCCAGCGTGATCTTGGCGTCCAACGCGAAAACCTTGCCGTCTTTCGTCAGAATGAACGGATTGATTTCCGCCAGCGAGCCGTCAATCGCGTCATACGCTTTCGATAGCGCCATCATGGCCGTCGCCGCCGCGTTGACGCTAGCCGCCGGAATCCCCATACCGAACGCCAGTTTGCGCGCCTGGAACGGCTGCAAAGGCAGGCCTGGTATCAGACGCTCGCGCAGGATCAATTCAGGCGTCTCGGCAGCCACTTCTTCAATTTCCATGCCGCCCGCCTTAGACGCCATGAAAACCGATTCGCCCAGGTCGCGATCCAGTACAATACCTAGATAAAGCTCGCGATCGATGGGAAGCGTTTCTTCTATCAGTAGGCGCTGTACCAAGCGGCCTTCGGGTCCGGTCTGATGAGTAATCAGCGTCATCCCCAAAATTTTCTTGGCAAGCTCAGCCGCCTCGGACGAGTCCTTCGCAATTTTGACTCCGCCGCCTTTGCCCCGTCCGCCGGCATGGATCTGCGCCTTCACAACGACGCTGCCACCGATTTTCTTCGCCGCGGCTTCTGCTTCCTCAATGGTGTAAGCAACTTCGCCGCGCGGCACCGGTACGTCGTACTTGGCGAGGATTGCCTTCGCCTGATACTCGTGGATTTTCATAAATTCGCTTGGCGCTCAACAGGAACTGTGACGATTGAGGCCAATCGCTAGTGTATCTCGCGCGAAAAACCAACCTGAGTGAAGGCGCTTTCTAAATCCGGATAGTTCAAACTAGGTTGTTTGCGTATGTCTCATCTGCCTTTCCGGAATTCCGTTCACCTCACCCAGCCGGAAGCTCACGCCCTCATGCGCAGCATGTTGTCGGGTGAAATGACTACCGATGGAATCGCCGAAGTGCTTACCTTCCTTCGCCGTAAGGGGGAAACCATCGCGGAACTGGTTGGTTTCGCGTCGGCCATACGGGAGATGGGGCATTCTCTCGATCTGGATCAATCCGAGTCGCCGATCCTCGATACTTGCGGAACCGGCGGCGACGGTACCCAGACCTTCAACATCTCCACTGCGACAGCCTTTGTGGCTGC
>DATHIZ010000378.1:0-3771 GCA_035316385.1 Bryobacteraceae bacterium | reverse complement strand
CTCAAAGCCACGCTCGCAAATGAACCGCAACAGTTCCTGCATACGTGGAATTTCGACGACGCCCGCACCGCCGAAGGTTTCGAGCGGATCATCGGTAAAGCGGCCGTCACCAATGTAGCCGCGAAGTTTTCCGGCGCGGTCGTCCGTGGAGACGCGGGCGTAGGTCATGGGGCCGGATTTGACACGGCCGACACAGGTGCCGAAGGTGTTCAGTTTGCCGACCGTGCCCGCAATGATCTCCTGGTAATCCATTTTGACGTCGGCAAAGAAATGTTTCGGCAGGTTACTGCAATGGAAGCAAACCGCTTTATCAGGATTCGTGCCGTAGTTGTTATTCCAGTCGAGCAAGGCGCTGGGTGTTTCGGAGGCAAGACGCAGGGCGTGCATGCCGACCACGCCGGCGATGTCCACTTCACAAGCGCTGGACATGAGGTCATTACTCATCATGCTCATCACGGTACAGGGGACGACGCCAAAGTATTCTTCGAGCGAGGTCCAGCATTGGACGGCGCTGATGACGACTTCGGTTTCCTTCATCCAGCCATCGACTACAGCGCCAAGCTTGGCCATTTTCATCAGCGATATAGCAGGCACGCCGCCGGTAGCAACGTAACTGTGGATTGCGGCAAGTTTGGCTTGAGCGGCGGGATCCTCATCCTGCATGCGGTCTATCCGGCCGAGGATTTCAGAGAGATCAATGGTGATGACGGAGATGCCATTGGCCTCCAATAGCTTTTCACTGTAGCGGACGGTGTTGAAAGCCTGCGGGCGCGCGCCGATGGAGCCGATGCGCAAACCACGGATACCGCGCACCACGCGGCAGACGCCGAGGAAGGACTGCAGGTCCTGGGCAAACTCAGGCGAAGTAGGCGCTTCGGTATGCAGAGTAGTGAGCGAATACGGAATGCCGTACTGCATGAGGTTATTGCAGGCGGACATTTTGCCGCAGAAGCTATCGCGGCGGTCGCGAATGGTCATGCGGTCTTGCGAATCCGGCGTGGCTTGGATTAGAACGGGCACCTGCAGGCCCGCGAGGCGCAGGGTATCGGCGATGGCGCGTTCGTCTCCAAAGTTAGGGAGAGTCACAATGACTCCTTCGAGCGTATCCCGATGTTTGCGGAACAGGTCGGCGCAGCGCTTGGCTTCCTGAAAGGTTTCCACCGCGCCGAATTTGGTTTCTTCGGGGGTGACGGCGATGACTTCGATGCCCGCCTGCTGCATGACTGCGATCATTTCTTTTCGTCCCGTGGCAGCGAGATGATCAGGGAAGAAGCCGCGATTGCCGACGATGAGGCCCAGTTTGGGCGTTTGTTTAACGGGTTGGGACATTAGGATGGCTCTTGGTTCTACGATTTCTTGGGATAGAAGCGAACAACATAGATCATTCCGATGATAAACAGTAACGCGCCCCACCAGATTCCCATGTGTAGCTCGGCAAGGACGACTTGTGAATCCCGCGGAGGGTAGTAGTAGCCATAGATGCCGGCGCCCGTAATCAGCACGCCATACGCAGTGAGGAGAAGGCCGATGAAAAACCAGATGGAAAGGCGTCCGTAATTGTGATGCATGTGTTTCCTACCAGAAGATGATGTTGGCAACGACCAACGCGACAGCGACCACTCCAGCCCAGAATATCGGACGCTGGTAGAAGGCTAAATGTCCTTCGGAGGGGATTTCGGTGGCGCCATAGACCAAGCCGACCAACGCTTTGTCAGGAAGTGGTTTGGTGAGCAGGCTGACGGCGACCGTGACCAGGACGCAAATCACCCAAGACCAGAGCGCGCGGAACATGTTTTCAGCCATGTCTTTCGCATTCGGTGAAAGTGCGATGTATTGCAGCGCGGAGGGATCGACTTTGACCCAGGCCCACATGCCGATAGAGGAGAAGGTGCCGATGAGCAGACCCCAGAAACCGCCGGCCGGCGTGGCGCGTTTCCAGAGCATGCCGAGAATCACAGTACCAAAGAGGGGTGCGATGAAGAAACTGAATAGCGCCTGCACGTAATCCATAATGCTGAGGAAGCGCATGGCGAAGTAGGCGGTGCCGATGCTGACCAGCACGCCGAGCACGGTGCACCAGCGGCCGACGCTGACGTAGTGGGCGTCCGACTCATTCTTGCGCCAGAGCGCGCGATAGATATCGTACGTCCAAACCGTCGCGAAGGCGCTGACGTTGCCGGCCATTCCGGACATGAAGCCGGCGATGAGAGCGGTGATTCCGAGGCCCAGCAGCCCGGGACCGCAATAGCGAGCCAGCATGAGGGGGAGCACATCGTTATAGCTGTGCAGGCCATTCACGGCTTGGGACTGCCCAACCAGATGTTCGGGGAGCACCGCCAGCCCCAGCAGCCCTGGAAGTATGACGATGAAAGGGACGGCCATTTTGAAGGCGGCTCCGATGATGGGGGCAATTTTAGCGCTGCGCAGATCTTGCGCGGCCAGAACGCGCTGGACGACGAGAAAATCCGTGGTCCAATAGCCGAATGAAATGACGAACCCCAGTCCCATGACGATACCCACCCAATTGATGCCCATGGGATTCCCGGTAAAAGATCCAAGACCGTGCCACATATGCGTGTAGTCCTGGCCCGGCCAGCGGGCGGCAATGCGCTGCACCATGCCGTTCCAGCCGCCGGCTTCGATCAGCCCCAGGATGGAGATGACCAGCGCGCCGCCCCAGATGAGAAAAAACTGCAAGACTTCATTAAAGATGGCCGAGAGCAGGCCTCCGAGGAAGACGTAGGCCGCAACGGTGAGCGAAGAAACCCAGATGGAAAAACTGATGTCCCAGCCGAGCACGATCTGCATCACCAGAGCCATGGAGTACATATTGATGCCGCTCATGAGCACGGTCATCAGGCCGAAGCTGACGGCGGAGACGACGCGGGATGGCTCGCCGAATCTCAGTTTCAAGTAGCCAGGGACGGAGTGTGTCTTCGAAATGTAATAGAACGGCATCATCACAATGCCGAGAAAGAGCATGGCCGGAACGGCGCCAATCCAATACCAATGCGCGGCGAGAATTCCGTATTGGTAGGCCGAACCTGCCCACCCCATGAGTTCAAGCGCCCCAAGGTTGGCCGCGACGAAGCTGAGGCCCGCGACCCACGCGGTCATATCCCGTCCTGCCAGAAAGAAATCTTCGCCCGTCTTGGTGAAGTTTTTGAGATAGATGCCAATGCCCAGCACCATGGCGAAATAAAGGGCGATCACTAGTAGATCGACTGGGCTCAAAGAAACTAATTTTTGAGATTCAAGAAGCAGAAGGACGGTTTGCATTAGAGATTTGTGCGTTTTCCGCTTGCGCGCGGCGCTGCGTATCGAACGCCAGTTATATCACGGAGGCTGTTTCGAGGGCACTATTGCAATCCGGAAAGTGAGAGGGTGATGCGGAGCGATTGGCTGGGGATGGGGCGGGGTGACGGACCGGCGAGAACGATTCATCAGAATCTCGTCCCCGCCGGATTTGACTAAATATCGGTTGAGCGAAGTTTATTGCGACGACGGATTGCTGCAAACCCGGCAAGGGCGCCAATACTCAGTAGCGACAGAGTGCCAGGCTCGGGAGCGACACTAACGGCCGAAACCGCGTTATTGGGTGCGAAGTCCGAAATGTTTGTGTTCGCTGGGTTGTCAGGTGTGGTTTCCGGCCAGAGATTAAATTGGTAACCTGCCGGATCAAAGCCCTCCGAGGGCAACTCGCTGAGCGGCACCACGGCACTGATCATCGATCCAGAAAGCGTTACGTCGCCAAGGGTGGTGGTCGTTCCG
>DATHIZ010000377.1:0-17470 GCA_035316385.1 Bryobacteraceae bacterium | reverse complement strand
GGCGGCATGACCTGGCTGCCCGGCACCTATGACAAGGAATTGAACTTACTCTTCTGGGGCACCGGCAATCCCAACCCCGTGTTCGCCGGCCAAGGCCGCAAGGGAAGCAATCTGTGGACCTGTTCCATTGTCGCCCTCAATCCCGACACCGGGAAACTGGTCTGGGCGTTCCAAGGCTCGCCTCACGATACCCACGATTGGGACAACGTCGAGACCCCAGTGCTCTTTGACGCGGAAATCGATGGCAAGCCGCGCAAGTCACTCGCTCAAGCCGCGCGCAATGGCTATTTCTTCGTGATTGACCGGACCAACGGGCAGGGCGTAGTGTCAAAGCCCTTTGTGCCCCTCAATTGGTCAAAAGGCGTGGACGCCAAGGGGCAGCCCATTCCGGATGAGGCCAAAGAGCCCAAAGTAGATGGTTCTTTCCTGACCATCAGCGGCGGCGGCGGCACGAACTGGATGCCTCCCAGCTTCAATCCCGAAACTGGCCTCTTTTACGTCAACGCCACGCGCGGCTACAGTCTCACTTATCTTACGGACACTTCGGAACACCCGGAAGGCTACGGCGCTACCGGCCGCCAGCTCTGGTCCGAGCACGTGCTCGAAGCCCTTGACTACAAGACCGGCGATATCAAGTGGAGCCATGCCTATTCAAACATAGGTTCGCTGGGCGGCGGTCTGGGCGGTCCGGGTATCCTGACGACGGCTGGAAAATTACTATTTACCGGAGACTACAACGGCAACCTGATCGCCTTTCACCCCGGTAACGGTGAAATTTTGTGGCATTTCCCCATGCTCCACAACCTGGGAAACGGCCCTTCTACCTTCCTGCTGGATGGACGCCAGTACCTGATCGCTGGAAGTGGCGACACCCTCTTGGCCTTTGCCCTGCCTCGCTAACCGCGATGCTGGTAGCGTGGAAAGTATCGACGTGCGCCTCTTTTGCAGGTACAATCTCCACTGAAAGAGGTTTCTTCGTGCGTAATCCGCTTTCCGTACTCCTACTTACTGTTTTCTCGGCCGCCATCGCCATAGGACAAAGCCAGGACAGCATCACCGGCAAGGCCGCCCTCATGCCCCAGCTTTCGTTTTCCGCCCCCTATTTCGGCGCGATGCCGGGCTTCGGCGGGGCGCCGCTCACCGGCAGGCCCTACTCCGGCGAGCAAATCAGCGAAATGGTGCAGACCTTGGCGGACGGAACACACATCAACCGGACCATGCACCTGTGGAAAGTTTATCGCGATGCGCAAGGCCGCACACGAACCGAACGCACGCTGATGCAAGGCCCGAGTACGCAAGCTTCACCGCTCATGATCGACATTTCCGATCCGGTGGCGCAAGTCAGGTACAACCTGGATACGCAAAACAAGGTGGCGCATCGCATGGATTTGTCCGCGATGGGCCACTCGATTGGAACTGCCGGGACCTTCGCCGCAATAATGCCGGCTCCTCAAGTGCCGCCGCCCGCGCTGAGTAACCGGATTGCCACTGGCGGGTTCATGGGCGCAATGATTCCTCCTCCGCCGTCTTCCTCCACGCCGCAGATTGCCAGGCAAGTCAATCCGTCTCCGCAAGGCAATACTTCGATGCCGCGCACGGTAACCGAGAAGCTCGACCCACAGACAATAGAAGGAGTGGCAGTGGAAGGTACCCGGCACACTATGACTTGGCCCGTGGGCATAGTCGGCAACGATCGCGAGTTCGTCACTACAAACGAAGTCTGGATGTCTCCTGAATTACAGGTGATGATTATCAGTAAGTCGAGCGATCCGCGCAGTGGCGACAATACCCAAAAGCTGATCAACATCAGCCGGGACGAGCCGGACCCCAGCCTCTTTCAACCACCCTCCGACTACACGGTAGTCGATGACAAGCCCCAGTTGGGCATGCCGATGGGACACACCAGGATACAGCCGCGTTAGCAATGCCTACTCGGAAGTAATCGCTTTCAGGAAATCGTAATAGAAAGCAACGCCGTCATAATACGACTCCACGCGCAGCCGTTCATCTTTGCCGTGCGCGCGAATATCATCCGTATCAATGGCGATTCCATTTATCCCGTAGCTCGGTAACCCGGCGGCAATTGTATAGATGCTGTCTGACGCTCCGGTCTCCATCTCCGGAACCACGGGCGTGCCCGGCCACAGTTTGCCCGCAATCGCACGCAGCGGGTTCATCACGTCCGCTCGCGGCGGAGGCGGCAGGAAGGCCTTCGTATCGGGAGCTTTGTCCAAGTATTCCGCAGTCACAGGATCCTTGTAGCGCAGCGTGATCTTCGGATCGGCAAAAATCCGAATCAGTTCCTGCCGGATCTCTTCGGAAGAGTGCCCGGGCAGTATCCGGCAATTGACCAATGCCTGCGCGGTTTGCGGCAGCGCGTTATCGGCATGTCCGCCGCTCAAGCGCGTGGCCACGCAGGTAGTGCGCATGGTCGAGTTAAAGCGTGGATTCTTAAACAGCCGCGCGACAGCCCCGTCATCACTGGGATTTTTCAGCATTGCCCGGATGTCGGATGCAACCGCCGGCGCCTCGGAAGCCGCCACCTGCTCGAACCAGGCCCGCGTCACATTGTTCAACTCGAACGGAAACGGAGCTCGCTCCAACCGTCCCAGCGCATCGGCAATTTCATAAATGGCATTGTCGGCCGTTGGCAGCGAACTATGGCCACCCGGATTCGTGGCAGTCAGTTGAAAATCCGCATACAGCTTCTCGGTTGCCTCTACTTCCACGTCAACGGGCTCGCCCTTGTCGGTCATTACGCCGCCCGCATCCGGATTCAGCACGTACTCGGCATCAATCAAATTGCGATGATGCCGCAAAAGCCAGTTCACGCCATTAAAATTTCCGCCTTCTTCATCCGCCGTCAAAGCCAGAATAATATCGCGATTGGGCTTGTATCCTTCCTTCAAGTAGCGAATCAAGGTAGTGACCGCAATGGCATCACTATCCTTCATATCCTGGGCGCCGCGCCCGTAAAAGAACCCGTCCTTCTCGACAAATTTGAACGGATCGGTAGTCCAGTCCGACCGCTTCGCCTCCACTACATCCAGGTGCGCAATAATCAGGACCGGCCTTGCTTTGCCAGTGCCCCGCAAACGCGCAACCATATTGCCCTTGCGCTCATTCGGCCCCAAGACCACGACATCAGCGCTCGGAAGTCCCGCGAGCAGCAAGCGCTTGCGCATAGCCTCAGCCGCCGTCGTGGTGCTGCCCCCGGAATCTGTCGTATTGATCTCAATCAGTTCGCGGAAAATATCGCGCGACAATTGCTTCGTCGCATCATCGAGGGCTTGCCGCACTCGTCACGACTGCCAGCAGTCCCGCCAGCATTCCACCTAAAAGCAATTTCATTGCTTTCGATTCTAGCCGACGGGACGGCCTTCTTATGAGGAGACTTCACTCCATCCGGAGCGCGGCCATGGGATCGAGGGCGGCAGCGCGCCTTGCGGGAACATAACTCGCTACAAGGGCGATGGCCGTTAGGAGCACGCTGGCTGCAACAAGCGAGATGGCATCGTACGGCTGCAGCTCGAACAAAAGCGTCGCCGCGGCTTTTCCAGCCCACAGAGCGAGGAAAGTCCCCGCAGCGAGTCCAAGAACCAACAGCAGCACGGCTTCACGGAGTATAAGGCGAGTCACGCGCGCCCGGTTCGCTCCAAGAGCGACGCGTACACCGATCTCGTTCCGGCGTTGCGCGACCATGTACGCCATTACGCCGTAGAGGCCAAGCGTGGCGAGTAGTCCTGCAAAGAATCCAAAGCCTCCCGAGAGCGTAGCCATCAACCGGTCTCGTAGAAGCGAATCCTGGAGTTGGGCCGAGAAAGGCCGGAACTCGATTCCCATCGAGGAACTCATCGCTGCCACTGATGCCTTAGCCGCGCTCATGATCTGCGCGGGGCGCCCGGCTATCCGCAGTACGAACGTCGCCGCCGGACCGGGATTTTCGGCTTGCGCGATTGGGAAAAAAGCGATTGGCCTGAAGTCTTCACGCAATTCGCGGTACTTTGTATTCCTCACCAGTCCGACAATCTGGAAGGAAGGTTCCGGCTTGCCCGCGTCGGCAGCCATGTGAAATGTGCGGCCAACCGGATTAGCGCCTCCGAAGAAAGTGCGCGCAAACAGCTCATTGACAATGGCCACCTTTGGCGAAGCCGGCGTGTCATAGTCATTAAACTCGCGCCCTGCTATCACAGGCGTACCCATCGTCCTGAAGTAGCCTGGGCCGGGTTGGCTAAAAAAGGCCTGCTTCCCGCGGGTGGCAGCGGGCGTCGCGCCGGGACCTACCAGGTTGTCCCATGTGGCGCCGCTGACCGGAGTTATCGAGACCTGGGCCGCGGACACCACGCCTGGGATAGCGGATAGGCGATCAACGAGATCACGGTAGACTGCCAGCCTTCGCTCTTCCGGATATTGCGCTTTACCGAAATCGATGTTCACCGTGAGTATCCCCCGCGGCTTGAATCCGGCGTCCACAGTCAGTAGATTGTGCAAATTTCGCACGAACAATAACGCGCCGAACAACAGCGCTAGAGAGAGCGCAACCTGAATGGCCACCAGCGCCCGGCGAAGGCTGAATTGCGTTCGTCCCGCGGTCACGCTCCGGCCGCCCGAACGCATCGCCGACGCGGGCGACGGATAGGTGGCCCGCCAAGCAGGCAACAGTCCGAACAGCAGGCACGTGAAGATTCCGAGCGTGGCCGTGAAACTCAACATACGCCAGTCCGGAGCCAGATCGATAAACAGTGGATTATCCGAAGTCGTGATGAACGCTACTAGCGCATGGCTCAAGGCCAGCGCAAGCGCGGCGCCTAAGGCTGCGCCTGCAATCGCCAGCAGCAGACTTTCCGCCAGAAGTTGGCGAATCAGCCTCCAACGCGATGCGCCCATGGCAAGCCGGACGGCGATCTCACGTTCACGCACAGTCGCCCGCGCAAGAAGCAGATTGGCCAGATTTGCGCAGGCGATCAACAGCACCAGGCCGGTGGTCGCCATGAGAAGCCAGAGGGGACGCTCATATTGCTGCCTGAGCTCTGATATCCCCGTGCCTGCTTCCGTGGCGGCAAGCTTGTTTTGGAGAAAGCGCTTTGCCAAACCGGGCACGTAGCCGGCTGGGAGCGTGGCTCGCATGATTCCCGGAGAGAGTGTGTGGAGATGCGCGGTCGCACTCACGGCTGTCCATCCGGGCTTCAGGCGCCCCATGATCGACAACCACCAGGCGGCGGACATAGGAATCCGGCTCCTTTTGTCTTTGGCCAGCAGCCGATCGGCGCAAATCGGAACGGCCAAGTCGTACCGGCTCCCTACCTGAACTCCGAAAAACGATGGGGGCGTGACGCCGATGACGGGAATGGGATATCCATCGAGACTCACAGTGCGTTCCAGAACTCCAGGGTCGCCGCCGAATTCCCGCTGCCAGAAGGCATAGCTGAGCACTGCCCCCGCGTTGCACGTCCCGCTGTCGTCCTGCGCAGTGAAGGTACGACCCAGCAGAGCATCTACACCCAGGACACGAAAAAAATTGTCACTAGCGTAAAGGCCTTCGGCAAGCCGCACCTCGCCGCCATTCGCTAGATTGAATCGCTCCGAGCTCCACGCCAGCACACCCGTGAACGCTTGCTGCTGTGCATGGATCTGTTCCCATTGCGCAAAGGTCAGCGCGGCGTTCAGGCTGTACCACGAGCCCGGCCGCGTTGCGCCCTTCTCGAAGTCGATGGAAACCAGATCCTGCGGATTCTGGACCGGCAGCGTTTTCAGACGAATCGCGTTCACAAGCTGGAAAATGGCGGCGTTCGCTCCTATGCCGAGCCCGAGCGATAAAACAGCTATTGCGGCGAAGCCGGGACTCAGCCTTAATTGGCGCAGGCCATAGAGAAGGTCCGCGCGCGTCGAGTCCAACCATGCTGCAACATTCATGTCTCGTGTCCGTTCCTTCTGAATGGTGTAATTGCCCATCCGCAACCGGGCCGCACGCAACGCTTCTTTTTCCGGCATTCCGCCGGCCACCAGGCGATCTACCGTCTCAGCCAGGTGATACTGAAATTCGTCCTCAAGCTCGCGGTTGAGGCGTTCGGACCGGAAGACATTGCGCCAACGCAGATACCAGGACATAGCCGCTTTCCAAGGTCACGAATACCGGAGCACTCGCGTGACTCCACGTGCCAGCCGTTCCCAGGTCTCGTGCTCGTCAGCCAGTTGCTTTCTTCCGAGCGTCGTGATTGTATAAACTTTCGCTTTTCGTCCTTTGTCGGTGGTCACCCATTTGGAGGAAATCCAGCCATCCTGCTCCATTCGATGGAGCGCCGGATACAGCGAGCCTTCTTCCATCTGCAAAAGGTCGCCAGATACACAGCGGATGTGATCGCACAGTCCATAGCCGTGCAGCGGCCCACGCGTGTCCAGCGTACGCAAAACCAGCAGAGTCAGTGTGCCCTGCAACTTATCGTTCCGGCTCTTTGGCATACCTAGCTAGGCATATCTAGCTGGGTATAGATTACAGCGCAAAGCGCTTGCTGTCAATCGGAAAATAAGCTACAAATTAACTCATCTGTAACGAATGACCTTGAAATTACCCTTAATCTCTTCCGTCTAGAAAGTGTGCGGCTGCTTCCAAAAAACGACACGTTCCGGGAATTTTTTATTTAAGCAGACGGCGGCGCTCAGTCTGGCGTCGGACCTTCTTTCCGCCGGCGCGAAGGAGGGCATTTCCCGTATGGCGGGCATCGCGGTACGCATCAAGACGATAGAGCGCGAAAGCGCCCAAAACCTGCGCGATCTGCAGGTCCGGCTGCATAAAACATTCGTAACGCCGATTGACCTAGAAGATATTTCCCTCCCCTTCGAGCATCTCGATCATCTGCTGGACGGCCTGGAAGCGATCTCCTACCGGCTTACGGCCTATCATCTGGAACCCACTCCGCCGCTCGTGGTGGAATTGGCCGGCCGCATCCACTCCTCCGCCGAACTGATGGAGAAGGCTTTCGGGTTATTGAGCAGAAATGAATCCACCGAGGACCTTTGTAAAAGGATCGATGGAAGAACAGACGGACCAAGCTATCCGCGAAGGGATCACCCGGTTGTTTGCGGAAGAGCGCGACCCGATCGCACTGAAGCAGAAAGAGATCTACGACATCTTTGAGCAATTGAGCGATTCGACGCAAGAACTAGCCAACGCTCTTCAAAACGTTTCCATTAAGAATTCCTGACAAGAAACTTCGAGGCCTTATGGATCAAACGCTGCTGGTCGTCATCGTCATCTGCGTATGCGCTTTTTGTTTTGACTTCCTGAACGGGTTTCATGATGCCGCCAATTCGGTGGCGACGATTGTCTCGACCCGCGTCCTGACGCCTTTTTAAGCCGTATGCTGGGCGGCGTTTTTCAATTTTGCCGCAGCCTTTTCATTCGGCACCGGCGTCGCGAAAACGGTGGGACACGGAATGATTAAGGACGAGTTCGTCACTCCGGCAGTGCTGCTGGCGGCGCTCTTCGGCGCCATTCTATGGGATTTGTGGACCTGGTGGCTCGGTCTGCCGACTAGCTCTTCGCACGCCATTGTGGGAGGGCTGGCGGGTTCGGCCATCGCCAATGCTCAGATTATGCACGGAGTAGGAAGCAGCTTCGCTCCCATCGAAGCCAAGGGTTGGCTCAGCACCATAGCGTTCATCTTTTTGGCTCCTTCATCGGAATGATTTTGGCTGGCTTCGGCATGGGCATTGTGTATCGGGTTTTCCAGAAAGAAACTCCGAAAGAATCCGACAAGATGTTCCGCCGGCTGCAGTTGATTTCCGCCGCGGCGCTCAGTTGGGCACACGGGACCAATGATGCGCAGAAGACAATGGGCGTCATTACTGGTTTGCTGGTTTCGGTGAAGTATCTGCCTTCGTTTAAAGTTCCAGTCTGGGTGGTCCTGTTTGCGCATGCCGCCATGGCTCTAGGAACGCTGACAGGAGGCTGGCGGATTATCCACACAATTGGAAAACGGCTGACGAAGCTGAAGCCACGGACCGGATTCTGCGCCGAAGCCGGAGCGGCCGCGTCAATCTTGTTCGCCACTTTCTTGAAGCTTCCCGTATCGACCACGCATGTGACTGCGGGCGCGATCGCGGGAGTGGGCTCGGTACGGCGTGTCAAGGCGGTGCGCTGGGGAGTAGCCTCAAATATCGTGTGGGCGTGGGTCCTAGCCATTCCCGCGGTTGCATTCCTCGCCTGGATGTTTGAATATCTCTTTCATCTCATCCGGCCAAGCGCGTAAATGCAGTAGCGTTGCCCGCGACCGCCGGGCGAGTTACTATGCCGGAGAACAATTGAGCACCCTTTTCAGGACGGCAGCATGCTCACACTTTTTTCGCGCCTCATCCAAAGATTTCGCGCCCAGCTCCGGCGCTAGTTTCTCAGCAATATCGGCCGCCTCTTCCAAAGCGACGACGGCCGACCAGAGAGACCGTTCCACAACATCGTGATGCTCCTGTTCCATGTCAACGGGCGTATACACATGGCCCACGCGGCAGCGAAATTCGACAATTTTTCCCTGCCGCTCTTCCCAAAGTGGCCCGCCGCACTCCGGGCAGGTTAAGTCTGAAGGCGTTCTCTCCATTGGCTCGTCCCTCTCGATGACGCGGCGCTCTTTGTTAGCTAGATCAGAGACAAGGGCAGCGATTTTCGGAAGCGGCGCTACGTAATCCACTTCAACGCGCTGCAATGCATTGTCCGGCATGCTTGAACAAAACGCTGTATCCGGGTCCTGAACGACCGCAACACCGCCCTGGCGCTTTATTTCCGCGAGACCCGCTACACCGTCATCCAGCATTCCTGTCAGAATAACGCCGGTCACGCGTCCGGCGTAAGCAAACGCCGCCGAGCGGAACAGAGGATTGATCGCGGGCCGTGTTCTATTTTCCTTTGGTCCGTGGGATAAGTGTAGGCGTTCAGGCTTCAGCAATAAGTGATAATCGGGCGGAGCGACGTAGATTGTTCCCTTCCGGATCTTTTCGCCGTCTTTGGCGCGTACCGCGGGAAGGGGGCCGGCTTTCGAAAGAATATCCGGCAAAAAGCTTTTCCCATTAATCCCGTTTCCGATATGCAGCGCGACAAACACCGCGGCTTCGAGGCCGGCAGGCAAACCGGCGGCCAGCACTTTCAAGGCATCCACGCCTCCCGCGGAAGCTCCCACAACAATGATGTCCTGCTTAGGCATTACGGTCCATTCAGTCTCCGCATCCTCTGCTCTGGGAGTCCAGATCTCCCGTTGATTAGACTGGCTGGTCTAAAAAGCAGTACCGAGTTTTACGAGATATGTTTGTGCCAGCGCGGTAAAATCGGAACCATGTCCATCGCGCATCCGGCGCCGGCGAGCGGGGCGGAGCGGTTCAGGATACTTTATGAGCTCCTCGCGGCCATGAGCCGGGCAACCGCGTTGGAAGAAATCTACGACGCGGCGCTTACGAGTTTGCTCCGGACGACTGGAGCTGATCATGCAGCCATTGTCCTGTCCAACGAAGAGCGCGGCATTCAATTTAAGGCCTCGGGAAACATTCCCTGCGAGTTCCAGGACGCGATCGCCGGATACTCACCATGGCCGCGAGGAGCAGGGCATCCGCAGCCAGTCGTCGTGCCTGATGTCTTGCTCGACGAGAGCCTCGCGAAGGAGAGGGATGTCTTGTTGCGGGAAGGCATACGTGCTCTCGTATTCGTGCCACTCGCAATCGATGGCGCCCTCTTGGGCAAGTTCATACTGTCCTACGCTGAGCCCCATGCATGCACGGCGGACGAGTTGGACGTCGCGAGTGCAATCGCCGTTCACGTAGCGCAGGCCCGCGGCGAGCGGCGCTTACGGGCGATTTCGGATCATTTGGCGGCAGAGCAGTTGCAGCAGGCCAACCTGCATCTTGCGGCAATCATTGAGAGCTCCGACGATGCCATCGTGAGCAAAGATTTTAACGGAATCATCACGAGTTGGAACAAAGGAGCAGAACGCATTTTCGGCTACAGCGCCGCTGAAGTCATAGGCAAACCCGTGTCGATCCTAACGGCGCCGGACCGTCTCGATGAAATGCCGGCAATTCTTCGCCAGATACAGCAGGGGAACCGCGTGGAACAGTACGAGACGCGCCGGCGCAGAAAAGACGGCGAAATCATAGATGTAGCTCTGACGGTCTCACCGGTCCGCAACGCGGCGGGTCAGGTCGTGGGGGCTTCAAAGATAGCTCGTGATATTAGTGATCGCAAGCGCGCGGAGCAGGAGCGTGCGTTGCTCCTTTCCCATAAGCACAAGGCTCTCCAAACTGCTGAGCTGCTCAATCGCGTCAGTCTCCGGCTTTCCGCGCAGCTGGACCTTGAAAAGCTGGTTCAAGAGGTGACGGACATTGCCAGAGTGCTGGTTGGAGCGGAGTTCGGTTCGTTCTCTCGCAATGTCCTCAATGAGAAGGGCGAGTCCTACGTGCTGAACACGCTTTCGGGGGCGCCGCGGGAGGCGTTCGCGGGCTTTCCGATGCCGCGAAACACCGATGTGTTTGCCCCGGCCTTCCGCGGTGAAGCCGTTGTGCGTTGCGACGATGTGACACAAGATCCGCGGTACGGCAAGAATCCACCACACTGCGGGATGCCGGAGGGTCATCTGCCCCTCCGCAGCTATCTTGCGGCGCCCGTTGTAGCGCGCTCTGGAGAAGTCCTGGGCGGCATTTTCTTCGGGCATTCCGTGCCAGGAAAGTTTACCGCGGCCCACGAGCCGATGGTGACGGGCATTGCGGCGCAGGCTGCCATTGCCATGGATAATGCACGCTTGTTCGAGCAGGCCGCGTGGGCGCAAACGGAACTCAGGCGATCGAACGAAGAACTGCGGCGCGCAAATCAGGATCTCGAGGTTTTTGCCTATTCAGCAAGCCACGACTTGCAGGAGCCGCTCCGGAGCATTTCTATATCGGCACAAATCATCAAACGAAATTGGGGCGACCAACTGCAAAGCGAGGCGGCTATGTTCTTGGAGAACATTCTCGCTGGTTCCAATCGGATGACCATTCTCATCGAGGATCTTCTCGCATACACGAGAGCGACAAAGTATGAGGAAGGACCTCCACCAATCGTCGATTCGGCGCGCGTTCTGGCCACTGTCTTAAAAAGCTTGCACGGGACGCTTGAGGAGGCAGGAGCAACGGTCACGGCCGCGGAATTGCCAATGGTCGCTATCCACGAAAGCCGTCTTGCGCAATTGTTTCAAAACCTTATTAGTAACGCCACCAAGTATCGTAGTAAGGAGATTCCTCGTGTTCATATCGCAGCCGAAGAGCGGGACGGATGGTGCACATTCTCTGTCACCGATAATGGAATTGGAATTGAGCGGAAGTTTGCAGAGCAAATCTTCGGCCTTTTCAAGCGCCTACACGGTCGTGACGAGTACCCCGGCAGCGGCATCGGCTTGGCGATCTGCCAGCGCGTGGTGGAGCAGTACGGCGGCCGTATCTGGCTTGAGCAGTCTACGCCTGGTGGAGGAGCAACGTTCTGCTTCAGCCTTCCCGCGCGCACAAAATAGCAAAGAGGAATCGAAATCCGCGGATATTCCGGATTCAGGCTCACGCACCGTCCTATTGGTGGAGGACAACCCCACGGACGTATTCGTTATGAAGGAAGCGCTTGAGGCTTGCGGACTCGGCCTCCAGGTTCGCATCGCCAGAAATGGACAGGACGCGCTGCTGTATTTCGAAGAACTCGCAAGAGTAGAGAACGCTCCATGCCCGGTGCTCGTGCTTTTAGATTTGAACCTGCCGAGGGTGGACGGCGTGGAGGTTCTGCGGCAAATTCGCAGCAGCCTACGTTGTCAGCGCACGCCGGTGATTGTGGTTACCTCCTCGACAGCGGAAGTTGATCGCGCTGCCGTTCAGCGCTTGGGTGCGGAAGCGTACTTCGAAAAGCCCAGGAAGCTCGTGGGGTATACAGAGCTCACGCAAGTGATAAGACGAGTGCTCGGCGGACGCGAGGAAAGCCCAGAATAGTAGGGAAGCGTCCTCATGAACTTTCTGGCACTCCCCCGTCTATCCTGCTGCTAAGCTAGCCTAAAGTAAGGATTAGCAGATGTCGCCGTGGGAAAAGCTTCTCGAACAACCTCATTCCCGGGGCCACTTTGTGCAGTTGTATGAGGCTGACGAAGGGGCGCTCACCAGGAATGTCGGGCTATATCTGTGGGAAGGTTTGCGGCGCGGAGACGGCGTGCTGGTTATCGCAACGCCGGAGCACCAGGAACTCTTCTCTACGCATTTGAACGATTTGGGCGCCGATATAACAGCGCTGGTGGAGAGCCGGCAACTAGTCTTCTGTGATGCCCAACAAACGTTAAATCGTTTCATGCTTGATGGCCAGCCGGATTGGCACGCCTTTGAGAGCGTCATAGGCGAGGCAATGCGGCGGGTCCGTCCAGTAAGAGGCGCTGAAGGCTTACGCGCTTACGGCGAGATGGTGGGGATCCTCTGGAAGGCGCGACAATTCGCGTCCGCCAGCCGGCTTGAACATCTGTGGAATCGATTGCTGGAGCAGTCTTCCTTTAGCCTGTATTGCGCGTACGCCATCGATGTCTTTGGAAAAGAATTCCAAGTTGCCAACCTCGATAGCGTACTCAGCACCCACACGCACCTTATTCCGGCGCAACCCGATGGCACCCTTGAATCCGCCCTCAATCGCTCGATGGACGAGATCCTAGGTCCGGAAGCGGATGCGCTCCGGGTCCTCATCAAAGCCAATCCGCGTCCCGCGTGGGCAGTGATGCCCACCGCCGAGGCCACGGTTTTGTGGTTGAGAAGGAACCTCCCGCAACAGTCTGACGAAATCATTACCCGGGCTCAGCATTACTATCATTCACCTTTGCAAACGGTTGATTCTGCGCTGACTGCCGAATGACGAGCCGGTCCTGGCTAAGGTATGAGGACGATCTTTCCACCTATCGAACCATTTTCCGCTAATCTCTGCGCCTCGGCTGCGTCGTTGAGCTTCATCTTTTGCGCTATCGGAATAGTCAGTTTGCCATCCCGAACCGCATCCGCCATCTCCCGGAGAACGGCCGCTTCGGGATTTGCCATGAAAGCTTCCACCCGTATATTCTTTCCTTCAGCCTCCTTTGGTTTGCCTAAAACGGAGCCGAGCACGCCGCCCGGCTTCAACTTCGGAATCAGCTTGCCGATAACGGCGTGATCAACAGTATCTGCTATCGCATCCAATTGCGGCAGCTGGGCTATTTCCTGTTCATTGTCAATCCCGACCACCTGATCCGCGCCTAACGTAGCGGCTTTATCTTTCTGCTCCGTCTTAACGCCCGCAATCACCCGTGCTCCGCGTTTTTTTGCTACATACACTGCGGTCCGGCCGACACTTCCGAGCGCCCCGGTCACCAACACCAAATCTCCTTGTCGCGGTTGAATGTGTTGCACCAGCTGTGCGCCGGTTGTCACTACCAACGGCAGAGCCCCCGCCAGTTCTAGGTCGAGCCCGTCTGGGATCACGGTGAGTGTATCCGCACGGGCGGTCAGGAACTCGGCGTAGCTCCGGTTCACCATCCCCATGACTTTCTGTCCGGGTTGCAAATTCCTGACGTTTGCCCCAGTTTTGACCACTGCTCCGGACACGTCGCGTCCCAGAATCGCTGGGAACGTGACCGGCATTCGGTCTTTCGCTGCTCCGCTTCGGATCTTCCAGTCCACTGGATTCACGCTCGTCGCCGTCACCTGCACCAGGACTTCGTCAGGGCCGGGTTCGGGCATTGGCACATCTTCGTACCGCAGCAGATCGGGACCGCCATATTCATGCAATTGCACAGCTTTCATGTAAGTTTTCCCCTCAAGACTTAGATCTATTTAGCCGTAACTCGGCTACCGGGAAAGTTCGGTATGGCCCGTTCTGCCGCGCGCCGAAATATTTGGGTAACCCTCTTTACAGGCCAGAGTCCAATGGTGACAGGATGAACCGCTGTCGCATGTGATCGAAGCGTACAAACAATTCGATGATCGGCAAGAGGGTTGGATTAAAGTGGAACTCCGGCCAACTGCGTAAGCAGCGCATTGTCCCACCTGGCACTCTTTAAATTGCATCAACGCAAATTGCATCACCGCCTGTTCGATGGAACTGCCTGCTTCGTCTGAAACATCACGAATTTCGACGCCTTCGTTTTGGAATCTAATGTTGCGATCCATAGTGGTTACTCCATGTCTGTCTCTCTGATCCCGGGGGGGGGAAGAAAAGACGTAACCCTTTAACGCTTACTTTGGTCGAACACGCGAGAGGATGAATTCAAAGTGGTTGACGAAAGAGAAGAATTGCGACGCCGCAAAAGCGCGTACCTTAATTCAACAAGTGAATCAACGGAACTACAATCGAAGTCTACGGGCACGCCGCCGGTTATCGGGAGCAGATCAGAAGCACAGGACCAGACAACCCGGCGGTAACAGAAGCGATTCTGTTTTGCTCTAACTGCCGAGGGAGATGATTACTCCCCAGAGGTAAATAAAAATGGGTTTGCTTACACCGAACAGTATCAAAGATTTTAAATCGTTGTATACTCTGCAGCTCCGGTATCTCCTTTCCACTGAGAACCAAATTGTTAAGGGACTTCAGAGCATGTTAGAGCATGCAACCGATCAACAGCTCAAACAAGCTTTCCAATCTCACTTGCAGGAAACCGAGGTTCACGTCAGTCGCCTTCAACAAGTCATCGGCGAGGTGAACGATGGCGATGTGGACGACAAGAAAGATCCAATTATCACTGCGCTTATCGGCTCTGGCGAAAACATCGTCAGCGAATCCGATGAGGGTCCTGTACGTGATGCTGGACTGCTCGCCACCGCTCAGAAGGTCGAGCACTACGAAATTGCATCGTATGGCTCAGCGCGCGATTGGGCCAAAATCCTCGGTCTCACGAGGCACGCCGAACTGCTTCAGAAGACGCTGGATGAAGAAAAGCACGCGGATGAACTGCTCAGCAGCATCTCGCAACGTACGAACAGCACGGCAGCAGCGGCTTAAGACGCGAGCACAGCTCTGAGTTGCGCTTGTGGCATCTGACAGTCTCAAGAGTAGGTAGTAGGCGCTAGTGTCAGAAAGCGAAACATTGACCTAGCGCCTTTATCCCATGGAGGTGCGATATTCAGAACTCTGCCGAGGTTCGCTGGTTCTGGTCTACTCCACACGCTGCGGAACTCGAATCGTGGTTTCGAGCAGGCCGCTTCCCGCCTGGCGGCGGTAAACCGAAAATGGACGAGTATCTTCTGGATGCGGGTCAGGTTGAGCTTGCCATCAAGAGGCGCGGCGGCCAAGCCGGCGTCGAGATTAAGGGTCTTGTCTCGAGGATCGCTCGGCCTATTCAATTCGGAAATCTCATTGCACAAGGTCAGTTATGGACCAAGTGGACAACCGAATCTCTCAGCCTCGACGGGATGAGTACCGTAAAAGTTTGCAAGACTCGTTGGCTCAGAAAGTTTGAGGTAAGGGACACGCTTCTTCGAGAGATTCACCTAGGTGAGGAGGAAAGCCCGGTAAGCCCGGCAGAGGAACTAGCACCAGAGGGTTGCAACCTCGAGCTTACCGAGTTGTCTCTTTCCCCAAATGGACCGAAATCGTCAACCCTAGGCTTTGAATCATTTGGCTCGCATGAATCCGTCGAGGCAAATCTACGCCGTCTGATCGAACATCTAGCGCGCACCGATATTCCCAAGTTCCAGAAAGGCGAAGAACTTAGCTATCCAGCCTGGCTGGCTCGCGTAAGCTCCATCGCAATCGGAAGGGCAATTTGATTTACACCCTGCGATGCTTTATCGTGAAGCTGTCTTCTTCGAACTTCTCTTCTTCGCTGGCGGGTGTTCGCGCGAAGCGCTGGCATTCGACTCCGCTGTGTGTTCTCCTGTCAGGTTGAAGAAAGATGAAGACGAGGAAAGCATACGCACTTACAGTGCGCGCTGCGCAACTTTGTTTCGGTTTTGGTTGCAGGCCGCACGTGCGGCAGCCAGGTAGCGGTGAGGCTTGACGGCGGTCCGAGCGATCTGACGAGAGACGGGTGTGGCTGCGCGTAACAGAGGATTGTCCATCGGGAATAAACCTGATGAGTGCTTTGTCTTAACCAGTAGAGGCTATAGTGCGCACGCAGCCCCCCACAAAACAGCATCCGTCACTCCCCAATGAAATCCAAACGGTTCCGGACAAGCCAGATATTCTTGCCCGAATCGAAATCTATAAGCGACAAGAAATTCTAGTAGACAAGCAGACAATCTCCGCCAATACAATGCGGAAACTAGCGCTACAGGCATCTGCACCACGGCGTTTCGCGTCCGCCATAGAGAAGCATCTTTCTGAAGGCCGTCCCGCGCTGATCGCGGAAATTAAGAAAGCAAGCCCATCTGAAGGGCTAATCCGTCCGGACTTCGATCCGCCCGGTTTGGCGCGCGCCTATGTGGAAGGGAGCGCCAGCTGTCTTTCCGTTCTGACGGATGAACCTTCTTTTCAGGGCCATCCGGATTACCTGCGTCTGGCACGCGATGCGTCCGGCCTGCCTGTCTTACGCAAGGACTTTTTGTTCGAGCCATACCAGGTCGATCAAGCCCGCGCCTGGGGAGCCGACTGTATCCTCATCATTATGGCCAGCATGGCCAGCGTCAATGACATCAAGGCCCGGGAGCTCGTCGACACTGCGAACGATCTCGGAATGGATGTTCTCGTCGAGGTACATAACGCGCAGGAGCTTGAGCGTGCTCTCCCGCTCCAAGCCAAGCTGGTCGGTATCAACAACCGTGATTTTTGCAGCTTCGAAGTTTCGCTCGACACTACTGAGGAACTGGCGGCTCGAATTCCGAAGGATCGGATTGTTGTTAGCGAAAGCGGCATAGCTAGCCATGCAGACGTGCTGAGGCTCTCCGCCGCCGGTGTCCGAACGTTTTTGGTTGGCGAAAGCTTAATGCGGCAGGCCGACGTGGCGGCAGCCACGCACAACTCTGTTCGGCTGATTTTGATCCGCCTCGAAAGCGGCCAACTGCCGGCCGCCCTGATCCACAGCTAACGAACCTTTTTTGCTCCGCCAGTACGCCTGAGAGTATGGTTCAGATGGCGAAGGTTTGGAGCAGCTCGCGGCAAATGCCAATTGTTAAACTCGCCCGGCCATTCCAGGAGTTTGCCGCACGGGAAACATCCGGCGGCATTTTGCTGCTTTTGTGCACGATCATTGCTCTCGCCTGGGCAAATTCGCCCTGGGCGAAAAGCTACGCCGCGCTATGGCAGACCCCTTTCACTGTCGGTTTAGGGAGCTTCGCGTTGAGCCACGATCTCCACTTCTGGGTCAATGATGGGCTCATGGCCGTTTTTTTCTTTGTGGTTGGATTAGAGATCAAGCGCGAGCTGCTGGCGGGCGAGTTGGCCTCTCCCAGCAAGGCCGCGCTTCCGATTCTGGCGGCTATGGGAGGCGTTGCGGTTCCAGCCGTCCTCTACACCGCAGTTAACATGCATGGGCCGGGT
>DATHIZ010000376.1:0-6359 GCA_035316385.1 Bryobacteraceae bacterium | reverse complement strand
ACGCGACCGTGGATTCTATTCCCACCTGCGTTGCCCCGCCATCCAGAATCATATCGATGCGTCCACCCAGGCTGGCCCGCACATGCTCGGCGGTCGTGGGAGAAATCTCGGTAAAGCGATTGGCGCTGGGAGCCGCAATCGGAACACCCGCGCGCCGGATCAAATCGAGCGCGATCGGATGCGCCGGCATGCGCACGCCGACTGAATCCAATCCGGCGGTAACCAGGTCCGGAACAATGGAGGCTTTCTTCACGATCAGCGTCAGCGGCCCCGGCCAGAACTGCGCTGCCAGCCGTTGCGCGCTTTCCGGCCAATCGGCTGCAATCGATCTCGCCATGGCTTCGTCAGAGACATGCACAATCAGCGGGCTCGCGAACGGCCGCTCTTTCGCCGCGTAGATCTTTGCCACGGCTTCCTGATTCAGTGCATTTGCGCCTAGTCCGTAAACCGTTTCGGTCGGAAACGCCACCAGGCCGCCCCGCCGGATGATTCCGGCCGCGGTCTTCATCTCCTCTTCGGTTGGTCGGGAATTCACTACTCCGCTAAATCCTCTTTGTCGCTGCCCGCTATTTTGCCGGTCTTGCGCCAGACCAGATAGGCGTGAATCAGCGGATCGAAATCGCCATCCAGCACCTTGTCTATATCGCCGATTGCCAGCTTCGTGCGGTTGTCTTTGATCAAGCGGTAAGGAGCCAGTACATAGCTGCGGATCTGGCTGCCGAAGTTGATCTCCAGCTTCGTGTCCTCCACCTTTTGATCTTCCGAGCGCTTCTTCTCCACTTCATATTCGTAGAGCTTGGCGCGCAGTTGCTTCATGGCGCTGGCGCGATTCTTATGCTGCGAACGTTCGTTCTGGCATTGCACCACTAGACCCGTCGGTAAATGCGTGAAGCGCACCGCCGATTCCGTCCGGTTCACGTGCTGGCCGCCCGCGCCGCTGGCTCGAAAGACGTCGATCTTCAAGTCTTCCGGCTTAATGTCGATTTTGATCTCGTCGTCAATCTGCGGATACACAAAGACGGAGGCAAACGAAGTGTGCCGCCGCGCGTTTGCATCGAACGGTGAAATGCGAACCAGCCGGTGTACGCCCACTTCCGATTGCAACTGCCCGAAGACGTTCTCGCCGTTGATTTCGAATGTGACCGATTTGATGCCCGCGCCATCGCCCTCCTGCCGGTCGGTGATGGTTGTTTCGAACTTGTGGCGCTCCGCCCAGCGCAGGTACATGCGCAGCAGCATTTCCGCCCAATCCTGGCTTTCGGTCCCGCCCGCGCCGGGGTGAATCGTGATGATCGCGTCCCGCGCGTCATTTTCCCCGGAGAGCAGCATGCCGGTTTCGAGCGCAGCCAGTTTCACCTCAAACGCCTTCAGTTCGCGTTCGATCTCGGCGGTGACATTCTCTCCTTCGCGCCCGAGTTCGAACAACGTATCGATGTCGGAGGCGGCGCTGGCTACTGCCGCGGAAGTTTGAATCGCTTCTTCCAGCCGTTTGCGCTGCTGCATGATGCGCTGGCTTTTTTCAGGATTGTCCCAGAAGTTGGAATCGTTGATGCTGCTCTCGAGTTCCGTCAGTTCCCGCTGTTTTCCGGGGCCGTCAAAGATAGCTCCGCACAGCTTCACCTTGCTGACGGAGCGCAACATACTCTCTTTCTAACTCTTCAAAAGTCATTCATTAGTAGTGTACAGTCCAGGCCGGACCCGTGTGGCTTTCGTTACAATGAAACGACTGGACGCAAACTGCGAAAACGGTAAGGAAGCTCCTCGCTGTACTCATTCCACACTCGCAATAAACAACATGCCTCAAGGAAACGACCCCGCGCTGGGTATCAATAGCTGGCTAGAGGATGAACTTTACCAGCAGTATAAGTTCGACCGCCAAAGCGTAGATGAAGGCTGGTCAGACCTGTTTGTACACGCTGATGGACCAAATGGCACAGCCGCTGCAGCGAACGGAGATACTGCTGTTGCTGTAGCCGAGGAGCCAGCGGCGGCGATGCCCGCGGCGGCGACCCCTCCTCCGCCTGTTAAGGCGCCCGTTCCCGAGCCGGCGCCCCCTCCGCCGCCAGTTGCTCCCGCGCCCAAAACCGAAGTGGCCAAAACCGCTTCCGCGCCTCCCGCCAAAACCGATGAGAAAGGCGTCGGGGCCAACGATCAGCTGGTTCCTTTACGCGGCGCGGCTGCCCGCATTGCCGAAAACATGACGGCCAGCCTGTCTATTCCAGTCGCCACGTCGCAGCGGCAAATACCGGTCAGGGTAATCGAGGAAAATCGCAACATTATCAATAAGCAACGCACCCAGCAGGGCCGCGGCAAACTCAGTTTTACCCACCTGATCGCCTGGTCTATTGTGAAGGCGATCAAGTCCAACCCGTCGTTGAACCATGCCTACGCCGAAAACGGCGGAGAGCCATTTCGCGTGGTGCGGTCGCAAGTCAACATCGGTCTGGCCGTCGACATTGCGGCGAAAGACGGGACCCGGTCGCTGAAAGTCCCAAATATTAAAAACGCCGATGGCATGACGTTCGGCCAGTTCGTCGCCGCCTATGACGACATCGTTGCTCGCGCCCGCACCAACAAACTGCAAGTTGCCGACTTCACCGGCAGCACCATTTCGCTGACGAATCCAGGCACCGTCGGCACTCTCGGTTCGGTGCCTCGGCTGATGCCCGGACAGGGAGCGATCATCGCGACCGGCGTCATCGACTATCCGGCTGAGTTTGCGGCCATGAGCGAAGAGAATCGCGCCCTGCTCGGCTTGAGTAAGACGCTGATGATCACCTGTACCTATGATCACCGCATCATTCAAGGCGCCGAGTCCGGCTCTTTTCTAGCCAAGCTGCAGCAGTTGCTGCAAGGCGAAGACGGATTCTACGAAGCCATTTTCCGCGACCTCAAGATTCCGTCCATTCCCATCCGCTGGCAATCGGACAAGCAAATCGCGCCCACGCGCTTCGGCTCGGTGAATACCGATGTGGCGAAAGAAGCGGCCGTCATACAACTGATCAACGCCTACCGCATCCAGGGCCACGTCATGGCCAATACCAATCCGCTGGGCAATGAACCGGCTTATCCGTCCGAGCTTGATCCCGCTTCCTATGGTCTTTCCATTTGGGATCTCGACCGGCCCTTCCTGGCCGGCGCGGTGAAGGCGCCCAGCGGAGCCATCGCCTCCTACATGCAGCCGTATGAGACTTTGCGCGAGATCCTGGACCGTCTGCGTTCCACCTATTGCGGCTCAATCGGCGTGGAATACATGCACATCCAGGACCCCGAGCAGAAGCAGTGGCTGCAGGAGCGCATGGAATCCACGCTCAATCTGTGGAAGCTCGATGAGCCGGTGAAGCAGCGCATCCTGGCCCGCTTGATCCAATCCGAAGAGTTTGAGCATTTCCTGCAGACCCGTTTCGTCGGGCAGAAGCGCTTCGGCCTGGAAGGTTTGGAAAGCACCATGGTCGCTCTGGACGAAATTCTGGAACGCGCGGCCAACGAGAACGTGCATGAAGCCGTGATCGGCATGGCCCATCGTGGACGTCTGAACGTGCTCGCCAACGTGGTCGGCAAGTCGATGGCGCAGGTCTTCTCCGAATTCGACGGCGAGCCTGATCCTGAAAGCGTTCAGGGGGCGGGCGACGTGAAATATCTCCTGGGCGCGAGCGGCGTTCATACCTCCACTCGTGGGAAAGAGATCCTGGTCTCGGTGGCCTTCAATCCCAGCCATCTGGAAGCCGTGGATCCGGTCGTCGAAGGGTTGGTTCGTCCGAAGCAGGACCGTTTGGGCGACGTCGAGCGAGCGCGTGTTCTTCCGATTTTGATCCACGGCGACGCGGCATTCATCGGCCAAGGCGTGGTCGCGGAGGTGCTGCAATTTTCGCAGCTGGACGGCTACAAAACCGGCGGCACCATTCACGTGGTCACGAATAACCAGATTGGTTTTACCACGAATCCGCTGGAAGGGCGCAGCAGCCGCTACTGCACCGACATAGCTCTTTCCGTGCAAGCACCCATCTTCCACGTGAACGGCGACGATCCGGAAGCTTGTCTGCGGGCCGCTCAACTTGCCTACGACTACCGCCAGCGCTTCAAGCGCGACATAGTTGTCGATCTTATCGGTTACCGCCGCCAGGGGCACAACGAAGCGGACGACCCCAGCTACACGCAGCCGGTGATGTACCGGAAGATCAAGGCCACTCCCACCGTGGCCACGCAATATTCCGAGCAGCTGGTGCGCGAAAAATTCATGCCGCAGGAGCAGATTGACAATTTGCGCCTGGTAGCGAAAACGCGCCTCAACCAGACCTACGACGAAGCCAAGAAAAATCGCGAGCAGTTTGTCATCGAAGAGTTTGCCGTCGCTCCGGCGGAAGAGGTGTTTCAGCCCATCCCCGCCACTGCGGCCAGCCACGACACCCTGGTGAAGATTATCGAAAAGATCACCACGCTGCCCGAGAATTTCCATCTGCATCCGAAGCTGAAATCGCTGCTCGAAAAGCGGCGCGACGCACTGAAAGGCGCCCCGGTCGATTGGGGCTTCGCGGAAACGCTCGCTTTTGGAAGCCTCGTGCTGGAAGGCACGCCCGTGCGTCTGAGCGGCGAAGACGTTTCCCGCGGTACCTTCACGCAGCGGCATTTGAAATTTAGCGACTACGAGACGGGCGAAGGTTACGTGCCGCTCAAGCACCTTGATCCGCGCCAGGCCAAGTTTGAGGCCGTGGATAGTTTGTTGAGCGAATACGCCGTCATGGGCTTTGAGTTCGGCTACAGCGTAGCCGATCCGTTGACGCTCGTCATGTGGGAAGCGCAGTTCGGAGATTTCGTGAACGGCGCGCAGATCATCATCGATCAGTTCATCGTCTCCGCCGAATCGAAGTGGAACCAGCCCAGCGGCTTGGTCCTGCTGTTGCCGCACGGCTTGGAAGGGCAGGGGCCGGAACACTCCAGCGCCCGCCTGGAGCGCTTCCTGCAGCTCTGCGCCGAGAACAACATGCAGATCTGCAACTGCACGACGCCCGCGCAATACTTCCACCTGCTGCGGCGTCAAATGCACGGCGGAGCGGACCGCCGCGGCATTCGCAAGCCCCTGATCGTCTTTACTCCGAAGTTCCTGCTGCGCTACGCCAAGGCTGCTTCCCGGCTGGAAGAGTTGAGCACCGGTGTCTTCCAGGAAGTGATCGGCGACCCGCAATTCCTAGGCGGACACATCCGCCGCGTGCTGCTGTGCTCCGGCAAGGTTTACTACGACCTGGTGAACAAGCGCGAAGAATCCGGCCGCACCGATGTCGCCGTCATTCGTCTGGAACAACTTTACCCGTTCCCGCTGCAGCGCTTGACCGACATTCTGCGGCGCTACTCGGAAGCGGCCGAACTCTTCTGGGTGCAGGAAGAGCCCGAGAATATGGGTGCCTGGTCGTTTGTCGAAGAACAGATGCAATCCATCATCAACCCGGGTGGAAACGGCGGTCCCATCAAGCGGCAACTGCGTTACGTCGGCCGGTCACTGGCCGCCAGTCCCGCCGCCGGCGCGCACAAGGTGCATCATGACCAGCAGGAAGCGCTGGTGGAAGATGCCTTTTCCGCGGCGCCCGGCACGGTCCGGAAGGCACGCCGCCTGGTCCGCAAAAAACGCTAGGCCTTTAGCTTCGAAAAAGCGCTGACTCTACCGCGCAGGCTGCCCGCGCGAGGCCGTCGTTTGCCGCGAGCTTCGCTCTTAGTGCAGCGGCCTGCTTCGTGTATCGATCGTCACTTAACAGCCGCTTCAGCTCGCGCGCGGCTCTATGGCGGGTGTAGGCGGAGCGGGGAATTGTCCGCGATACGCCCAGCTTGCGCAGACGCTCCGCGCTATCCGGTTGGTCGTGCGACCAGGGCACCACGATAGTCGGACGTCCCGCGCGCAAGGCTTGGGCGGTGGTGCCGATGCCGCCCTGGTGAACGATTGCCGCGGCGCGGGGCATGATCTCCGAGTAAGGCGCGTAGTCGGCAAAGTGAATGCTCTCGGGCGGACTCTGCGGAAATTGATGACGGTCCAGGGTGCCAGTTAGAAGAACAGCCCGCACGCCCAAAATCCGGGCAGCCTCCAGGCTCTCGCGATAGAAACTCCCCGGGTTCATCACGGCTGAAGACCCCAACGTGAACAAGACCGGCGCCGGTCCGCTCTCGAGAAAGCGCGCCAAACCATCGCCGGAGGATTCGCCGAAGCCTTCCCCTCGTTTGTCATAGCTGATGAATCCCGTCATGGTGACATGCGGCGGCCAATCCGGCTGAGGCTTGGCAAAATGCTCTGAAAAGAAGGCGAGCGTTCCAAATGGTGAAAACTGGCCTTCGAGCATGGGGTTCGCGTTTAGCGGCGGGAGACCGAGACGCTG
>DATHIZ010000375.1:0-20042 GCA_035316385.1 Bryobacteraceae bacterium | reverse complement strand
CCGCGCGCCGCATCACAAAAAGTTTCGCAAGCCGTCACGCTGATCGGCGCCAACGCCGCTTTTGCAAATAGCGCGGCAGTACTCGCCGCCTACGACAGCACTCCTGATGGCGGGCTGCCTTCCGACTACCCCACGACCGGGTTTGTGCTCGATCTGCTGCTTACCAGCGTAGTGCTCCGCCCGCCCTTTCTACGGGGCGCGAAACGCGAGGCCAACGGGCAATTGGTTCCCGATCCGCAGAATGAGCAGGTGAAGTTCACGCTGCCGCGTTTGAAGTTCCGTCTCGCTCAGGGAGACGCGATACTGGATCCAATCACCGCCACCCTACTGTCCGCAGGCGCAAGCGGCCTTGACGATCCCGGCGATATCGCGGTCGCGGAATTGATCAAGATGGAGCCGCCTTACGCCTTCGTCGGTCCTTCGCAAGTAGTGGGTTTCGGATTCCGCTCCGGCACGCTGGATCTCTCCGACCAATCCACACCCCCGGACGTACTCTCACAATTTGGCTTCGATGAGTCGTGGACGGGTCTCTTCCTGCCTGAGATCCGCTTGTTCATTGCGCCGAATGGAGCGCGCGACTTCGCCGTGGATGCGGGTGTCGAAAATTTTCTGATCGGCATCGGGGCGTCGTCCGGTATAACCGGAGACTTCTCGCTGCAGGTGCTCGATCAGGGCGCCGGACCGCTGAAAGTGTCGGCGCGTTTCTACGACGGCGACCAGCGAGGCTACGGGATTGTCAAGACCGGGGAGCATACGGCGACGGTGCAGTTGCCAAACCTTTCCCGGATGGTGGTGGATGTTGATGGCGGCCGTACGCCGATTACGGTGACAGTCTCGCTGGACGGGGGAGCGCCGCAGAACGGCCGTGAGATCAATATCGACCTGTCGACCCAGGCTTCGCGAACCATCGTAATTCACGCGGACGATACCAGTTCGCCCGTACGATCGGAAGTCTACACAATAACCGCGAGCCGCCGGACAGCGGCGGTAGTGGTTCCGGGAACAACATCGCTAGGTCCGGCCCCAGCCGCGGCGATCGTCACGCAATCCACCGTGCAAGGCACTTCCACTGTTCAGCAGCCTCGGCTAGAGATCGTTTCGGAAACGGCCTCAACCGCGACACTGGCGCTCAACGTTTCCCCGGCACAAGCCGCGTCGACGCAATGGACAGTCAACGGCACGGCGCGAGGAACCAGCGCGACATTAACAGTCAACCTACCCGCGGGCGGGCCAGACGTGACCGTGGTTGCGACGCTGCCAGGTCAAGCGGCGGTTACCAGTCACACAAGTTTCTATCGTTTCGACAAACCTCCGTATAGCGAAAACGGCAGAGTCGAAACCGAAGCCGACACGCGCGCGTTCGGACTCGACCCGAATAGTACGCACACCACGGAAGCGGCCGATGAAGGCACGGCATCGAACTGGCTCGGCGGTAGTGACGTGCGTACGGCGCTGTTGCCGCTGTTGAAGAGCCTGCCAGTAAATACCGCTATCACCGTCGAAGGCTTCGCCAGCTACGAAGGGCCGCCTCCGCCCAACATAGACGAGAGCAAGCGCACTTACAATACCGAATTAGCAAGACGCCGCGCATTGGGACTGCGGGCTGTCATTGAAGATCTGATCGCTAATCCCGCCAACGGGCTGACTACCATTAGCGTCGCAAGCCATGCGCCAAACATGGTGAATTGGACGGCGCAAGGTTTCCCGGCGGTTGAAACGCGGCGTATCTGGTGGAAGGCGGTTGCGAAATGGCCGGCCGCCAACACGGACGGGACCACCAGCACGGCGACGCTCCATCGCGATCCACGGAGCAGTTCGAATACACCGCCGAAGATCTTCGACCCGCCACCTCCCGCAAATGTGCAGCCGGCGCCCCCACCACGCTGGTTCAAGCAGATGGGCGCAAAGGTGCGCATTGTGCGCAACCAGTTTGTGGCGTGTGAGATTTCCGCAAAGATCGATATCAACACAGCGGCCGAGGACCGTTTGCAGGCAGGCATGCCGGCCGCCAAGTCCGGCACGCTGGGTCAAGGGCAGTCTCTCGGCAGTAATCCTGCCGACGGAATCATCGATCTCCGCCTGGTAATCCAGATCGACGATGCAACCGATTCAGTATCAATTATCGGCTACTATGGCGCCGACCCGGCAGATGTCGACGGTTTGTATATGTGGGGCACACGGCCAGGCCAGCCTCCTGCCGCGAACCCGGGATTCGGCCTCAATTTCTTCGGAACCACCATTGCGTTCATGCCGCTGATATCGGCGGGCGTGGGGGCGGTAGCGAATGAAGGCGCACTTGCCGAACTGGGGATGACGGCTGCGATGCTTGCTATTCCGGCTGCGATTGCCGGTTTAACCGAAGTCGGCAGCAGCCCCGTCAAAGTGCGATGCGAGCGCGTCATCTGGTACGGCGGCGAGATCCAGTTCCGCAAACGGCCGACCGGCGCGGAGGCCGTAATCCTGTTCGATATGGAAGCGGCTTTAAGCGTGGATGTCTCGATCGGCGGCAAGACGCTGCTAAAGATCGACCGCGCTGCACCGCTCGCGGTTCGCTATAAAGCTGTCGGAATTCGAATCGGCGACGATCCGCTACAGCCGAAATTTCAGTTCCGTCCAGTCTTCGACGCGTCAAAGGGCTACTCGATTGACGTGTCCAAGCCGGGTTCAATTACGGTGGCTTCGCCGCTCGATTCCATTCTCACCATCCTGGGCGCGCGTATCGCTCGCAACAATCCACTGGTATTCGAGATTGACCTGGGATTTGCGATCGATCTCGGCGTAGTGACCATCGAACGCGCGCGCGTGCGTTTGCGATTCGATCCGCTTGGGCCGCCGGAGTTGACCGCCTTCGCGGCGAGCATCGATATACCGGGAGCCCTGATCGGCCGCGGCTACATGGAGATGAATGAGAACGAGATCAAAGGCGCAATAGATCTCACTCTCATTCCCGTTCATGTGCGCGTGGCGGCGGGTGTGGGTGTCGCCAACATCAATGATAACGGTCGCAAGGCCACGGGTGTGATTGTCGCGCTTGAGGTTGATTTCCCGGTGGCGATTCCGCTGGGAAACTCGGGGCTGGGTATCTACGGTTTCCTGGGCCTGTTTGCGATGCACTACTCGCGCAAGGAGCCGCCCGCATCGGCTATGGCTCCGGCACTCGCATGGCTGAAGGACATCGCGCACGGCAATCCTACCGATATCGCCGCATGGGGCCCAAAGATTGACAACTGGGCCTTTGGCGTCGGTGCAATCGTCGGCACCATGGGCTCAAGCGTCATCTTCAACATGAAGGGCGTCTTCCTATTGGAGTTGCCCGGACCGCGTCTGCTGTTGATGATGCGCGCGAACCTGCTTGTCGTGCTGCCGCAATTAAGGGACCAGGTAGAAGGCACGTTCCTGGCAGTGATCGATCTCGACATGGGGCGCGGCACGCTGACCATCGGGATTTCGGTTGAGTTCAACATTAAGCCGCTACTCGAAATCCGCATTCCGGTTGAGGCGTTCTTCAACTTCCACGACACGAAGGACTGGCACCTTTACCTGGGGCGGTATGTCGATCGGATTCACGCGAAGATCCTGGAAGTCTTCGAGGGTTCGGGTTACCTGATGCTCTCGGGCAAGGGCTTCAAGGCAGGCGATCTGGCCGATGGACTGCCCGTCCCGGTCAACGGATTTGCAATTTCCACCGGGCTGCATGTTTCGTTCGTGTGGGGCAGCAAGAGCGCCGGGCTCTATGCGGAGGTGGCGGCCGGATTTGACGCGGTGCTCGGGTTCGATCCGTTTCGACTGACGGGCACGCTCTACATTCGAGGCACGCTGCATGTATTCATCATTGATCTAAGCGCGTGGGCGCATCTGACCGTTGATGTCGGCAAGAAGCCGGACGGCTCGAAAGTCTCTCGCATCTCCGGAGAAATTTGCGGGAAGGTGGAGTTCCTATTCTTCACCATTGAGGGCTGTGTCGATTTCGCGATTGGCGACAGCGCGGCGCCGGCCGTGGAACCGCCGCCTTTATTCGAATCGCTTCGCCTGGTCAGCCGCTCACCCGCGCTGGCGATTGGCACAGGCGTCGATAAAACAATTGACGGAGGAATCGCGGAAGGAACCAAAGCCGAGGCTGCTCCGCCGCCTCCGCCCGCGTCTCCGCCGCCCGCCCCGATCGGGCAGCCGCAGCCGCAAGTGGCAATGAATCAGCGCCGAGTTCCCATCGATGCAATTCCCCTCGCCATGCTGTCCATGCCGCCGGTAGTCAGCGGAGCCAAATACATTTTCCGTGGGGCAGCGGCGCCCGAAAACCCCGGCACACCGGGCGCTCCGCCGGACGGATGGATACAAAAGGGCGAAGACGTTTTCCAGTACACGCTGAAAAGCGTGGAGCTAATTGGAGAGCTGCTCGATGGTGCGACACCCGCCGTGTGGTGGCCTCAGAAAGCGGGAGACAATCCGCAACAAGCACAAATCGGCCTGCTGAGTTGGGTACCTGATCCGACTCCAAAGGCAATCGAGCGCAGCACGTTCCTGGATGAGACGATTACCGAAACTTGGGGCACCGTCTGTCAACCAGCCGCGCCGCCGACCTCCGTGCTGTTCACATTTCTGAAGGAGCCGTTCGGGCCGTCTTTGTTTGGGTGGATACTGGACGGCGAGTCCTGGCCTGACCCGCCGGCTACCATCCGATCGGCGCCACCGGTTTTGAAGCTGAAGGTCTCAGAACGATGGCGTACGGGGGTGTTGCAGGTGGATGCTCTCGCGGGCACCATTCCGGCGGTTGTCGAAGGCGCGCCTGTAAGCTGCCCGCCAAGCAAGGAACACCCCGGCGTCACCGTCGGCTCGACACGTCGTCCTGCGACGGCGGGCGTGACCGTATCCCGACCGACTACACCGTTGACGGTGGCACGCGCGGCTTTAGCGGTTGATCCGATTATGACCGCGCGCGGCGTGAAGACTCCCGACATTTTCGCGCCAGAGGAGATCACGCTGATAGACGTGGCGAAGCGGGTGAATGCGGGTATTTCGGTGCCTCGCTCCATGCTGACACGGATGGTGGTGACGCCCTCCGCCACTGCGTCAACCACCGATAAACCCTGTACCAGCCGGGTATTGGCCGCGCCGGTCCTCGATACGCGCGATCCTGTTGTGTTTGGCGGTCCGGCGCGCGCCGACCAGCTTAAGAAGGAGCGGGAGAAGCGCGGGTTCAAGCCCGGACCATTTGACGACGCTGTCGTATTTCACACCGGCCCCGTAGAAACCACCACGTTCTACCTCTTCGTACAGCGCGAGATGCTGGCTGAGAAGACGGTGATAGTGGCCGCCACCGACGGCACGGATCAGGTTTTTGAGAAGGTGATTCTGGATACTTCTTTTATGATGCCGCCTCTGACGCTACCGGCGCGATGGATGGATCCGTCAGGTTTATGGTTTGATGACGCGGTGCATCTCGCGCAGCATCAGAATGTCCTGCAGCCGCGCGGTTTCGTAGGTGTCATTGTGACCATAAAGGGCAATCCCAAGGCAGACCGCATTCAGATCGGCCTTACGCCGCACGACGTTTCCTGGCATCGTAAACACCTGCACCGGCCGTTCTATGTGGCCGGCATTGAGGTGCTCACCGCGGCCGAATTCTTCCGCTTCGATTACGACACGGAAGAACAGAAGAAGAAGCAGGGCGTGCTCGAAGCGGCGCTGAGCGATAGCAGTTCCGGCCAGGCACTGCTGAAGCCCGACACCGCGTATGGCGTCAAGGTTATTTACGATGCGGTGCGCGGCAAGCGGCCTCCAGGGCAAGCGGTCAGCGACCAAGTCGCGGTGGCCGATCAGCATCAGACGTTCTGGTTCTATACCGACGCCACGGCGCCGCGGCGGTTAGACCCGTGGATGATGTGCAGCACGCCTGAAGACGGCGAGCATCATTACTTCTGCGAAATGCCAGTGCATATTGTGTTCAACAGCCCGGACGTGGGCCGGATCTATGACGCGTATTCGAAACGGCTGCAGATCAGGCTGCGCGCGTCCTCTTTCCGGCCGCTCCCAAGCACGATCGACATGCCGCACCCCCTGCCGCTGGTTTCGAACCATTTAAAAGGTGTGGAGGCGGAGTTGCTCTCTCCATGGGAAGGTGCCGTAGTGGATTTGCTTAGTAAGTCCTGCGTGCCAATCAGCGGCACTCGCATCCGGCATTCACAGGTGACAATGCCCATCCCCCTTGAGCAATTCACGGACTACGTTTTGGATATCGAGATAGTCGACAAGAACGCGCCGGACAATGCCACCGGGCCCACGGTTTGGCGCACCGGGTTCTCGACTGGGCGCTTCGCGACGGTGGCAGAGTTCGCTGAGTCATTCGCGTTCAATCGCGCGCTGCACCGTTTCTCGAAACCGAGTCAGTTGCAGGCGATCGGAAACCTACCGTGGGCTGCAAATCCGCGGGGAAACCAGCTCGATCAAGCCATGATAAGCGCCGGACTTGAGCCGATGGGCGTCCCGGAAGCACCGCGCATCGTAGTGTTCTGGGAGACGACTGGAGGCGCCGATCCGCAGCCCGCAGCCGTGCTGGTGGATTCTTCGGAACCAATGTGGCGTAACCGCAAAATTCCTAAGGATACGGTGGATCCGAATCCGCCCAACGCCACTCGCTCCGAGATGACACCGACCGAATGGCTGCGGCTCGAAGAAGAAGGCGGGGGCGATGCCATTGTGAATAAGGTGATCAAAGCGCCAGGCGCACAGCGCGCGCTGATAACACTGAAACCGAATTCCCGAGGTAAGACACTGCGACTTGCTTTGCGGAAGATCGCGCAGAAGGAAAAGTACCTCGATGGCCCCGGCTCGAGCGATTCGTTCTTCACCATCATTAATACGAAGCTCTACCGGGCGCCGTGGGAGGAAGAAGACTAATGGGGTCCATTGTCGACACGACCAAGTTTCAGGCTGAAGGGGCTTTTCTCAACTGGCAAATAATCGCGCGCCGGTTCGGCCTCGAGAATCCGGCGCTGTCACAGAAATGGCCGGCGCAGTTGCAGTTGCGTTGGATACTGAAGGATGAGCTTGGGCTTCCAACAGAACCGTTCACGGTTTGGAGGCGAAACAAGAAGCTGCGCGGCCCTAAGCCGGTCAATGCGGATATTTTGTCGTTCGGTTTATTTGGCAGTTCGCAACTGGTGGATTTGAAAGGCGCCTTCACCACCGTCGAGATTAACGTTAGCGGCAACGGAGGCGCAGTCTACGGTTTCGTCGGAAATCCTTGGATCAACCAGGTTGTGGCGCTCGCCATCATTCCCGTCGGAGTGAACCAGGCAGTTACCATCTCAGCGCCATCCATCGAGGGGCTGATTGTTTCGACAGGCGTGACGTTCAACAGTATTAAGGGGGTCGGCCAGGACGACCTGTCGGCGGCTGCAGGCTGGGAAAAGGTCGAATTCGTTGGTATTCCGGTGAAGAAGGCGGATTGGGCAGGCCAAGGGATCGGAAAGCACGGTGTGGAACAAGGTATGTTCGGTGCGTTCACCGATGCTGCTTCGGCGGCCAAGCAGCGACTGGAGCGAGGCGCGCCTCCGATCGGTTGGGCCCCGTCCATCGAGGCCGGTCTCGCTGCCCCAGCGTGGAGTGGGCCCCCTTCAAACTCTTTGATTGCGGATCTTAACCAGTCGGTGCTGGCGGACCTCCGTACAATCGCCAACTTGCCGCCCGCTATACAGGCGGCACAGAAGCTTGGGAAGCCAATGCCGCCGCCGGAGAACTCTTCGGGTGACAAGATGACGGAGCCGGGGAGTACGTCACATGTGGCGCCGCTGAGTTCAACGTACATGGCTGCGGCAGTCGATTGCTTCAATGCTTTGGGCCTTGGTTTCGGGACTGCCTACCCAGTTGAATTCACAACCGCGGGCGGGGCGGCAACATCGGCGCTCGATTTCGATTACATGGTGACAGCTCACTATGAGCATGGACTATTGGGTACCGGCGGGCCGATCGAGTATGCGGCGCTAGTGCCGTCCCCTACTCAGGCGATTGCTCCCCCGATTCCCTCCAACATGGGCCAACAGCAAATGGGGAACCTAAGACCGTTAGCGCGCGATGGCAGCTGGCGCGCGTCGGTCCGCCTCTCCTGGGACCGGCCCGTTCCCATTCCTCTTTTCCGTCCACGCTCTTTCGCCCTTGCCCATTCAGGTGTCACGCCACCCGCACCGGCGGCGCTCGTAATGAACAAACGATCGGATGGTTCGCCGCTTCCGATTTCGGTGAATTACTTTACCAATGCTCAGGATCCGGAACCGAATCGTCTCAGCGCCGTGGAACGCGAAATTCCGATTCCCAATGACCCCGGCAATCGAACGTTGAAATACGCAGTGGCGCACCAGGACATTTACGGCCAGTGGAGTAACTGGGTTGCGATCAACTCGCTCATCAAACAGCCTGGCGTTGATGAGCCGCGTATCGTCTCCGCGGAGTTTAAGTACACCAGTGTTCCCATTCCGCCGGCTACGAAGTGCAACGCTAAACTCGTGCTCGAATTCCTTTGGGATTGGAGAATTCGCACTCCACTGACGATCAGCTTTCGAGGACGGCTGCACGCTGCCGCCTATCACGGTGCGCCGCCTCCGGACTTTAGCTTGCCGGGCGGATTGCAAACTAAATTAGCCGTCGCGCCTGTGAATACATTCACGCTGAAGTTCGACGTGCTTGGACCGAACGGCGAGCCAACTTCCGACTGGCCAGGCTTCGATCCCGTCGCCCATTGCCTTGCGCTCAACTCAGCCGGCGATGCAAAGGTGGCGTTTGGCGTGGCCCAGGGCGCTGAGACGCGCCGCTATCGCGTGACCATCGTGGGCTTTGAACTTGACTACGCTCTGACGGGCCACGTGGGCCTTGCGCTTTGGGGGCTCGGCCGCGAGGCGATCGCACCGAAACACAGCGGCATTTGGAGCAAAGAGCCGAGCGTGATCTCCACTTCCGACCCGCGGCCGCCCATCATTGCGCCTGACATTGTTTCGCTGTCAAGCCTACCGGACGCAGCAGGCGAATCGCACGCGGTTCTGTCATGGGGCGGATCTCCGGGCGTCGATGGATACTTTATCTACGAGACCACCGAGTCGAAGCTGCTGAAAGCCGTGGGCGAACCGGAGCCCGATCCGTCTCAAACACTTAGTCAGCGGCTTACGAAGGTATTGGGCATTTTTGACGCGCATCCCGGCGACCGCCGCAGAGAGTTCACACGGCGCAACAGCCGGGTGATCAAAGCAAGCTCGGTGGACGTCACGCTGCCGCGCGGTTCAACCTCGATCCATCTTTATACGGTACTGGGAGTAAGCGCCGGACAAGTAGAGGCGGTGTGGCCCACGAGTTCCACCGCGCTCTATGCGTTTGCCGCGCCGCGGCTGCCCAAACCGGGCATACCGACGATTGAAGTCTCGCCGGTTCTCGATAAGAACGTCGACCCGCCCGTTTACCGCTCGAACATCCGCGTCGAAACTCGCAAGGGTCCACGCGTGAAGCGCATCGACCTGCACCGCGTGCGCGTGGATGATGCCGCGAAAGAACTCGACACCATGGGCCCACCGGTGTTGACACTTGACGCCCTTACACCGGACTGGCAGGTGAACCAAGTGACCGACACCCTCGGGACTCATATCACCTTGGCAAAGGGCAAGGAAACGCCGACCGGCTCATGGAAACGGGTCTGGTACCGCGCGGTCGCGTGGTCTGCCGCCGATCCGTTGCGCGGCACGCTTGCGGCACGCTCTCCCGCGAGCACGGTGGCCTGGGTGGTGATTCCGCCTGCCGCGCCTCCCGATATTTCCGCAATCACTATGGAGTGGCCGGGGACGGCGCCGCCGGACGTCTTGCTGAGATGGAGCAGTTCCGCGCCAGTAAAAAAGACTGTGCTCGGATCTCACAAGCTGTCGATTCGCGCTAGGCGGGTGGGGGCTCCGCCGGATGAAACGCCGATCCTCGTGTTCGAAGGTCCACTTTCCGAACTTGTAACGGTACAGCCGCCAAATGGGTCCGCTGCCTGGCGGATAGACGCCACCAAGCCCTCGCAGTATCGCGCGATCATTCGACGCGCCGACATAAATGATGCGGTCGAGGTGAGTATACGACTGACCGATCCATTGGGGCGTTCTTCGGAAGCACTCGCCACGATCAAGCCCGGCCATATCCTGCCCGACCCCGTGCTGGGAAAATTCCTATTGAAGAAGAGCGTTCTGCCCGCAGGATTCGAACTGGGCTGGGTAAGCGACACACCACTGGATCCGCCAGTCTATACACTGCGCGTTACGGTGAACCAACCGCCCAAGCAGATGGGGCCGTTCCAAATTCCGCAGCCGCCAATTATCCAGCAAATGGGGCTGGCGAGCGTGCCCTTGGATGAACTAGGTCCCGTACCAGCGGGCGCGGACCCTTTACGCATCCGCCGCATCGATAGTAGGGGGCCGAAGTTCAGTTACTACGCTTTCGTCCGCGTTCCATTCACTCAGATCATCGTCCACCTGAGTGCGCCGGATGGGCGGAGTGCCGATTACATTCAGCTTCCGAGTTAATTGCGCAATGGCTACTCTACCCATCACAACACTAACGCCGAACGCTATACGGCAGAGTCTGCAAAACAACGGCCTGGCAGCGTTGGGCTTGACGACAGTTGCGCTCGGTACGCGCTGGGCCGACGCCTCGCCCAACGCGGGCGATTACAACCAGGGCGCGCTGACGCTCGCCATTGGCGGATTGGTTCGCGCGCCGTTTCTCGGAATCCGCGAGAACGCTTTTCCGGCTGCTTCGTCGAAACTCACATCGGACTTGCCCGGGCTCGACACCGCGACTAGCGTCACGCTCACAGCCAACTCGGGCAACAACTTCCCGGCGCCGGTTGGCGGCGGCCGGGTGCTGCTTACCATTTCGAACAACTCCGGCAGCACGGAGGAGGTGGTGGAATGCACTGCCCGGACGGGCGATACACTGACCTTGGTGCGCGGCGCGCTGGGCACGGCCAAGCAGCACTTCAGCATTGGTGACATCGTCAAACTGAGACTTTCGCTGGGACAACGCGTGAGCGAGTTCTACGAGGTGGATGGCACGCCGGTGAGTGTCGCCAGTACCGTTCTGCGCTTTCACCCCGAGGCCCACCGGCGTCTCCAGACCGTTTGCACTTCACGCTATGCCGCGGCGGCACAGCCCTTCACGCTATGTATGCCGGCCGCAATGCTGGTGCGGGGCGCAGCAGGGTTTCGTGCGTCGCGCTGGTACCGTCCGGATGAACAACTCGACGACGCTACCGGTGCGATTAGTTTTCATGACAATCGCGGCTTCATCATCGATCCCATTTACGTCGCCGGCCTGTTCAACGATTTGATCGGCGCGCTAGCCGGCCTGGTGCCTGCAACCGTCGCCGCAACTGTCAACGGAGCGGGTGGTGTGCAGGGTATTGCCGGGCTCGCGACCGGCGCGCGAGTTCATTTTATCGATCCTCATGGGAACCCGCCGCGCATTGCCTCCGTGGGAGCGGGACTCATCACCACCGATGCCGCCAACACACAGACGGGCACGGTTTCCGGAAATATCATCACCCTCAGCGCCAACGATAAGATTGCGGCTAACAGTGTGACCACGCCACTGCGCTTCGGCTTTGCCACGAATGGCACGATGAGCGCGGCGCCCCTCAGCCTACCGGCGCTCGCGGCTGGGGCGATCGGCCGTCTTTTCTACCGCGTCATGGTGGTGGATACGCCTTGGTACCTTCTAGGCAACCGCACGCAAAGCCCGCTGCTAGGTGTGAATCCGGACGATAATGCCATTCCGCCGGAATTGCTGCCGCAAGTACGCGACCTGGTCAACATCACTTACCTCGCTGACGGTCCGGATACGCTGGCCGAAGCCACACGCATCCTGAACCGGCCGCAGCAGACCATGATTTTGGCTGTGTCCCCAGTCCTCGACCAAACCCTGATAACGCCGGCCGCCTTGGGCGCGGCCGCGCACTGGCCCGCATACCCATTGCCCAACACCATGGCCGGCTTTCCAAATCCGCCGGTGCGTCTTTCGTCCGCCAACGTGAGCGCTGCGTTCACAGCCAATGGGAGCGACGTGGTGGTGACAATAGCCGGCGGAGCCGCGCCGGGCGGAGCCACCGTGCGCCTCTTTCCGCAACTCTTCATTGAGATTGCCTCAATTAATGGAGCGGAGCCTTCGTTCGTGCGTGGGAATGGCGGCGCAAACATTGTCAGCGGCGTGACACCGACCGCTGTTTTCCTGCGCAACCCGTTCAATGGGCAGCCCGCGAATCCGGCCGTGCTCACGATGGACATCGTTGTCGCTCCGCGCCTGGGACAGCGCCGTCTCACGGCGGCAGTTGCCATTCCCATCGCCGCAGGACCCGCCGCCGTTCCGCCAACGCCGTTCTTCGGCCCCGCTGCAAACAACATTATGGGCACGATGCTGCCCTTGATGCAGGGGGTATCTGAGTCGCCGCTGTTTGGCATTCCGAGCACCATCACTCCACCGGCCGTGCAGCCCGCGAACTTCCTCGATCTCGTGTTGAGTTTGCTTTCGGAAGCCGCGCCGAGGCAAGCCCCGCGTCTGCCCACCATGGCTCGCTTCGAGACGGTTGCCGTCACTGGCACTACCGGACCCGGAGCGCCGCAACCGGCGGGATCGGCGCTTTGGCAGGGTGTTCTGACCGGCGCGCGCTGGGCCGGAGAATCGCTCTCTGCGCTGCATGCTCAGGGCAACCCTGGCAACCCTGCCGGTCCAGATATCCATGCACCGGGAATCACGGTTACCGGCGCGCTGGCTTATGACCTCGCTCTGCACGCCGCACGGCGCGCACAATCAATGATTCCACGACCTCTTCCGCAAGGCGGCTTCAGTCCCGGTTGGCTCTTGACCACGGCGGGGGACAATCTTGACGAACCCTCGGATTTGACTAACCTGACGAATACTGGAACTGGCGTGTTGCTGCAGACGGTCGCGTCGGGCTGCGAAACTTCATGGCTGGCGAGCTTAAACACGCCCGATGATGGCTTCACGCTCGACCAACTGCTACAGAACGCGGCAACTGCAATCGGGGCGCCCAAGCCGCCTGCAGGTTCGATCACGGTCGACAACGAACCACGCATTCAGAAGCAAGTACGCCGTGAATTTTTCGCCGCCAAGAAGGGCTTTCGCGACGCGCAATGGTCGCTGCGGCGGGCCTTTGCCGAGGCGCGTGAGTTGATCTATATCGAATCGCCGCAATTCGCTCGCACCGCACGTCCGGCGCAGCCAGCCCAGCCTTACGAAGTGGATCTGGTGACTGAACTCATCGCCACTCTCACCGCACATGTGAATCTGCGGGTGATCGTCTGCACGCCGCGATTTTCCGATTACGCGGATAATTTCCGCACGTTTCACCGCCAGCACTATGCCGCGCGCATGGAAGCGTTGGGGATGCTGCAGGCGGCGGCGAAGGACCGCGTGCTGCTCTTCCATCCCGTTGGGTTTCCCGGCCGCACCGCGTACATCCGCACGACCTCGATCGTTGTCGATGACGTCTGGTCTCTGGTGGGCGCAACCCACTTCCGCCGCCGCGGCATGACATTCGATGGGAGCGCAGCCATCGCTTCTTTCGACCGGCAGATCACTGATGGCTACTCAACCAAGGTGCGCGATTACCGGCGTGCTCTTATGGCGGCCAAACTCAACGTACCCGCGCCGGCCGCGGGCCGGCCGTTGAGCGGCGAATGGGTTCGTTTGGGGCGGCCGGCATCGGCGTTCGACGTGGTCGGCGATCTACTCGAACAAGGCGGCTTCGGACGCATTCAGAGTATCTGGCCAGGGCCGCCGGACAATAGCATCTTAGCCGCTCAGCCGGAGGTGGCGGACCCGGATGGCTCAAATGGAGATTCGCTGTTTAAGTCGCTGGCCGGCATGTTTAACGAATTGGGCACTTAGCTTAGGACGTCGATAAAAAGTCTCCTAACGGCCTTCTTCTCTGTATTCGTTCGTAAGCCAACTTATTCAAGATGCGATCTGTCGGGAGTGGATGAACCGTTACCAGTTGCGGACCATCGATGACCTCGCTGGGAGAACCGGGTTGCCGACATCGCAACAGCGCATACGTGTGCGCCTACGCGCCAACATCCGAGCGCATAGCTGATCGCCGCCGCAGTCTTCGGACCTTGAGAAAAGCTTGGCAAGTGCTGCTTGAACCTTGGAGAACGTCAAGCGTGAGCTTTCGGGAGGCGTGGGTAAATTATAGACGGCAGCCCTGCGCGACCCAGTAATGCCAGTCACCGATGGCTTCAGCAGTTGAGTTGTCTGGATCGATAGCGGTGAGTTGAGCAAGTGGTAGCACCAACTTGCGGCCATTCCATCGGACCAGAACGAGCATGTCATGCGCGCAGACGTCGTCCGGCGCCATGCGCACGACGTCAACGGTTTCGCCTTTTATGAGCGGCGACACGACCTTGGCAGCCAGGCACTTGGCCTGGAACGGAAAACGGATTTTGTTTTGCAGATGGTAATACCAGCTCAGAGCCTGCTCTTCCGGCGTGGCATCGACGATCGCTTCGTTGTGGATTCGGTCTTCACGGACCGGGTCTTTTCGGAATTTCTTCATCTGTCCATCTCTAAAACTTCATCTCCCAATGAAATAAATAATTAACCGACCTGAAGTAACATTCTTACGCCAAGTTCAAGAACGTTACGCGGCGGCTAAATGCAACGCATTTCGGATTTCGGACCATACAGGGTTGCCTTAGAACTTAGGCCGTTTGACGGAACGCTGAAGAAAGCCGAGTTGATGGCGAAGCGCCAGAACTTTAGTTGTAGAGTCGCACGATTCCGGAACGTGGCAATCAGAGATGCGTACAGCGAGAATATGAGGAATCGCGAAGAACGACAACTTCCAATTTATCAACCTGAGCGGCATTTACCGGAGACACAAACAATGTAATGGCGTTTCTTTCACAGCGGGTCCGGATGCACCTTCGTTAGAAATGCGGACTGCCATAGTCTTTCGTTCTGGCTGGCAGTGTTTTTCGGCGCTCGGCCGTTTTCTTCATAGCAGTTTTCTTAGGAATGGGTTTTCGACGGGCAACGCCGAGGGAGCGCTCCAAAATCTCCTCCAGGAGTTTCTTTTCCGCCGGAGTCGTCACCTTAGTAAACTTGTCCGGTCTGCGGCTGACGAGCTGTTGAAGCTTGGCGATCCAACGGAGAGAATCGGCGGCGGGATGGTCGCCCATTTCGCCGACGAGCTTCAGTGCGGCTTCGAAGTCGGGAATCGAGCGGTAACAGTGTAAAGCCTCTTTGAGATTGCCGGCGAGTTGGTGGCACTCGGCTGCTTTGCGAAAATCGCCAAGGCCTTCGTAACAAGTGGCTTCGACGGCAGGCTGACGTTCTGGGAGCTCCCGCAGGACTGCCAAAGCCGGAGCAAATTGCTTGTCCTTGACGAGCAGTTGGCTGGCGCGTTTGAGCAGGCGATGCCTACGGGCGTCGCGGTCAGGGAGGTCGAGCGCCTCGTAAAACGGAGGTAACAGCTTGACCAGAATCTCAGCGTTGTGTCCATTGAAAACGGCCGCCTCCAACTCCTCAGCCCAAGCTTGGGATCTATTGGCGATCTCCAGTCGCAGCCAAGGCTCGATTTCGTTTTTGTGGCTCGGGAGACGGTTCGCCAAGTCAACTAGGGCGTGCAGCCGGTTTTCAAAAGTCGCGCGATGCAGATGCCCCATCATTTGCAGCAACGCCGCCAAGCCATAGCGGCATGCACTCACCGAGGCGAGATGCGCTTCGGCAAACAGATCGGGCCGGCCTAATTCCGCTGGGAGGCGCGTATTGCGAAGGCCCAGGACGAAGCACACTTCGGCCAAAGTGAGATAGGCATTGCGCCGTGCCCCTTCGTCGGCGACGGCCGTGAACGCGCCAGCACGGCCCAGCAGTGCGACGGCTTGCTGCGCGCGCGACCATGCCATTTCGGGCTTCACGTCCAAATATTGGCGCGCATCGGCCTGACAACGCTGCACACGCTCTTCGACATCGAGATCGTCCTCCGCCAAACTCTTCAAGAGCGCCGCAGGCACGCAAGAAGCGATACCGCCGGCGTCGCGGCCGTTGAGAAACGTCGTGCTTTGTCTCACGATTTGGTCGGTGGGATTGATATCCAACCAAATCAGGCGTTCTGAGGGACGGCTTAGAGCGACGCGCAACTGATCAATGGCCAAGCGCTTCCTTAGCGACTCCACGTCGGACTCCGAGCGCTGCCGATCCTCACCACGCACAATTCGTTCCAGATGACGGCCCGCATCGAGCACGCAAACTGAATTGAAATCGAGGCCCTTTGCCTCCGACACGCTCAGCACCGCCGCTCGCGCCGTTTCGGGAACCCAAGCAGGCACGGTCTCTGCGAGGTTGACGATGGCGAGTCCTTCTGTGGCAGCGAGCGAAATAAGCAGGTCATTGAGGTCCGGCCCAGGGTTGGCGGTGCAGTACAGAATCTGGTCGGTGGCGTCGTCTTCGATTTCGATTTGTCCCGTACCGCTAGGCCGTTCTTGCTTCTGCAGGTGAGAGTACAGGTCCCAGACTCGCTGGACGAGTTCAGCGATACGCCGGGGACTGCGAAGGTTGGCGGAGAGTTTGAATTCCGCCGGGGTGACTAACCGTGAGTGCAGCAGATCACTCAGCCAGCCCCACTCGAAATCCGTGGGGCGCACGGTCTGGGCTTCATCGCCCGAAAGCAGGAGCGGCACTTGGACGTGCCGTTGGCGATGGATAAGCGCGGTCAGCTCCACGATGAGCATCGCCTCAATCGGCGTGAGATCCTGACACTCGTCGACAGCGATGCAATCGAAGTCGAGTAAGCTCGCAGGGAAATCTGGTGACCGTAGCTTTTCGACCGCGCGCCAAGCGAGCGATAACTCTGGAAAATAGCGGTCCGCCAGAGTCATGGAACCGGGCTTCTCGAGGCGGACTGCGGCTTCGAGCAGGGAGGTCACCGCGGCCGGGCCGAGATAGCGGGTGCGCCGTTCGCGGTACGTCTTGTCGGAGACACGCGGTTGCGCGCAGGCACTGAAACGGCCGATGGCAACCGGCAGCGCATCGCCGATTAAGTGGGCGTATAGTTCGTCATACAGCGCGGAGTGGATGTTTGCCCAAGCGCCCAGGGTTCGGCTATAAGGGGCAAGATCTCTCAGCAAGGCACGTTTCCCCTCCTGTTCAGATAGGGCGGGAAGATCGGATTCGAGCAACTGCCGGACCAGATCCGACACGGTCACGACGCGGAAGTGCTTTTCAGCGGAGCAGAAGCGATCAAAGTAGCCGCGCGCCAAGGCGGCTAGGTTGCGCGAGTAGGTGACATATAGGACGCGCTGAGCACCACAGGAATCTGCCGCATGTAAGAGGGCCGTCGTTTTGCCGGAGCCGGGATAGCCCTTCAGCAGACGAACGGTTTGGCGAGCCGAGGCAAAACGCGCCTGCGGCTGAGTAAAGGGAAGCTGAGTGTACTCTTCGCGCCGGAGGTCACGAACAGTCACCGGCATGTAGTGACTGTGGAACGCGTGAGGCGTCAGGAGGGAATGATCGTCGTGGTGGCGGATATCGCGCAGGAAGAGCGAGTCTTCGGGAAGATCAGAGAACTCGCCGGACTCTTTCAGGGGCAGAGCGTTCTTGGGCGCCCACCAGGCATAGAAATGGCTCCCATGGTTGCCGCCGAGCCGCGAACGACGCCAACCTCGATTCAATCCTTGAGTCGATTTGTAGTGGAGGCGCTGGGCGTCCACGGCAAGCCGCTGAAGCAGGAAGGCAGCACGCCTCCCGACGGAATCCCGACCGTGTTCCGCGAGCTTTTCGAGAAATTCTTGATGACAGAAGAGCGGGTTTGCGGGCTTGCCGGTTCGGAATGATTCGTCCAACAGATCAAGTTGAGTCTTTGGCGTCACTATTTACTCTAGGCTACACTCGTGATTCGTTGAGATATTCCGCGGCATGTTTCGCGGACTCTGGTCACCCGCGTTCTGCCTTGCCAACTTGCCCGCCAAAGCAGCAGGAAGTACCACAAAACTAACGTTTTCCGGCATTTACTTGTATCGGGTCGCGTCATCAGAGCCAGAGCCGTCGTCAGAATTCGCTCCTCCGGCCGCTTTCTTTTTGCTCTGGCTCGCGGGGGGAAATGACCAGTAACTCTTCCAGCACTCGACTGCATAGTGATTCCATTCCAACGAACCACACCTGCTTGCTCGCGGTTATGATCAAACGGCCGGCGACTCTCAGCCTCGCTCTCTGCCCTGCCCTGTTCAGCTGCCGCCGTACCGTTGGACCTTATTTCGATGGACCTTACGCACACGACCGGTGGAGGCCGCTGAGGACCGGCCCCTCCCGTCCAATCAAATACTTGGAACGCCCCAGGCCGCGTCAGAACACCCAAAATTAGCTTCAGGTTCTAGTGGGGGAAACTTCGTGGAGGTTCAAGTCCTCTCATTCGCACCAATAACTTAGCTGAATCCCTCCTTTCTGAGATTTTTTGCTTTGTGCACTTTTTTGTGCACTTTCTTTGAACTCTGTTCTTCTTTGCTGTGGAACTGTTCCGCTTTGCGGCCAACCTCCCGCAGGTCCTCTTCGTCCACAATGTTGTAGCGCTCGTACGTGGAGCGAGTTCTGTGACCGGTGATCGTCATGGCAACGCTTTCCGGCATGCCTGCCCGTCTAAGGTTCCGCGCGGCACTGCGGCGCAGATCGTGGAAAAGCAGTTCCGAAAGTCCAGCGGCTTTGCACGCAGTCTTCCAGGTTGCCCGAAAGTCTTTGATCTGTTCGGATCCACGCGCGAAAAGGTACACACTATCGCGGGGCTGTTTTTCGAGGAACGCTCTCATGTCGCCGTAAATCGGAACGGCCTGCGGAATGCTTTTGGGCCGACTTCTTCCGCTCCAGATGAATGAGGGCCGCCTGGAAATCAACCTGCTTCCATTTCAACTGTAGAAGTGCAGATTTGCGCATACCGAGGTGGTAGCCAAAGACCAACAGCAGTTGAAGTTCGAGCGGCAGCGCGGCCAGGAGCTTTCGGTACCCTGATTGTTGTAAAAAGCCAGTTCGCATGTTGTTTTCGGGAAGTTTCGGGATGTGTGGCACCCTTGCCACCATCGGTGGATCTGCCCGATAGCCAAGTTGGAACGCCCGGCGTAACAGCGCCAATTCGCGATTGATAGTAGCGGCAGCAGCCTTCTGGTTCTGGCGCTGCTTGATGAACGCTTCCACTTGCGCGCTTCTGAATTTCATCACTCGCGTCTCGCCGAACGCCGGCAGTAAATATTTGGCGATCTTCGGTTCCGCAATATAGGACGATTGTGGTCTCGCAAATGCCGATCAGGTTGATAAATTGGGAGTTGCGGTTCTTCCCGATTTTCCTCTGAGCCCCATGTTCTCCTCGCTGTGCGCGGCTCTGATTGCCACGTTCCGGAGTCGTGCGGCTCTACAACTTGAAATCCTGGTTGAAATCCTGGCGCTTCGCCATCAAATCGGCGTTCTGCACCGCTCCGTCAAACGGCCTAAGTTCAACCCCGCCGACCGGTTTCTGTGGGCCGGGCTGTGCGCCGTTTGGAACGATTGGCGCTCAAATATCTTCCTCGTCAAAGCGTCAACCCTCATAGGCTGGCATCGCAAGGGCTTTCGCCTGTTTTGGACTTGGAGAATTCGCCGTGGCAAGCGGGGGCGACCTGCCGTGCCAAAAGAAATCCGCGTCTTGATTCGCACGATGAGCCGCGACAATCCTCTCTGGGGTGCCCCGCGAATCCACTAGCACTCTGTCGACAGATCGCCGCGAGGTCTTTCCCGATTGCTTCGTTTTAGCAAAGCCTTGAATCTGCTCGCCTGCATGGTAAGCAGTATTTAGCGCAGAGCGGAAGACGGACGCCGATGTTCGAAGATAACGCGCAAACCGCGTCCATGGCTCGCTCAAGGATATAGAAACGACGGAAGGACTGTGCCGGATTATCCCGGAGCGGAAACGCTGCCGCGCCGCAGCTTCGTAGAGGGCTTCGGTTTAGAGCGGAAAAGCGAAAAGAGATTTTCCTCTTCCTTCTATTTCTAGT
>DATHIZ010000374.1:0-3871 GCA_035316385.1 Bryobacteraceae bacterium | reverse complement strand
CCTTGCGTTATACGCATGAGGCGCTGCGTTTCCTCTTCATACTGGGAAAGAGCTTTTTCCCAAAATTGCACATATGCGCGTTGCATACTCGGCAGATCCCTGCACTCGCCAAGCGTCTGGAGCAGCCGAGAATCTTCACGCAGCCGCGCTCCGACGAATTCGGTCCATTCCTTGCCGAGAGCTTGCAGGGTTGTGCTCAACTTCGAGTTCTGCTGGGTGAGCCCTGCCAAATTAAAGAACGGCACGGAATCCGGGAACTTGCCGGAATAGTTGTCGCTCGTTTGCTGGTTTGCCATTTTTCCGGCCTTTGTTTTGCATGAAGAGGAAAGGGAGACGTCCGCCGATGGAAGAATCCGTTGGGAATGTTATGCCGACCAACGGTCTTCTTCGCGACGGTCTTCTTCCGCGTTTAAGCGCTCCGCAACGTCTTCTGCAGTGTAACGTCTTCTGCAGTTTTCTTGGTGCGCGCTTCAGCGATAGTTTTACCGTTCTTGACGATTTGCTTTTGAGTCGTGTGGACTGGAAAGTCTCTTCCGGTTTTCGCATCTCTCTTGTGTGCCAGGACAAAGCGCGGTTTTTGAGACAAAGCGCGATTTTGGATTCGGTTCAAAGTCATCCTAAATTTAATGTAATTAGGACAGCCGTCCTGACGAATTAGTCGTTCATGAAATTAGTCGTCCATGAGGAGGTCGGATTGAGCGCTGATTGGCTGATCCCGAGACGCAGGATCGCGACCAGGATTTAGTACAAAAGACCCTCAGCCGTGCTGAGGGATACGGCGGAAGTTGTATCCCGCGGCGGAGAGGATGGCGTTGGGCGGGACGACGATTCGAAGATAAGTCATCCTGCTCTAAATGGCCCCAACCAAACATCGTCAACATACTAAAACTAAGGTTGTCTGGGCGGTTCGGTAAGTGGGGCGCGCACTGGCTTGGCCTTGCCGTGAAAGACCACAACACCCTGACCGGGGCCAAGATCCGGCTCAACCCCGATGATCGGCCCACAGTGAGGCCATCGATTATCCGAGCCCTCGCTCCGCTGTTATTTCGTAACCACCCGGCTTGGGGCTGGCGGAGGCGCCGCTGCGGGTGAGATGGCAAATGTCAGCCATGTGTTCCAGCCGGTGGGCCGATCCGAGCCGGCAAATTCTGCGTAGCCCTTGAGATTGATGTAACCTTGAAGGGTCGGGCTAAGGGGGAAGACGTAGCCAAACTGCGGCCCGATGCCCAACACCTGCGATTGGAAGCACCCGACGCGGTCGCCCGAGCCGCTGTCGCAGCCGATGTCTTTGTAGGCGTAGCCTACCAGACCCACCTGAATCTGCTTGGTCAGGAATTGCGATGCGCCCCAATCGAAGTGCAGGTCCACGCCACTCTGATACTGTGTTGCAGTGTTTTTGAAATTATAGGTAAATCCAAGCACACCTGAGAACTCGTGGCCGGTCGCCGGATTGTAATAAGTGTAGCCACCGCCTGCGTCGATCGCACCGTGCCCGATACCTAAATTCGACAGGCGGTCGGATTGATAGGCTCCAACAGGTATGTCGCCGGTGATGTAGGTCATGTAGTTGTTGACGCCGGCGTTCCAACGCAAAGCGAACTGCGGGATCAGATCGCCAAAACCCCACGTCGTATCGTTGATGCTATCGTTTCGCATGAACGGGATGCTAGCGCCGCCCGGTCCTGTTAGGCTCCCCGCCAATTGCCCTGCCAGACTGGTGCTTACGACACCGTAGGCACTCACAAGGGAAACCGACGCCTGGCCTCCGAGTACCGGCGTTGCAAAGACATAGGTCGGAATGACAAAACCGAGATCGCCGGTGGCATTCACGCTTGCATTCAGGCGCGCCGCTAACGTTACATTGGTTGGGACCTGTCCAATTTGAAATTCTCTAGCCCGGGCAACGTCGCCACCTGCCGAGACCGAGGTATGATAATAGACCGTGGCGAGCGCCCAACCGGGCTGCTGCGGTGTGGCTGCAAGGCTTCCAAAGAAACCGGGGACCCAGAAACTCACGCCGCTTTCATCGGCCAACGCAGGCGGGGAAAAAAACGTGATCGCGGACGCCAGGACGATTACAGCAACGCCAAGTCTGCGTCGATTTGCCGAGATTGGCCGCCCGCTTTTCGCCGCGGCCAGTGCAATTCTTGCTGTCATATTGTGCCCCGTAAGTGTGTCGCCTCCGAATACAACTGGGCGACATCGTAACCCTGGGGTGAGCGGGGCTCACCATGTAAAATTCAACCAGAATTGATTTGCCAGAAAAAAGATGAGTACTGCGACCAAAGAGCCACAGGTGCTGCAGCAGGAATATGACCGGGTTCTAAGAACGCACCGCTACGGCGTCCGCAGCTCCGGTTAGGCACACCGTCGATTGGCGAAGGAGGTTGTGATAGCAAGTGCAGCGCGGCTTTCGGATAAGCTTTACGGCTCATCGAGCTACCATGTCACGACGGCACGTTGGTGATCGAGCATAACCAAGAGCAAAGGTGCCAGACCATGAAGCTCGAGCGCGCGATCGCCGCCATCGTTCTGGTGTGTACTTTTGCCGCACCTGTGGCTGCTGGCACGTTCGAGGATGCGGTTGATGCGCATGCCAGAGGCGACTACGCAAAGGCCCTGCGTCTTATTCGTCCGCTGGCCAATGATGGTGACGCCTCTGCCCAGTTCAATCTCGGGCTAATGTATACGCTGGCCAGGGCGTGCAGCAGGACAACGCGGCCGCAGCATTATGGTTTCGGAAAGCTGCAGAGCAGGGCTACGCCCTCGCCCAATCCAATCTCGGGACCCTATAGTGAGGCGATGATCTGGTTTCGGAAGGCTGCCGAGCACGGCCATCGCGTCGCCAGGCTCTATCTGGGGGTCATGTACGGGGAAGGCCGAGGCGTGCCGCAGGACTTTGTCCGTGCCCACATGTGGTTCGACTTGTCGGCAGCACAGGGTGAGCAAAAAGCAGTTAAGGCCCGAGATATACTCGAGCGGAGCATGACCCCAGCACAGATAGCCGAAGCGCAGAAGCTCGCACGCGACTGGAAGCCAGCTACGCAGCCAACTCCTCATTAAGGGAGTGTGCTCTGCGGCCTGTCCTCCAACTTGCAACCGGACAACGCCGCGCGGTCAGCTCCGCTTGGAAACGCTATGGCACCGTTGGCCACATCGGCAGTTGACAAAGGTTTTACTGGTGATGGTGCGGTTGTCTCTTACCTAAGCAACAAAGGAGACAACCATGAAACTTACGGCAATGGCACTAGCCTCTGCGTTCGCGCTCTCCAGCACCTGTGCATTTGCCCACACAGTTCGTCACAAGTCGAACGTCAGGACCCATCCCATGCATAGCGATGCTGCCCCGTCAGTCGTCTTGCATCCGAAATATGGCAATCGGAACGGCAATTTCAGTGGGTACGGGAGCCGCGATGTGTGGGGCCAATGGGGTGCCTACTATGGGCCCATGATTCCCGCAGGCGCCGGCGGTAGGTGAAAGCGCTAATGCGGGCGAGACTGTAGCCGCTGCCGAACGCACCTACACCACCAAGCACGGCACGACCGCGAAGAAGCGCTCCTCGCTACGGCCGTCGAGGCGATCGAATGAGTGCGTCCACCTCCGCTTTTGGCACATCGCGTCATCTCGCTGCGTCACGAAATTTGGTCGCTACCGGGGCATAGCGGACATTGGTGAAGCCCCCACCAATCAAGCTCGACTTGTGAATTTGCACGCTGGTTGGCTGCCACGTTCAAGCGATGCGATATTTGGGTTGCTCATGAAGGTGTCGGTCCGCCCCCGTCGCGAACGACCCAGCTTGCCCCTTGTGCGCGGTTACGCTTTGCATCAGGTCGGTTCTCGGGCGAAAGCGGACTTCGCGTCTGCCCTGGC
>DATHIZ010000373.1:0-25570 GCA_035316385.1 Bryobacteraceae bacterium | reverse complement strand
GAGCAGGTTTACTCGGATGACGCGGATGAGGACTTTATTCGAGAGTTAATTCCCATTTTCAGGGATGAGCGCTACATCCGTGTGGCAGGAGCGCCGCTATTGCTTGTCTATCGCGTGACGGCATTGCCGGACGCGGCAGCGACTGCCCAGCGGTGGCGGAGCATCTGCGGCAAGGAAGGCATCCCGCAAATCCACCTTGCCGCGGTACAGAGCTTCGGATTCCAGGATCCCAGGCCCTATGGATTTGATTCAGCCGTCGAGTTTCCACCGCATGTGACGCGCCATCTTGTGCCAAATGAAATTGTTCCAGGTCTGGCCCCAACCTTCGAAGGCTACCTGGAGGACTACGCGCAGCTGGCAAGGCACCAAGTACAACAGCCCAGTGTGGACTACGTTCGCTATCGAGGGGTTATGCCTGCCTGGGACAATTCCGCCCGCCGTGGAAACAAAGCTCACATCCTGATTCGTTCCAGCCCGGACTTGTATGAGAAATGGTTGCGTGCCATTGTTGACCTAACGCTATCGGAGTCCGAACAGCCGCCGCTGGTCTTTGTCAACGCGTGGAATGAATGGGCGGAAGGAACACATCTGGAGCCCGATCAGAAGTATGGCATGGCGCACCTCAATGCGACTCGGCGCGGCTTGTCCACTGGAATTGCGAGCTTCTTTGACCGGCTCAAGGTGCCAATTTCCGAGGCAGTGGTCGAAAGCGTGATTGACTCGGTATATGCCGACCGGCTTCTGACGAGAATCGAGGATAAATCTGGAGTGGTGCGAAAGATGAAAAAAACGGAGAGCTGGTTCGACGATAGAAGCCTCGAGCAGATTTATAAGCGTTATGGAAAATCGTTTCAAGTAGCGCCGCTGAGCTATGCCACGGTGACCGATTATTGCGATAGCTTCGATCATTTAAATCCTTTGACAACGTCGAATGGAGATCTCAAAGATGTGCAGCGGCCTTGGGTGCTGAAAGCGATACTTGGCCGCGTACCCAAAGGTGGCAGGCTGCTTGAAATTGGGGCTGGTGAACCCTTCGTCGCCGATTTGTTAAGCCGTTTGGGCTATGAAGTCTGGGTAGTGGATCCTTACGACGGATCCGGAAACGGACCCTTGGAATATGAACGGTTCTCGGCGGAATGTCCTGACGTCAGGTTCATTCGGGCGCAATTCGGAGACCGCTTATTGCAATTGCCCGAGCAGAGTTTGGATTGTGTTTATTCGATCTCTGTCTTGGAACACATCCCCCCGGATGGCCTATTGAGTGTAGCGGCGGGCATGAGCAAATTTTTGAAAAAGAATGGCGTATCCATTCACGCGGTGGATCACGTGCACCGCGGAACCGGCGCGGCCGATCATCTCGGTAACTTGGAATTGATGGTGGATTTATTTGGCCTCTCTAGCAAAGACTTAGCTCACCAACTTGAACTCGTGAATCAGGATGCGGATACCTACTTTTTATCGGCCGAGAGCCATAACCGATGGCGCGGCTCCGTTCCCTACAGCCAGTTCCCGATGCGAGTTTGTATCAGCGTTCAGCTAAGCAGTGAAGCTGCTGCAATTCGCACGAACCTGAAGCAGTCTTCGCCAAACGAAGAGATCGCCGCGCGAAATCCGGCAGTACCGGCTCCGGCGCTTCAGATCTCTTCACTAACCAAGAGTAAGAATTTGACGCCCGGCGACTTCGGCTGGGCAGCTGGATTGAGTGAACGAGAGTGGATTGAGTTTCTCGCCGGCGTGAAGCCGGTTGACGGTCACCGTCCTCCCAAGTTACCCCCGGCGGATGTCCAACGCATGTTTGTTGGTTCAGATGGCGTGACCGCGCTCCAAGAAACTGCGGCGTTCTTCCAACGCGTGAAACGGGTCGCATCCGCCAACGGGCGTCCCCTCCAACACGACAGCAAAGTCCTGGATTTTGGCGTGGGCTGGGGACGGCTTTATCGTCTACTTCTTCGAGATTTTGCCGTAACGAATTTGATCGGCGTAGATGTTGACGGCAAAGCGATAGAGATGTGCAAGGAAGCCATTCCGTATGGCTCTTTTCAGCAGATTCCATCGCTTCCCCCTTATCCGCTGGGAGCCGGTGAATTCGATCTTATCCTTTTATACTCAGTGTTCTCACACCTGAGCGAGCATTCGCTTAAAACGATCCTCTCCGAATTTGAGCGCATCCTGAAGCCGGGCGGATTTGTAGCGTTCACAACGTTGAAAAAGGCCCATCTTGAAGTCTGGGCTCAGCGAGCAGATCAGCCCCACTGGCGTGAACATTTGGCGCGCGCTGCCTTTGACGCTGGCTTTTGGCGAAAAAAGGCGACGACCGGAGACTTCCTGTTCGTACCTACTGGTGGAGGCGACGAATCCAGACCTTCCGACTTTTACGGTGAGGCAATTGTCACCGAGGCTTTCCTTGGCAAAGCTCTCAGCAAGAGTTCGTTGTACGTCGCTCACTTTTCAGAACCCGGGGATGCTCCGCAGGCTCTTGTGGTGCTTAGGCGGAAATGAGCACAGCAATGCGGTTCTCGCTTGCAACAATAGTCTGAACCTATGGACAGTGTATCCCGCCCAAATTCTCCGCCCAATCGACCTCCTACGCGGCTTGAGGGCATTGATGCACTAAGAGGGTTGGCATCGTCGGCTATAGTCATTCACCACGTGGTGGCCCTCAACCAGATCGCACTGCCGGCAGCTTTATCATTTATTCCTGCGTATTTCGGATATGGCGTGCCGCTCTTTTTTATCATTAGTGCGTTCTCTCTTTTCTACACGTACTCCTCCAGAATGGAGACCAGGCTGGACGTGCAAGCGTATATCGTGCGGCGCTTCGCACGAATCGCGCCCCTATTTTATGTAATGACTGCAGTTTGGGTGGCGACCTACAAATGGAAGTTCGGCCAAGTACAAAGCGTAGGAAATATCTTGTCGAACTTGACCTTTACTTTCAACTTCGTTCCCGCCTATCAGAACGGTATTTGCTGGGCTGCTTGGTCGATCGGAACGGAGTTCGCATTTTACTTCTTTCTTCCTCTGCTACTTGTTTCGATACGACGGCAACGCGGAGCCATCGCGATGTTAGTTCTAACTTTTCTGGCTGCGTACGGATATCAAACGTCTCAGAATCCGATTGACGATACGGTGTTTATTTTGACCTATTTGCCTTTTTTTGCGATGGGCATCGCAGGATATTTTGTGTTTGAAAGTCTATCGAAGTTCTCGGATGCATCCAGGAAATGGTTGAGCATTGTCTTTCTATTGTCTTCGACGATTTTGATTGGCCTGACTATAACGGATGGGCCATTCCACAACATGTTATCAAGAAGCGTCAGACGCACAGATTTTTACGTGTTGGGTTTCGGTCTCGCATTAATTGTCTTTTCGCAGGGCGTGTATCCATTCTCAATTCTCAGCAATAAAGTGACTCGCTTTCTAGGCGAAATCAGTTTCAGCCTTTACTTGCTTCACCCATGGCTGATTCTGATTCTAAAGCCGGTGTACGTCCATCTTGCAGGTAGCCCGCGGCATTTAGTAAGTCATTTCGCGCTTGCTACTGGTATAACTTTCATTGTCCTTCTTCCCCTTGCCTATCTGAGTTATAGGTTCGTCGAATTGCCTGGCATAGCGTGGGGTAAACGCGCCTCCGCTAGAATAAGGAATGAGGCATTGGCCGGGAAATCCGTCGCCAAGCCCATTATTTCCTCGTTTCTGGGTGCACTCTACTGAGTGGAATACGTGTGTTCCTTAACTAGCGAAACCCCCAAGAAAGTGGACGTGGTACGACCGCCGCGGAAATCTGTTTCTCAACGTCAATCCATCCGTTAGCGCGAGAATTATGGCAATTACCATCGCTTGACTCTAACGTGTATTCTGGGAGAATTTGATTATGCGCGATTGCCCATCCGGTAATGGATGAACGATAGGAGCTGCATGAACCGAGAGATTCACGTACCGTTGCGAGAGGGCCTGAAGGCGCGGTTCCTCAGCGCTACTCGACCAATTACGGGATTGTCATTCAGTTTGCCTCAGATTCTGGTTTTTTTTGCCTTCGCATTTCTGTTTGGTTGTTTTTTGCCGACTCCACCTTGGCCGATAGGAACGGGTCTGGATGCCAGTTGGATTCTCGCCATCAATCTCGCTCATGCGAAACACTTGATTTTTGGTTCGGATCTTTTTTGGACTTTCGGCCCGCTCGGATATCTGATGCTGCCGGTTTTCCCTCAGGCGGAAGTTTGGGCCGTGTGGACATACCACATCGGCTTATTTGTTCTATGGGTCCAGGCCATTGTTCGTTTGCAATTTGTGATCCGGCCTCGGGGGCTTGCTTTCTTAACCGGGTCGGGGCTTTGTATCCTCGGCCTTCTTATGAGCGGATCACCGATGGACCGGATCCCACTGACCGTAGCTTCAATCGCGATCCTCATTTTATCGCGATTACCTAAAACGTCTGAATTTGATCTCGCTGTGCTTGGCCTCTTGTCTGGCGTGGTACTCCTGGTCAAATTCAATCTTGGGGTTCAAGCGATTGCTGTGTATCTTTGTCTACTATTAATCGGTACGCTCCCGGTCAGAACGAATGCGGCCAAGTCTTGGTTGAAGCTGTCGGCTTACTTTGCACTGCCAGCCCTTTCTGCTTTTTTTGCATTCGCGATCGTCTCCGGAAATGTGTCTTCTTTCGTGCCGTTCATCTGGACTAGCCTGGAGCTCGCTTCAGGTTACTCGGAATCGATGGCTTTTGTCGGACCAGCCTGGCAGGTGCAATTAGCAGTGGCAAGCATGGCAGGGTTCCTGGCCATCACACTGGTACTGGGTCGTAAATCGCGGCCCGTTTTAGCGGCGGCCCTGCCAGCGTCCGTATACATGTTCTTCGCGTTTAAAACAGCCATCGTCAGGCAGGATATGGGGCATTCGGCACTGTTTGAGGCTTACATGGGAATCGCCGCAACCTTCGTGCTAGTTTGCGTCACGAGGCTCCGGGACCGCGTAGTTCTCTCCCTAGTTGTGGGGCTGTTCGGCATACTCGGCTTTCTCATGATCCAGTCCTATCTTCCGGGAGAATCGGCTGTCCTCCTGGAGAAGCTCCAAGGCGATCGCATAGTGCATTCCATCGATATCTTTACCCATTTCAAAAGTTATACGGATTCAATTGCGGCTCAGGAACCAGGGCTACTGGCGGCTAGCAAGCTGCCGGAATCGGTCACTAGTCTGATTGGGTCCGAAACAATGGATGTATTCACCTCCAGTATCGATAGGGCGCCGGCCAATCACTTCAACTGGGATCCCAGACCTGTCTTACAGTCTTATTCGGCATACACGCCAGCATTGGACCGCCTCGACGCTGCCCATTTCGCGAACGCGGACCGGCCCCGGAAGGTTCTTTGGGAATGGCAATCCATCGATGGGCGCTATCTGCCGGCGGACGAACCGCTCGTCTTCAGTAATCTCCTCGATCATTACGACATCGCGATGGCCAACAGCAAATTGTCGATCATGACCGCCAGGAGTAAGGTGCGTTTCACAAAGCCCATCGATATTGCAAATGGCCAGGCTGAACTGGACAAGTCTTTCCCTGTCCCCAAAGTGGGATGGAACGAACTGGCAATCCTTCATGCGGACGTGCATGAAAATCTACTCGGGAAGTTGTGGACCTTTCTGTACCGGGGCGATCTCATGACAATGGAAGCAACTTTGGCCAGCGGCGCCCAGCTTCGCACCCGCGTGATCTGGCGGAACCTGGCAGACGGCCTAATTGCAAGCGATTGGTTCGACGGGATTCAGGACCTGCAAACCGCCGTGAGCGGATCGAGAGGAGGAGAGGCCGACCGGATTGCCGCTTTGAAGTTTAACGCTCCTACACCTCTATTCTTTGATTCCCGCCTGGAACTAAGGTGGTCGAAAGTAGGAATTACAACTGCAGGCGCCGCTAATTCTTGGCCGGCGCCTCCACTGGGGCCCCCACTTCGCACCGAAACGCTCTGGACCACGCGGGATGCTCTGCCCGCCGCAGGCAACTGCACAGTTTCCATTGTGTCCGGCCATCTCAATGTCGTGGCCGCGAACCTGGACCCTCAGCTTTTTTTCCAACTCGGCCCCCGGCTTGGCGAATTCCGGACATTGATTATCAAGGCTAAGTTCCAGGCCAGGGACGACGTGGAAGCGTTCTTCGGCCAATTAAGTAACGGGCGCGGTTACAAGGGGGAAGGCTCCATTGCTAATCACTGGGTGAATGTTTATATCCCGGTGTCATCCAATCCGTACTGGAAGAACGAGCATGGCACTTCGATACGATTCGACCCGACATCCTCAAGAGGTGTCCAGACCACTACGCAGATCCAGGAGATTCTCGGCAGCACCGAGGAAATTCCGGGATCCGAGATTCAGATATTTCTGAATTCTGATTCTCACTAGTCGTGACGCCATTGGGCTCGGCGCAACCGAATGTTCATCTAGAGCATGTCCTGGTATGCGCCGAAGGTTGTGAGCGCGATTTAGTAGTACTCATCGACACAAGATTTCATGGCCGATTTGTACTTTCAGAGTGGGCCCATCGATTTGCTGGTGCGCTAGATGTCTCGATAACCAAAGACGCATGCGAATCTTCTAAACCGGCGGTTTCCGGTAGTCACCCCGGCTGAAATACTTTTCCAGCCAGACATAAAGGCAAATAAACAAGTACCGGCTGCCCATCTCTTTCATCTTCAACTTCGCTTCGCCGCTCCGGCGGTTCCGCCAGGTGATCGGTATCGTTGTCCAGCTATAGCCCCGTACAATCGTTTTCAAGGGCAGCTCTACAGTCAGATTGAAATGTGGCGACAGAAGCGGGCGGCAGCCGTCAATTACGCTGCGCCGGTACGCTTTGAACGCATTCGTTGTGTCATTGAGGCTTAAATGAAAAAGGACACGGATGAAGAAGTTGGCGAGCCGGTTGACTCGCAATTTCAGCCATGGGTAGTCGATCACGCCCCCTCCTTTCACGAAGCGTGAACCAAACACAGCGTCCCATCCTTCATTGAGCAGTTCCCAATACCGGACGACGTCACGGCAATCGTCGGATTCGTCGGCCATCATGATTACAGCGGCGTCGCCCGACATGTTGTCGAGACCGCAGATCAGAGCGCGCCCAAAGCCATGGAGTCCCATATTCTGAATCGGCCGAAGGTTAGGAAGACGTTCCGCAAGGGCGGAAAGCAGCGTCCATGTGGAATCCGTACTTCCATCATCGACCACCAAAATTTCATGCGGCACCTTATGAAGTCGCAGCTCCAAGTGAAGATGCTCGACAGTCGAGCCGATACAACCTTCCTCGTTACGCGCGGGTATAACGATGCTGAGCAACTTCAGCGGTTCGAGATGTAGTCCAGACGGGGCTTGCTGATTCATACGTGGCCGCAGCGGTTTGCTTCGGCCGGCGATGAGGATGCTCATCGAGAAATCGAGGCGTGAAACGGCTCGCAATCAAGGCGCGTTTTCCACGAGTTCGCAATTTCGCGGAAGATCTCTCGAAGGGATCTCGTTACGTTCCACTCCGGATAATGAGCCTTCATTTTCGTCAGATCGCTGTAGTAGCAGATATGGTCGCCGCTACGATGCTGGTCTACATAAACGTACCGCTGGGCTTTACCGGTAAATTCCCCGGCCATCGCAAATGCTTCGAATATGGAACAGGAATTTTGTTTTCCGCCGCCGAGGTTATACACCTCGGCTATTCGAGGAGCGTTACAAAAGGCCAACATGAAACTTGCCACATCTTCTGAGTGGATGTTGTCGCGTACTTGCTTGCCCTTATAGCCGTAAACCTTGTATTCGCGGCTTTCCACGTTACACCGGAGCAGGTAACTTAGGAACCCGTGCAGCTCTACTCCAGCGTGATTGGGCCCAGTTAGGCATCCGCCGCGGAGACAACACGTCGGCATATTGAAGTACCGCCCAAATTCCTGCACCATCACATCGGCGGCCACCTTGGACGCCCCAAAAAGTGAGTGTTTGGATTGATCTATAGAGAATGTTTCAGAGATTCCGTCGGCATATCTGTCGTCATCGTAGTCCCATCGCGTCTCGCATTCGCGAAGCTTGATCGTGTTCGGCAAGTCGCCATAGACCTTGTTTGTCGACATGTGCACAAAGGGAGCCTCGGGGGCGCTGCGTCGAGCCGCCTCCAAGAGGTTGAGAGTGCCTACGGCATTTGTATCGAAATCGTCGAAGGGAATTGCCGCCGCGCGGTCGTGCGATGGCTGGGCGGCTGTGTGGATGATGACATCCGGTCTTACTTGCTCAACGATCGCAAGAACCCTTTGGCGGTCCCTGATGTCTAGGTTGTGATGAACGTAGCCGTGCAGATTGTCCGCTAACCGCTTTAACGATCCACTGGTGTCTCCTTCCGGGCCGAAGAACACTGCGCGTTCATTGTTATCAATCCCATGGATGTCGAAATTGTTTCGACCGAAATAGATCGCCACTTCCGAGCCGATCAATCCGCAAGATCCTGTTATCAAGGCTCTTTTTCTCACAAGCCCCCTATTTTACAAGACATCAGCGCACTCCGGCAAAAGCTTTTACGCGGCGCCCGCTGCGTGATTGAGTCAAGAGTTAATCGCACCCGTGGCTCATAATGATACAGAAGATTTGAAACGCCTAGATCTGGAAGGAAGTTGAACATGCGTCGAAAATTGGAAATCCATCGTGTTCTCCTGGTAATCGCCGGAACAGTTTTGGCCTCCGCTTTCCCCGTTTTGGCGCAAATCTCAGGCCCAACCTCATGGCAAAACGACCTGAGACCGATTGCCGTCACCGACTGGAATTACGATTTAGCGGCGCACCTTATCGAACGAGCCGGATTCGGTGGAACTCCCGGGGAAATCGAAACTCTGGCCAAAATGACACCCACTCAAGCGGTGGCCCGCTTAGTGCGCTTCGAGGGAACCAATACCAGCAATTTGCCTCCCTTCGAGCATTCTGGAGTCCATGATCCAGGCCTTGAACCTTTTCCTCCGAGCCGCCCCGCCGTCACCGAAATGGCCAAGAAAAACGGTGCGGCGCTTGGCATCAAAGCGAAACCCAGCGGGAACCGCCGGCTCCAGCCAATAGTAGATGAGTTTTTCTACTGGCTTCGCGCGAGCGCTCTCGAAACCAATCGCGTAGCTTACTGGTGGGCAAACCGGATGCTGACCAGTCCCCGGCCGCTCCAGGAGAAGATGGCGCTATTCTGGCATGGCCATTTCGCTTCGAACGAAGCGAAGGTTCGGGATTACCGGAAACTTTTGGACCAATTGGAGCTATTCGAGAAACAGGGAACCGGCAATTTTAGAAATCTCACGTTGGCCGTGGCGCAAGATCCCGCCATGCTTTCGTTCCTGGATGCGGGCGTTAACGTGAAGGGCGCATCCAACGAGAATTTCGCGCGGGAAATCATGGAACTTTTCACGATGGGCCCCGGTAACTATACGGAAAAAGATATCCGCGAGGCGGCCCGGGCTTTCACCGGGTGGAATTACGTGGATCTGAAGTTCGTCATCAACAAAGACCAGCATGACGAAGGCGAAAAGACGTTTCTTGGCAAGACCGGACGCTTTGAGGGGACAGATGTGGTGGACATCATCATGGAACAGCCGGTTACCGCTGAGTTCATAGCAGGCAAGATCTACCGTTTCTTTGTCCGCCAGGATCTTTCGCCCGGCCTGCGGAAAGAACTGGGCGCGGTGCTCCGGCAGTCCCATTACGAGATCGCTCCGCTACTTGAAAAAATCTTCCTTTCACGCGATTTCTACAGCCCTGCTTCGGTGGGAACGCGGATCAAAAGCCCTGTGGAACTCGCCATAAACACCTATAAGAAGCTCGGACTCCAGAGCGTTCCTGGCGAGCCGGATTTCAACTCGGAGACCGGCGCGCTCGGACAGCAGCTTTTTTCGCCGCCGACAGTTGCGGGCTGGGCTGGAGGCCAGAGTTGGATTACGCCGGGGCTGTTGCTGGAGCGTGCTAATTTCGCCCGGGACATTCTGTTCCCGGACATCAACTTCCTGCCGCCGGATCGCTACACGGGTAATGGGGAAATTCGCAGGGTGGCGGAACGCATTCAACAGGGGATGGATATCTCCTCGGCAACAATGGACGACGCGAAAAGCGGCATGCGATCGGAATCGAATCTGAATGCGGACAGGGATGAGGACTTCAACACACGGTACGGCAGCTTCCGCGGCTCGCAGATGGCCGTCGAGCGAGTCAAGCCGATTCCACGCGACACTGCCCAGATACAATTGACCCGAATGCTTCTGAGCGTCAACGTGAAAACTACGTCTCAGGCCGTTGACTACTTAATTCATCGATTCATGCGCGTGCCGCCGGGCGACGCCGCGCGCCAAAAACTGATCGCATTCTTGAACAAAGAATTGGGCACTGAAGATATTGCTGTTGCTCAGACTTACATGGAGCCGTCCTTGCGGCTGTTGCTGCACCTGATCATGAGCCAGCCGGAGTACCAACTTAGCTGAGGAGATCCTGCATGCATAAAGATCGTTTTTCATTTCCCAAAGCGAGCCGCCGGGATCTCTTGCGAGCGGCCATGTATGGCGTCGGAGTAAGTGCTGCTTCGGCGCCCATTCCTCTATTCGCCCAGGCGGCGGCTGCACTTGTAAGCCAGGGCAAGTCCACCGGAAAGATCCTTGTCGTGTTGGAACTATCGGGTGGCAACGACGGCCTCAACACTCTCGTACCTTACGGGGACGACGCGTATTACAAGCACCGGCCTAAGCTAGGCGTACGAGCAAAGGACCTCCGCAAAATTGACGACCATTTTGGTTTCAGTGGAGGGATGGCCGGATTTGAACGTCTTTATAAAAACGGCAAATTGGCGGTAGTGCATGGCTGCGGATATGAGAACCAGTCGTTTTCTCATTTCACGTCGATGGCGTACTGGCACACGGCGGCTCCGAACAGCGGCGAAGAGTACGGTTGGGTGGGCCGTCTCGCGGACGCCATGGCTCCGCAGGCGGCTCCGAACTTTCTGGTGAATATCGCCGCGCGTCAGTCCCTCGCGGTTCGAAGCCGCGAACACGTTCCGGTAGTCTTCGACGACCCCGCCAGATTTTCTCAGGAACAATTCTACGAGGAGCGTGAGGTCCTTCAGTCCATTCCCGACAGCGGGAAAATCGACAATCCGGCGCGGCGTTTCCTTCTTGAGACCGCCCGAAGCGCTAAAGATTCTTCGGCGCTCGTTCAAGAAGCGTGGGCTCGGTACCATTCGCCCGTGGACTATGGAATCACGGGCCTCGATCTGCCCAAAGTCGCCGCGCTAATCGAGGCAGACCTGCCGGCTCGCCTCTACTACACCTCGTATCGCAATAACGCGTTTGACACGCATGTATTCCAAGCGGATGTCCACAAGCGTCTTTTGACATACGCGTCCGACGCCGTTTCGGCGTTCCTGCTGGATCTGGAGCGAATTGGCCGTGCCGATGATGTTGTGGTGATGATCTTCTCGGAATTCGGCCGGCGGGTTCCCGAAAACGTCAACCTCGGTACAGATCACGGTACGGCCAACCTCATGTTCGTGGCGGGAAACCAGGTGAAGGGCGGCCACTACGGGAAGATCCCGAGCCTGACGAAATTGGACGCAGGTGATAATCTTATCCACACAACCGATTTCCGCAGAGTCTACGCGACCATGATCAATGGCTGGTTGGGACTTCACGATACGCGCCAGCTGCTCAACGGACAATTCGAGCCTTTCGAGATGTTTCAGCAGCACGCGGCGTAATCAACCGGCACTCGAATGAACAAGAGCAATTTGGGACTAGCCGGAAGTCTGTCTCTCGCGATGCTGATTGTCGTTACCGGTCCATTTGCACTGCGTGGTCAGGTGACCGCCGCGATTTCGGGACACGTAGAGGATGTGTCCGGTGGTGCGATCAGTAACGCTACCGTCACCGTGAAAAACATGGAAATCGGAGCGATTAGGGTTGTGACCACCGACGCATCCGGAAATTTTCGAATATTCTCGCTGCCCCTGGGACTGCAGGAGGTGAATGTGGAAAAGACCGGATTCCAGCCGACTGTCCGGACCGGGATCAATCTCGAGATAAGTGAGGAGGCGGTTGTCAATCTCCGGCTCGAAGTCGGTACAAGAACGGAGTCCGTGAATGTTGTGGAGGAAGCTCCAGTGGTAAATACTACCCCCAATTCGGTTACCGGAGTGGTGGGAGAGCGCGCCGTAAAGGAGCTGCCGCTCAATGGCCGCAGCTTCGACAACCTGATTACACTCAATCCGAGCACGATTAACTACAACTCGATGAAGAGCGCCAACACGACAACGAGCAATGGAAACAGCTTTTCGATTGCCGGCCGCCGGCCGCAGGATAATCTTTTCCTGCTCAATGGCATCGAGTACGGCGGTACGAGTCAACTATCGGTTACACCGGGCGGCGTAAGTGGAAATCTTTTGGGTATCGACGCGATCCGCGAATTTAACCTGCTGACCGATACCTACGGCGCCGAGTATGGCAAAAGAGCAGGAGGGCAGGTCCTCATCGTGACCCAGTCCGGCTCCAATGCCGTACACGGCTCCATGTTTGAGTTTCTACGCAACAGCGCTTTGGACAAGCCAGGCATTTTTGATCAGGCCCGGGTTCCTCCCTTTCGAAGGAATCAATTCGGCGGTGCTTTGGGAGGGCCGGTCAAAAAAGATCGTTTCTTCCTGTTCGGTAATTACGAAGGGTTCCGCCAATCCCTGGCGGTCAGCAACACGAGCGTCGTCCCTGACCAGAAGGCGCGCTTAGGCTTGCTGCCGAATGCCTCGGGCGTTTACACGCAAGTTCCCAATTTGAACCCGGCGATGCTGCCCTTTGCGACTTTATGGCCGCAGCCTAATGGGCCGCAACTGCTGGTGAACGGGCTGCCCAGCGGGACGCAACTGGCCTATTACAATCCGAAGCAAACCATTCACGAAGACTTTGGCACGCTGCGAGCCGATTACAATCTGAGCGGTGCTGACCGGCTTTCAGGCGCCTATACCATCGATACCGGCCATAGCGTGATTCCCCTTGCGGACCCGCTGTTCGCCTCGGGATTAACTCTGGGCGCTCAGGTCGCCAGCCTCGAGGAAACCCACGTGGTCTCGCCCGGAATTCTGAACACGTTCCGCGCGGGATTTTCACGAGCGGCGTTCAACTACGATTCCGCTACATTCGCCACCTTTCCCCCAAGCCTCTCGTTTGTCAAGGGCTCCGATCCGGGAGGCATCGCCATAGGAGGCGGTTCCGTTGCGACCGCGATCACTACGGCAGGAGGGAACGTCAATGCCGGCGTATGGAATCGCCGGAATCTGTTTACCTACTCCGACAGCGTGCAAATATCGAAGGGAATTCATCAGATTACCGCGGGAGTGTGGTTTCAGCGGCTTCAGGACAATGACGATACCGCTTCCCGCCGCCTGGGAGTAGCGACATTTTCCACTTTAACTTCCTTCCTGCAAGGGACGCTGACGAATTTTCAGGTGGTGCCCAACCACAACGAGTTGGGCTGGAGGAGTTTGTTCGGGGCTTGGTACGTGCAAGACTCCATGAAGCTGAGGCGGAATCTCACCCTCCAGCTTGGCTTGCGGCATGAATTCTCCACTGGCTGGAATGAACTCTCCGGAAGGGCGAGCAACTACATTTCGGACGCTTCGGGCGTGCTGTTGACCGCGCCGCGCGTGGGCAATTCAGTGTTTACGCAAAATAATGCGAAATGGCTCCTGGGCCCCAGGGTTGGCCTGGCATGGGATCCTTTCGGAAACGGAAAGACAGCCGTTCGCGCGGGATTCGGGACCTACTACTCTCTGATCGATTCTCTGAGCTTTTTGCTGAACGCGCTTCCCCCGGCGAACGGTTCCACTACGTTTACCGGCTCGCTGCCCGCATTGCTGCCGATTACTCCAAACGTGCCCGTGCCTGCCTCTTGCGGTCCTGGTGTGCCAACGCCGTGTACAACGTACGCGCCCCAGGGGGTTCAGGCTAACGCCCAGACGCCAACAGTGGAGGAATGGAATTTCACCGTGGAGCAGCAACTCAGCCCCAGTACGGTACTTCGTCTCGCATACGTGGGCTCACACGGTTATCACGGGTTCCTCAGTGTTGACCCCAACACGATCCCGGCTCAGACCTGCACCTCGCCAAGCGGATGTACCGGAGGCGCTGTACCGCAGGGAGGGCGCTACGTTCCGGCCGGAACCCGGCCCAACCCCTATCTGTCGGCGGGTTTCTTCTGGTACAGCGAAGGAAACAGCAGCTACAACGCGCTTCAGATCGATCTCGAACGGCGCTTGAGCCGGGGCTTGCAATTCCGCGCTAACTATACCTGGTCCAAGAATCTGGATATGAACTCCGGGTTGACCGGCGCGCAAGCGCAAAATCAGGCGCAAATGGTATTGGACCGGAATGACCTATCCCGGGACTGGGGGCCTTCCGCACTCAACGTAACCGGTAGAGCGAGCCTTTCGGCCAGCTACGAACTGCCTTTCGGAAAGGGCCGGCACTGGCTGAATAATGGCGGCTGGTTAGAGAGTAAAGTGATCAACGGTTGGCAGCTGAATGGAATTGCTACGCTGTTGACGGGTTTTCCTTTTACGCCCCAGGTGGGCTCGAATCGATCCGGAAATGGCGATACAAGAAACCCGGACCGGCCTTCGCTGAATCCTTCCTTTTCCGGACCGGTAGTGCTTGGGACGCAGGCGCGGTGGTTCGATCCCAACGCCTTTACCCTGCCGGCCCCCGGTACTTTTGGAGATCTGGGCCGCGGAGTGTATAGCGGGCCCGGCCTTGCGGCGGTAGACATGTCGCTGTTCAAGGACATTCCCGTTTCTGAGCATGCGAAGTTGCAGTTCAGAGGGGAAGTTTTCAATCTACTGAACCGGACGAATCTGGGCACGCCGAATGCAACCGTTTTCTCGGGAACGTCCATTAGTCCGTCCGCGGGGCTGATCACCACGCTAGCCACAACTCCCAGGCAAATTCAGGTCGGGCTGAAGCTAATCTTCTGACGGGCTCTTACTCACCCGACTCGGTACCTACCTTCAGCACTGCTAAGAAGGCTTCCTGCGGAATTTCCACACGGCCGACGCGCTTCATGCGGCGCTTCCCTTCCTTCTGCTTCTCCAGTAGCTTGCGCTTGCGGGAGATATCGCCGCCATAGCATTTAGCGAGCACGTTTTTGCGGATCGCGGAAATGGTTTCGCGGGCGATGACCTTTGCTCCAATGGCCGCCTGCAGGGGCACTTCGAACATCTGCCTGGGGATCAGCTTGCGCAGCCGTTCGATCAGACCTCTTCCGCGTTCCTGCGCATAATCGCGGTGGACGATCATGCAGAGCGCGTCGACGGGCTCTCCCGCGACGAGCACGTCGAGTTTCACCATGGGGGACACACGATAGCCGGCCAGTTGATAGTCGAGCGACGCGTACCCGCGCGAGGCCGACTTCAACCTGTCGTAGAAATCGAGCACGATCTCATTGAGCGGCATCTCATACAGCAACAGCACGCGTCCACCGCCGATGTATTCGAACTTCTTCTGGTTTCCACGCTTCTCTTCGAGCAGCTTCAGGATCTCGCCAATATATTCTTCGTGCGTGATGACCGTTGCGTCAATGATCGGCTCTTCGATGAGTTGAATGGAGGAAGGGTCTGGGAATTTCTGCGGGTTGCTGATTTCAAGCAATTCACCGGCCGTGTTGGTCACGCGGTAGCGTACGCCGGGGGCGGTGGTGATCAGGTCAATGTTCAATTCGCGCTCCAGCCGCTCTTGAATGATTTCCAGATGCAGCAGGCCCAAGAATCCGCAGCGAAAGCCAAAGCCGAGCGCGACCGAATTCTCCGGCTCGAAATTGAACGCGCTGTCGTTCAGGCGAAGCTTTTCCAGCGCGTCGCGGAGCAACCCATGCTCGTGCGATTCGATGGGGTAAAGGCCCGCGAACACCATCGGTTTGATTTCCTGAAAGCCGGGAAGCCCGTCGCTGGCCGGATTTGCGTCGTCGAAGATGGTGTCGCCGATCTTCGCGTCTGAGACGGTCTTGATGTTGGCAAAGACAAAGCCGGCCTCCCCCGCGGAGAGTTCGTCGCAGGGAACAGGCTTGGGCGATTGATAGCCAACTCCATCCACTTCGTACGTCGCGCCATTTGACCATAGGCGGATCTTCTGGCCTTTTCGTAGGACGCCGTCAACGATACGGGTAAGGATGATGACGCCGCGGTAAGGATCGAACCAGGAATCGAAAATCAACGCCCGTAAAGGAGCCGCCGGATCGCCCTTGGGCGGAGGCACCCGCCGCACTACGGCTTCCAGAATTTCCTTGATGCCGATGCCGTTCTTGGCGCTTGCCAGCACGGCGTCGGTTGCGTCCAATCCGATCAACTGTTCAATCTGTTCGCGGATACGCTCAGGTTCGGCCGAGGGCAGATCGATCTTATTGATTACAGGTATGATTTCGAGATCGTGACTCAGCGCCAGGTAGGTGTTCGCCAGCGTCTGAGCCTCTACGCCTTGCGAGGCGTCCACAACCAGCAGGGTGCCCTCGCAGGCCTGCAGGCTGCGCGAGACTTCGTAAGTAAAATCCACATGACCGGGTGTGTCGATCAGGTTGAGCTCATAAAGATTGCCGTCGTCGGCCTGGTAATTGAGGCGGACGGCGTGAGCCTTGATCGTGATGCCACGTTCGCGTTCGAGGTCCATACTGTCGAGGACCTGCGCCATCATTTCGCGCTGCGACAGCGCGCCCGTGAATTCCAGCAAGCGGTCAGCCAGCGTGGATTTTCCGTGGTCGATGTGCGCAATGATAGAAAAGTTCCGGATGAAGCGGGGATCCATGTTGCGCTAGACTGAGGGGTAAAGTTCAATCATCCCATAGCGAGTATTGCGCCCTGCGCGCCCAGTTCTTTTCAATGTCTTATCGAACGTTTCAAGGTTCTCTAGATGCCAGCGGCCTGCGCATAGGCGTAGTGGTCAGTCGCTTCAATGAATTCATTACGGAGCAGCTTGCGAAAGGCGCTTTAGAGGTGCTCGAAAAGCATGGTTGTCCGCAGGAAAATATCCACTTTGTGAAAGTCCCGGGAGCGTGGGAACTGGCGGTGGCCGCCAAGCATCTGGCTCCGCACTGTGACGCGATCATCGCGCTGGGGGCGGTGGTGCGCGGGGATACGCCGCATTTCGAGTTTGTAGCCGGGGGAGCCGCGGACGGCTTGAACCGGGTGAGTCTGGAGACAGGCGTGCCTATTGCATTCGGCGTTCTGACTACCGACGATATGCAGCAAGCGATGGACCGCGCCGGCGGCAAGAGCGGCAACAAGGGTTCCGAAGCCGCGGAAGTAGCCATTGAGCTGGCGAACCTGGTCCAGCGGCTGCAAACGCCGCTAGCAAAGGAACAGGGTTAAACCATGGCGGCAAGGCACCGGTCCCGGAAGCGCGCACTGCAGGTTTTGTTTGAGTGGGACATGCGCGGCGGCGAACCGGTAGACCGCGCTATTGCCCATTATTACGACACGCTGCATTCGGAAGAGACCGAGAGCGAAGCCCAGCTAAAGCCGGACAAGTTCATGGAAGAGCTGGTCCGGGGTACGGTAGCGGATGCCAAAGTGATAGACCAGAAGATTGAAGCGAAGGCGCAACACTGGCGGCTGGCGCGCATGGCGGTGGTAGACCGCAACATTCTTCGTTTGGCGATTTACGAGATGGAGCAACGGGTGCTGCCCGCTCCGGTGATTATCGATGAGGCGCTGGAACTGGCCAGGCAATTCTCCGGCGATGAATCGCTGTCGTTCATCAACGGCGTGCTGGATGCCATCTACCGGCAGACGCAAGGCGCTGCCGGTACTGGCGCAACGGCTTAAACCAGAATCTGGCGCTGCTGTTCGGCGAACGCCCAGGCGTCCGCTACTATGCGCGTGAGCTCGGCGCGTTTGGGCCGCCAGCCCAGTTTCCGCTGCAGCTTTTGAGAGTCGGCAACCAGGCTGGGCGGGTCTCCTTCGCGGCGAGGACCCATGGTGAAGGGCGCCTTTTTCCCGGTTACCGTTTCAACAGCGGATAGTACCTCCTTTACGGAACTTCCGGTGCCTGTTCCCACGTTGAACACGTCGCTCGTACCGCCCTTGAGCAGATAATCCAAGGCGAAGACGTGCGCTTCGGCCAGATCGCTCACGTGGATGTAGTCGCGGATGCATGTGCCGTCGGGGGTGGGGTAATCGTCGCCAAATAGAGTGACGGGTTTGCCGGTCTGAACCGCGCGCAGGATCAATGGAATTAAATGTGTTTCAGGGTCGTGGCGTTCGCCCAAGCCGCTCTCCGGTTCAGCCCCGCAGGCGTTGAAGTAGCGCAGGCGCACACTGCGGAACTCGCGGTAGCGGTCGAGCCATTCGAGTATTTTCTCTACCATGACCTTCGATTCCCCATACGGGTTGATAGGGGCATAGGGCTGGTCTTCGGTAATAGGGACCTTGGCCGGAATGCCGTAGGCAGCGGCGGTGGAAGAGAATACCAGGTTCTTTACTCCGGTCTCGAGCATTGCCTCAAATAGCGATAGAGAGCCGCTGACGTTGTTGGAAAAATACAATTCCGGGCGCTCCGACGATTCGCCTACGGATATGTACGCCGCGAAGTGGATGACAGCATCGACGTGCTCTTCGCGCAGCAAGGCCGCGAGTTTTTGGGTCTCCTTGAGATCCAGTTGCCGTAACAGATGTTCAGGAACCGCTTCGCGATAGCCTCGCGACAGATTATCGGCCACCACAACGGAATGGCCGCTTTTTTCCAGAAAGTATCGAGTATGGGAGCCGATGTAGCCGGCTCCCCCGGTTACTAAGATTTTCGCCACGCCCTTGAGTTTACCGGAATGGCCGGGCGCTCGGTGGCATGCTAATTGTGATGCCGCCGCCGTTTCGCTTTGAAACCCGCATCCGCTTCATTGATACCGACGCCAGCGGACGCATTCATTACACCGCGATGTTCCGCTATTTCGAGGCGGCCGAAATCGAATTCATGCGGACTCTGGGTGTTTCGTACCAGGGCCGTACGTTCGCTTTCCCCCGCGTCCACGTGGAATGCGACTATCGCCTCGCTTTGGTGCATGATGACCTGATTGCAATTGAAGTATGCTTGACTCAGCTCGGGGGCTCTTCCGTGCGCCTGGAATTTCAGACTTACAAAGACGGTCAATTGGCTGCCAGCGGCGCGGTGGTGATTGTCTGTATGGATATCGAAACGCAACGCGCCATCGGCATACCGAAAGAGCTGCGCACGAAGTTCGCGCAAGCAAGGGTTCCTTCCCTACAGGAGTTACCTAGGGGATGAGCCAGGAGATAAAGCATGGTATCGGCTGGAGCAGTTCTGCCCACCACGGTTGGCGGCTCGTTTTTGATAGAAGAGACGGCTCCCGAGCGTATCTTCACCGCCGAAGATTTAAGTGACGAGCATATCGCCATCGGAAAAACAGCGGACGAGTTTTTCGTCAACGAAGTAGAGCCAAACCTGGAGGCGATACTGCGCCAGGAGCCGGGTGTTGCTCCCGGGCTACTGAGGAAATCAGCGGCGCTGGGCCTGACCGCCATAGCGATTCCCGAAAAATTTGGCGGCTTGGAGCTGGATCTGGCTTCCATGCTGGTTGCGGCCGAGCAACTGGGGCAAGACGCATCGTATTCGGCATGGCACGGCGCACATACCGGAATCGGTACGCTGCCGCTTCTCTATTTCGGTACCGAGCAGCAGAAGCAAAAATATCTGCCGAAGCTCGCGAGCGCGGAAATGATTGCGGCGTATGCTTTGACGGAGCCGCAGGCCGGTTCCGACGCGCAAGCAGCTCGCACACGCGCCGATCTAAGCCCGGACGGCACGCACTACGTGTTGAATGGCCAAAAGATGTGGATTACCAACGGTGCTGCCGCGGACCTCTTTACGGTGTTCGCCAAGGTGGGCGGGGAGAAGTTCACTTGTTTCCTGGTGGAGCGCAGTTTTCCCGGTGTCAGCAGCGGCAAAGAAGAGAAGAAGATGGGCATTAAGGGCAGCTCCACCACTGCCATTTATTTGGAAAACGTCAAAGTGCCCGTAGAGAACTTACTGGGCGAAATCGGGCGCGGCCACATCATTGCATTTAATATTCTGAACATCGGACGGCTAAAGCTGGGCGCCCTGGCGGTGGGCGGCGCCAAGCGTGTTCTGGCGGTTAGCTTGAAATACGCGAAGGAGCGCAAAGCGTTCGGGCAGCCTATAGCCGGCTTTGGCGCGATTCAGCATAAGCTTGCCGAGATGGCAGTCCGTATTTACGCGGCCGAATCGGTTGCGTGGCGCGTTGCCGGACTGATCCAAAGCCAGCTCGAAGGCTTTTCGTGGGACGGGCCCGACGCTTCCAAGACGATACTCAAAGCGCTGGAAGAATATGCCGTGGAGTGCTCCATCATCAAGGTGTTTGGGTCGGAAGTGCTGGATTATGCCGCCGATGAAGGCGTGCAAATTCATGGCGGATATGGCTTTCACCAAGACTATCTGGTGGAGAAGGTTTACCGCGATTCCCGCATCAACCGGATCTTCGAGGGTACCAATGAAATCAACCGCCTGTTGATTAGCGGGAGGCTGATTAAGTGCGCGTCGCGCGGGCAGCTAGGCCTGATGCCTGCCGTAATGACGCTTCTGCAAGACATTCAAAGCGGTAAGATCGGCTCTCTTAACGCGGATGAAGAAATGCGCCTGGTTGGCAATGCGAAGAACATCGCGCTGTTGACACTTGGCCTGGCCTTTCAAAAACACCAGGCGGCCATTGAGGCTCAGCAGGAAATCCTCATGAATCTGGCGGATATCGTCATGGACACGTTCGCCATGGAATCGAGCTTGCTGCGGGCTCGCAAAGCGACCGCTTCGGGCAAAGCAACCATCGCTGTCCAGATGTGCGCGGTCTTTTTGCGCGATGCCATGGCGCGAATCGAACAGGCGGCACGGAATGTACTCGGCGCTTGTTCCGATGGTGACGCGCTGCGCAAGAATATGTCCGTACTGCGGCGTTTCGCGGTCTATGATCCGGTGGATAGCGTTGCTCTGCGGCGCGTCGTGGCCGCGCGCCTGCTGGCAAAGGAACGGTACGCCCTATGAACCTTCCACTTACTCCCATTCGCTGTCTCTACCGGGCTGTGGATCTTTACGGAAGGCGAGAGGGGATCATCTGCGGCGACTTGCGTTTTACCTACGCGCAGTTCGGAGAACGCTGTGAGCGCCTGGCGGCTGGGTTGCGCGCCGAAGGTGTCGATCCGGGTGACCGCGTCGCGTTTCTCAGCTTCAACACGCATCAGCTTCTGGAAGGCTACTATGGTCCGCTGCTGATTCGCGCCATTGCCATGCCGCTGAATGTGCGGCTAACGCCCACGGAGTTGATTGAGATTCTGAACCATGCGGAAGCGAGCGTGTTGATCTTTGAAAATGATTTCGCGCCGCTGGTGGACGGCTTCCGCAAGGCCTGTCCGAGCATCCGCCGTTACGTGAACGTTGGCGGCGCCATTCCGCAGGCAGACCTCAGCTACGAGGAACTTCTGTCTCCCGGCAGGCTTGAGCGGCCCGGGCTTCGTTCCTTCAATGAAGACGAAATTGCCGAGCTGTTCTATACCAGCGGGAGTACCGGTTCGCCCAAAGGGGTTATGCTTTCACACCGGACCCTGTACCTGCACGCACTGGGGGTAACCGGGAGTATGCAGCAGTCCGATCGAGTGGTGGAGTTGCATACCATTCCGCTGTTTCATGCCAATGGCTGGGGGCGTCCGCAGACGGCCACGATGAATGGCTGCAAGCAGGTGATGGTGCGGCGCTTCGAACCAGTGAGCGTCATGCGGCTGATTCAAGACGAAAGAGCCACCAGCATGTCGGTGGTTCCGGTGATGGCGAATGCGCTGCTGAACTGTCCGCGGCTGGGAGAGTTCGATACCTCGAGCTTGGAGGAGATCAGTATCGGCGGCGCGGCTGCATCCGTCGAACTGATTGCTCGCATGGAGAAGGCGTTTCACTGTGTAGTGATGGGCGGTTATGGACTAACGGAAACCAGCCCGGTGGTTTCTTCGGCGCATTACAAAACCGGTGTTCAGTATGAGAGTGAAGAAGACCGGCTGCACCATTTGGCGCGGGCAGGCTGGGCCATTTTAGGAACTGAGATCAAGGTGGTCGACATACACGGAGACGACGTTCCGCGCGACATGCAAACAGTTGGTGAAGTGTTAATTCGCAGCGATAACGTGATGGATGGCTATTTCCGGGACGCTAAAGCAACAGCCGCAGTGATGCAAGATGATTGGCTTCATACCGGCGACATGGCCGTTTGGGACGACGAGAGCTACATCCATATTGTCGACCGCAAAAAGGACATTATTGTTAGCGGCGGGGAGAATATTTCTTCCATTGAGATAGAGAGGGCGATCTTCGCTCATCCGGCAGTTTTAGAGTGCGCCGTGGTGGGAGCTCCGGATCCGAAGTGGGGCGAGATCCCGGTTGCCATCGTTGTACTCAAGCCTGGGGGCCAGTTGTGTCAGGCGGAGCTCATCGCGTTCCTCGAAAGGACCGTAGCGAAGTTCAAACTGCCGCGCCTGGTGCTCTTCGAAAAAGAGCCGCTGCCGAAAACGGGGACCGGCAAAATTCTAAAACGCGAGCTGCGCGAAGCGTTTTGGGAGGGCATGGAGCGCCGTGTGCAGGGAGGTTAGGCTACAGCCCTAGGTTCGGGCGCGGGCGGCTGTTCCCTTTGCTTGTCCCAACTGCCAAAGGTTTGGCCCGTTTCGGCCAACTGCTTCAGGAGCGGCGCGGGAGCCCACAGATCCGAACCGTGCTTTCTTTCAAACTCTTCCACTCGCATGAGAACGTTGGATAGCCCTACTGTATCCGCATAGAACATCGGACCTCCGCGCCAGGCGGGAAAGCCATAACCGTACAAATAGGTGATATCGATATCCACCGCGCGCAAAGCAAATCCTTCTTCCAGAATTCGGGCGCCTTCATTGACCAGGGCGTAAATGCAGCGATCCACAATCTCCTCAGGCAGAATTTGCCGGCGCTCGATGCCGGCATTGCGCGCCGCTTTCTCAATCAACGCTGCTGTCTCCGGATCGGGCGACGGTTTGCGGCTCTCATCATAGAGGGACCAGCCTCTACCCGTCTTCTGTCCGAACCGGCCCAACTGATAAAGCTGGTCTGCCACCAGGGGAACACGCACACCGGGTTTCTCAAAGCGCGCAAACTCTTTGCGGATGGCCCAACCCACGTCCAACCCCGCTAAGTCGTCCATGGCCAGAGGACCCATTGCCATGCCGAAGTCGAACAGCGCCTGGTTGAGTTGCTCCACGGTGGCGCCTTCCTCCACCAGAAACTGCGCTTCGCGAAGATACGGCGCTATCATGCGATTGCCGATGAAGCCGCGGCAATTCCCCGCGAGCACGGCCACTTTTTTCAGCTTCTTGCCCAGCGCCATGGCGGATGCGACGGTTTCCGCACTGGCTGCTTTGCCGCGCACCACTTCCAGCAATTTCATCACATTCGCGGGACTAAAGAAGTGCGTGCCGATCACCATTTGCGGACGGCTGGTGGCGGCGGCGATCTCGTCTATATCCAGGCCGGACGTGTTTGAGGCCAGAATGCAGCTTGGCTTGGCAATTTGGTCAAGCTCGGCGAACACCTGCTTTTTCACGGCCATGTTTTCAAACACCGCTTCCACGATGATGTCGGCGTGCTCGAATCCGCTATAGGTTAACTGCGGCGTGATCAGGGCCAACCTTTCCTCCATGGCTGCTTGCGTCAAGCGGCCTTTGGAGACCGTTTTTGCATAGTTGCCGCGAATCGTGTTCATGCCGCGGTCAAGCGCCTCCTGGACAGCCTCTTTTACGATGACCGGAATGCCGGCGTTGGCGAAGTTCATGGCGATGCCGCCGCCCATGGTGCCGGCCCCTACCACTGCCGCGCGCCGGATGTTACATGGCCGAACATCTTTGCCCAGGCCGGGGATCTTCGCCACGGCGCGCTCGCCAAAGAAAGCGTGAATCAGGGCCTTGGCCTGCGGAGAAAAGAGGCATTCATCGAACAGTTCGGCTTCTCTCTGGCAGCCGGCGAAGAAATCCAGCTTGGTGGCTGCCTCCACGGCGTCTATTGCGGCCAGGGGCGCTTTCAACCCGCGGCCCAGCCTGCGTGCCTGCTCGCGGGCGAAGCTGAAGATCAATGGATTCGAATCGCGCAGTTTCTCATTGCGCTCGCGCGTTTTCGGAATAGGCTTGTCCGTAATCTCACGAGCAAACGCAATGGCACCGGCCAGTAGATCTCCCTCAATGAGCCGGTCGGCAATGCCGAGCAAAATGGCTTCCGGCGCCCCGACCGGTTCTCCACCCGCACACATCTCCACGGCTTTCGCAACACCGGCCAGCCGGGGCAACCGCTGCGTTCCGCCGGCGCCGGGAATCAGGCCCAGTTTCACCTCCGGCTGACCAACCTGCGCGTCTTTCGTGATTACACGGTAATGCCCGGCCATCGCCGTTTCCAAACCACCGCCGAATGCCACACCCTGAATTGCCATGACGACGGGTTTCGGCGAGTCTTCAATGGCTTCCAGGAAGGGCAGCAGAGTCAAACGCGGGCGCTCACCGGAAACAATCTTGCCGAATTCGCGAATATCCGCTCCTCCGATAAAGGTTTGACCGGCGCCCATGACGACTACCGCCCGCGCCAAAGGATCTTTGATGGCCTCGTTTAGCAGAGCCCCTATCCCCTCCAGGACGCCTGGGCCAAGCGCGTTGATCGGCGGATTATCGATCACAATAACAGCAATGTCGCCCTGCCTGGTCAGTTTCACAAGTTCAGCCATGTACGCCCTCCTGCCGGTATATACTTGGCCCAGAAATCGGATCGTGGATCGAACATATGAGAGAAGCTGTCATTGTCGCCAGTTCGCGAACGGGTCTTGCGAAATCATATCGCGGCTCGTTTAATATGACGCGCCCGGAGGATTTAGCAGCACACTGCTTGAAAGATGTACTGCGCAAAACTCCGCACCTCGACCCGGCGGAAATCGAGGACGTGATTCTCGGTTGCGCCCAACCGCACGGCTCGCAGGGTTTGAACGTGGCGCGCCGGGCGGCCATACTGGCCGGCTTGCCCGTTTCCGTGGCAGGCGTAACGGTGAATCGGTTCTGCTCATCGGGTTTGCAGGCTATTGCCATGGCAGCCCACCAGATTATCCATGAGGGAGCGAGCGCGTCCATCGGCGGTGGGGTAGAGAGCATCAGCCTGGTGGAGCGCAATGTAGACCCGCATCCCGTGCTGTTGAAGAAAGAGCCCGGACTATACATGGAAATGGGCGTGACGGCGGAGGTCGTCGCGCAACGCTACGGCATCAGCCGCGAAGCGCAGGATGAGTATTCGCTGCAGAGCCAGCAGCGAACCGCGCGAGCTCAAAACGAAGGCTTTTTCAGCGGCGAGATTGCGCCGATGCAGGTAACTGCCGCGGTTCTCGACAAGAAGACCGGACAGCCCAGCGGGACGAAGGAAGTGGTCTGCGACCGCGATGAATGTAACCGGCCGGATACGACGCTGGAAGGACTCATGGCGCTGAAACCGGTTTTCGACCC
>DATHIZ010000372.1:0-3073 GCA_035316385.1 Bryobacteraceae bacterium | reverse complement strand
CTGATTTGCCGCATTGAAGATGACCCCGAGAAGAGCAACCAGCACTGGGAAATTCTGCCTTACCTGGCGAATTATCAGGACCCGGGAACACCTAAACCAGGCGCGGTGGTGCTGGCAAGGGTGGATGCCGGAGGGACGCGTTTGCCCCTGCTGATCACGGAAAACTACGGGCGCGGCCGTACCGCCGTGTTCGCCACGGGAGGCAGCTGGCGCTGGCGCATGCAGCAGCCTTTGGGCGACAACAGCCAGGAAACATTCTGGCGGCAATTGTTGCGCTGGGTGGGCGGCAGCTCGCCGTCGCGCGTGGTGGCTTCTACTCCCAACGCGCAGCTCGAAGACGATGGCCGCATGCAGCTCCGCGCGGAAGTGCGCGACGAGAAGTATCTGCCGGCCGGCGATGCCAGCGTGCAAGCGAACGTGATTGGGCCGGACGGCGCATCGCAGACCGTGCAGTTGCGGCCCGAACCGCTCGCTCCAGGCGTCTACGCAGCCGAATGGAACGCCGCTCAACCTGGCTCTTACGTGGCGGAAGTAACTGCCCGGCAAGGAGCCAAGCCGCTGGGCAAAGATGTATTTACATTCAGGCGCGAAGACGGCGCAGCCGAGAATTTTCATCGCGAACAAAATCGCGATCTACTGCAAAAGCTGTCGGATGAAACGGGAGGCCGTTACTACACGCCGCGGAACGCCGGCCAGCTGAGCAAGGAAATCGCCTATTCGGAATCCGGCGTGACGGCGCGTGAGATGAAAGACTTGTGGGATATGCCGGCGGTGTTCCTGCTCTTGCTGGCGTTCCGCTCCACGGAATGGCTGCTGCGCCGGAAGTGGGGTGTGGTTTGAGGGGAATGGTTTGAGGAACGCGATTTGATATGAAATTCGTTTGCCTGCTGCTACTTTGCGCGTGCAGCCTTCCGGCCGCCGATTACTACCTGACCGTGGCGGGGCTGGGCGGCGAACCCGAGTATGAGGCGCAGTTTGTCAAATGGGCTTCAGATTTGGACCGCGAACTGAAAGCAAACGGGCCCGATGCGCATGTGGTCACACTCAGCGGAGCTGCGGCGACGCGGGTGCGGATCCAGCAAACCATGGCGGGACTTGCCGCCGATATCAAGGCGACCGATACCTTCGCGCTGTTCCTGATCGGCCACGGGTCCTATGACGAGACCGACTACAAGTTCAACTTGCCGGGCCCGGACATCACCGCAGCCGAACTCGCCGCTCTCCTGGACCGGATACCTGCTCACCGCCAACTGATCGTCAATATGACGAGCTGCAGCGGAGCGTCCCTGGCGGCGCTGGCGAAGAGAGACCGCGTGGTCATCACGGCCACGAAAACCGGTACGGAAAAGAATGCTCCGGTCTTTGCGCGCTATTGGGTGGATGCCTTGCGCGACCCGGCCGCCGACACCGACAAGAATGGAACCACTTCGGCGCTGGAGGCCTTCCGCTACACCGAACGCAAAACCGCGACTTACTTCGAATCGGAGAAACTGCTCGCGACAGAGCACCCGCTGCTGACGGACACCGGCAAAGCCAACGCTGTGCGCGATCCAAAACCCGAAAACGGTCACGGGTTGGTGGCGGCGTCCTTTGCGTTGATTCGTCCACAAACCGAAACCGCAAAGGCGGCGAATCCGGAAAAACAGCGGCTGCTCAGCAAGAAGGAAGATCTGGAAGCCAGAATCGACCGCTTGAAGTATCAAAAGGCGGCGATGGAGGCAAACGAGTATAAGCAGCAGCTGACTTCTTTATTATTGGAATTAGCACGCACGCAATCGGAGATCGACAAATGAAGCCGTCGTTCTTACTTCTCGCAGCGCTGGCATCGGGGTTTGCCTCAGGTGCGCCGGTGGACACGTGCAAAGATCTGCGTCATCACGGCAAACTCGCCGAAGCCCAAACCTGTTTCAACGGACTGCTGCGCAACTCCGATCCGTTCGTACGCGCGGAAGGCTACTGGGGCATGCAGCAATGGCAGGAGGCCAACAACGAGTTTCGCGCCGCGGATAAAAGCAACGCCTCCGTGCTGGTGAAGACGGAGTGGGGCGGCCTGATGCTGGACCATTACCAACCCGAATCCGCTGCGCCGCTCTTTGCGGAAGCGCTCGAAATCGACCCCAATTATGCACCGGCCTACCTGGGCATGGCGCGCGTGGCCGCGCAGCGCTATGACAAGAAAGCGCTCGATCTGGCCCGGCAAGCGCTCGAGCACGATCCCAAGCTATACCAGGCGCATGAGTTGATGGCTTATCTGGCGCTCGAAGACAGCAATCCCAAGCTAGCCGCGGAAGAAGCACAAAAAGCGCTGTCGATTTCCAGCGAAGCGCTCGATGGCATGGCAGTGCTGGCGTCCATGGACTGGCTCGACGATAAAGTGCCGTCCCCCTGGATGGAGCGCATCCTCAAAATCAATCCGGCTTACGGCGAGGCATACGCCACGGGCGCTCATTTCTTTGAAATCAACCGCCGCTATGAACTGGCGATCGACTATTACCGCAAGGCGCTGGAGCTGAACGGTAAGCTTTGGGCCGCGCGTTCCCAGCTTGGCCAGAATCTGCTGCGGGTGGGTAACGAAACCGAGGCGAAAACGCAGTTCGATCGCTGCTATGAGGCGCACTACCGCGATGCGATCACCAAGAATTCGCTGCAACTGCTCGATAGCCTGGGCAACTTTGAAACTTTCAAAACGCCCACTACCGAGTTGATGCTGAATAAGAAGGAATCAGCGCTGTTGCGGCCCTACATCGAAGCCGAATTGCAGCGCGCCATAACCACCTACGATCGCAAATATAAGATGAAGCTGACTGGTCCGGTCCGGCTGGAAGTCTATCCGAACCACGAGGATTTCATTGTGCGCACGATGGGCCTGCCCGGACAGGGAGGGCTGCTGGGCGTGACGTTCGGCCTGGTGGTAGCCATGGATAGCCCGTCGGCGCGTTCGCCCGGTTCGTTCAACTGGGCCAGCACCATGTGGCACGAACTCAGTCACGTCTATATACTCACCGCAACGCATCACCTGGTGCCGCGCTGGTTTACCGAGGGTTTGGCGGTGCATGAGGAAGGCGCGGCATCG
>DATHIZ010000371.1:0-4650 GCA_035316385.1 Bryobacteraceae bacterium | reverse complement strand
GGCTTCGACGTGCCAAGTCGTCTACTCCCCCAGAACCGCGGTGTGTCCTTCACGACGGCCGCCGGCTATTCCTGGTTCGGTAACCAGGCTCCGCAACTCGGCAGCTTCCCGCTACCCGCCTATCTCAATTGGCAGGCGGGCGTGACCTTCACCCACAAGAAATTCAACCTCGATCTGCGCTACTACGACACCAATCTGTCGAAGGAGAACTGCTTTGTCTTTACCGGGAATCCAAACGCGCGGCCGGGTGGCCGCGTTGATCTCGTTACCAACCCCGCTGGCTTGGTGTCGAACTGGTGCGGTGCAACGATTGTTGCCAAGGCCTGGTTTGCGTTTTAATTAGTTAGCTCTTTGCGGCGTCGGATTCGGCGGCTATGGGCAGCGGCTATTTTCTCCCTATGGCGGCTACGCCGCCGCGCGCTATTGCGGCTGGTGAAATCCGTCGCCCCCGCTTCTTTTCAGCTCCCTTGAGGAGGTCGGCGCGGCGAAGCAGCGCCCTGTGCCGTCGAGGTGATGTTGGCGTGGTCGTGGTCGCCGACTTTATTTCGGAAGGCATTCCACATTAAAGGCAATGATGATCTGCGCTGGGTCACCCTTACCTATGCTCTTCAAGTCTTCTAAACCACTTTTTAGCTTGGCTCCCGCCCCCTTTAAGCTACCCTCAAGTGTTGACTTGGCCGTCTTGCATCGCTTTTCATTCGAGAACTCCTGAAATACCACGGTTGGAAGGAGCCTCCATTCGCCCTGTCGTTTGTGGCAGCCGGGCTGACTGAGTAGGAAAAGACGTACATCAGGATCCACATCCGTATGCTCCACTTGTGTCGCGTAGTACGGGGCTTCTCTTATTCTGTTGACTTCAATGCGGCCAAGCATGCAGGCGACAATTCGGTCACCTTTTCTTTGAGGCAGGTGACGATGCGCTGGCCACCGGGACGAAGTCCCTCGCACAAACGCTCCACGTCGGTTTTGCATTCTCGCGCGATCTTGACGGGGTCGGTCAAACGGTTCTTGGCGAATGCATTTTGACCAGACAACGCGATTGCAATGCCGAACAAGGGGTTGAGCCAGTTCATTTTCTAACTCTTTGCTGCAAAAGCGTTCACATATCTGCACCTGATGGCGCGACCTTGACCTAGATCAAACCATTGATGTCGGTGCCATCGTTCTAATGAGAGGGCTGCCGAATGACTTGTCGGTCGGCGCATGTTTCTTGGGCCATTTCTGGGGATTTGATTAGTTGGCCGAACGCGTGAGGGATGCAGATGTCGGACAATCCCGTAGACGTAATCGAAGCCGCCATTCGCTCAGCATTCACCAGTTACCCAAAGGAAGACGATCCCGATTGGAGAAGCCCAAATTGGATCAAGCCCGAAGAGTGCGCGCACTTGGCGCAGCGCATACTGCTGGAATTGCTGGCAAAGGGGTTTGAGATCGTGAAGAGGCAGACTTGATAGATGGACGGCGGTCCACGTCCAATCGGTCGGCGCACCTAAGGCAGCAATACGTCCAGACAATGGGGAGGTGAAGCATGTATCGGCATATTCTTATTCCGACAGATGGGTCGGAGTTAGCGGAGCATGGGGTGGCGCATGGGTTGGCGCTGGCGAAATCCCTTGGAGCCAAGGTATCTGTAATCTTCGTTGTGGAACCGTTTTCAGAAATGACAGGGCGGTTCCTTGAAGCAGTCGCAACATATGCTGAGCTGCGCAAGGAACAGGCCACTAGCGCGTTGGATCGCGCGGCAAATGCGGCCAAGGAGGCTGGTGTTTCCTGCGAGACGATTCAAGTGGAGAAGGGGCAACCCCATCAAGCCATCATCGCAGCAGCCGAGGACAAAGGCTGCGATCTCATTGTTATGTCATCGCATGGGCGCAGCGGACTTTCCATGCTTCTAATCGGCAGTGTGACAAACAAGGTGCTGACGCACGCGAAAACCCCCGTACTGGTTTGTCAGTGAATGTGCGGACCGCTCGATGGGTCAAATAAATGCGCCGGGAGATCGAGATTATGTCCGGTTGGGGTCATTCGCGTCGTTTTGCCCCACAGCCGCTCGCTTCCGGTTTTCCCCCATAAGCAGACATGTCGAGCGGCCACCGGGATGTCTCAAAAGTGCCCATTAGGCGACATTGAAATCGTTCTTGACTATCGCGTTGCCGCCGCCTGCCCAGCATTCATGATAACGCACGCGGATTTAGGGGCCGCAACTGTGTTCATAACGGGGGATTGTCGCGGCTGAACACCCGTTCATGGACCTAACAACGTGTTTCCGCGTTTGCTCGCTACAGGGTGACAAACAAGGGAACAACGTAGATGCGTAAAGCGATCTTGGGTGCAGCAAGTGCACTAGCTCTTGCCTCGCCGGCAGTGGCCGCCGATCTGCAGGTAACTCCCTATAGCGAAAATTATGAGCAGGAAGTTCCCCCATACGCGTACGGGCCTGCGCCGCCATACGCGTACGGGGCGGCGCCGCCTGTCATTGTAGCGCCGCCGCCAGTGGTGGTGGTTGATGAATATCCGGTCTATGCGGCACCTCCTGTGTATGCGTACGCCGGTCCGGTTTGGCGTGGCGGATGGGGATGGGGCCATCGAGGTCACTTCCGCGGCGGTTGGTAAGGTCCCGGATATGTAACTTGGGACAGATAGCTCCCGGTTCCGAACGCAGGTATTTTGAGGAACGGTAACAACGTGCCGCTTCTGCCGAAACGTTCGTAGCAGTCCAAAGGTTATTAGGGGGCACTATGAAAGGAGGGAGAAGATGAAGAGGTACGTATTCGCCGCAGCGATAATCACCGCTATTGCGGCCCCTGCGTTCGCAGACGATGTTGGCGTGCGGGTCGGTCCAGTTGGAGCCGGCGCAACCGTTGGTGAATCACACGAGTATCGCGACCGGGATCGCGACCGAACAACCGTGATCAAGGAGCGAGAACCCGCTGACCGCAAGACGGTCATCAAGAAGGAAGACGAGTTCGGCAACCGTGAGAAGACAGTCATCCATCACGACAGGGACTAGCAAAATCGGGCTTAGGCCGCTCGGGATAGCCCGCTCCGTCAACACGGGGCGGGTTTTCTCCTGAACCGTGTGGCCAAAATAATCTCTCATCGCCATTCTGAGCGGCCTAACTTCGGCGGTTGCACCCCGACGATGTAAGCCACCGCTCCGCTGGCGCTGTTTTCGGTACCGGTGATCATGCTGGAACCGGTCAAACCGGTGGCGGCTTATCTGGCTGCTACCGGTCAGATGATGAGCAGCGTTGTGACATTGATCGTCGGCGAGCTTCTAAAGCTCGTGCTGGTCGAGCGCCTGTTCAGCCTTACCCGGACAAGCTGATGAAAATTCCAGCCTTTGTCTGGGCGTACACAAAATTCCGCGAAGCCAAGGCATGGCTGGAAGCCACCGAGGCCTGGCTTGCTCATTGACGTTACGCGAATGCTCAGGGGTGGGCCGTCCTCGCGGCACCTTCCGCTTCGGGTTCGATCTTGCGCCTCCACTTGCCCAGCGCGGCGACAGCTTGGAACGAGGAACGATCCATACAACGGAGCTTGCACCTTCACGGTCGACGGCAGGACCATCAACCTCCATGGCCATGTGGAAACGATTCCAGGACTAACCATGGTGGAATGCCCCGCGCCGGGCCAGAACTTTAGGAATATGATGCGTGACCATTGAGAGGTTTACGCATGGCAAAAGAACCGCACCAAAAGACCCACGCCGAACTCGCGCAGGATTTGTCCACACGGCCTGACAGTCTCATCCACCTCGCCGCAAGGGCCGAAATGGCACGAAGAGCCGCCGTACAGGACCAGTGGCAGAGCTGGATCATGTTCGCTTCCGTGGTGATCGCAGCGCTCGCGGCCGCCGCTTCGGCCTGCTCGGCTTACTTCGCCTATCTCAGTTCGCTGCATAAATGAGGCGCCGCAGTCCCCAACAGACGGCTCCGCAGATCTCGCGCGCGCGATTCCTTACCGTCCCGGCTTATGCCGCTACGAGTAGATCGGCAGGGATTTTCCACGCCTCACTGATGGTGCGAATCATTTCGACCGTGAGCGCGCGTCGGCGCACGCATCACGGAACTGCGGATTTAGTACCGCCTGTCCCGAATAGGCGCGCAACTATGGATCTGTTAATAAGAAATTTGTTACCGTTTCCGCACGGCGCATCCAGGCGAGCGTATCCAAACATCGGTAGCCGATTATCTCTTCGATCGCCTCGTATCTGGCGATGAGATCGAGGCCAAATATCGGCTCGTGATGTGCAATGCGGTTTCGAAGTAGGCGGACCGTATCGGAAACGCCGTATATTTTCGTGCGAAGTTGGCGCACAGTTGTGGATGCCGGAGCGTTTGGAAACTCGACTTTTATGTGGGGTGTCCAAAGGCGTGCTTCATGGCTAACGGTAAACATTGAGACCCAGAAGGCAAACTTTAAGTCGGCAATCACTTTACCGGAGCTGCGTGGGTTTTCGTGTCGCCTTCGTACCTTCAGAATCTCGTCGTGTGGACTGAAGTGAGGGCGGTGGGGCCTGGGTAAGCTTCGTTCGAAACTAGCAACCCAAGGCCAATCCGTAGTGTAAGTTGCCGTGGCAGCATTCGCTACAGCATTTCGAACGCATATCTCGAACAGATGAAGTGGGAAAAGAAACGCGCTTGCCAC
>DATHIZ010000370.1:0-2775 GCA_035316385.1 Bryobacteraceae bacterium | reverse complement strand
CTTCAGCGACTTGCGAATTCTTCGCCGGAAGCAGGATACGCCCACCAGCAAACCTCCGGTCACCAAAAGAACAGATGAGGATTCAGGAACCGCTGCAGTTGAAGTGATGGAAAACGTGGCGGTCAAAGACCCAACATCATCCGCATAATACGATGGAACGCTGTCGAAAGAATCCGCGAAACCGAGATACAAACGGCTTGCCGAAGACGGCACAAGGAAATCCTGCATCAGTCCGCTTCCCGTTCCGGTTAGACCGTCGCCTATGAAGAAGACCTGGTTGAGTTCCGGGGAAAAGCTAAGATCGGAGGTATTCAGACCGCCGGGCGACCCAAAATCGTAGCTGAGAATTGCCGGGCCAGCACCGCTTGGTTCCGTAGAATCCAGGAAAACGCCGACCAGAAACATGTTTTTGTTGTCGGCTGAAATCCCGGAGAGCCCTCCATAGCTTGTGACAGTTGTGTTGACTCCCGGGTAACAAGTTCCATCCGGTCCATTCGTAATCACAAAATTACAGCCGATCGAACCTGTGACGTTGGAAAAAGTCAATACTTGATTTGCCCCCGCCGAAAACACACTTGAAGGGGAAAAATTGCCCGGGTAAATGGTGGCCGGCAAGACCGAGTGCCCGGCCGAATAGATGTTCGAGGTAGCCTGAACAGTTAGCGTGTCTGAAAATGCGCTTGCGCTAAAGAACACCAGGCCCGAAATGAGGATGAGTCGTTTTTTAGCTGTAGAAAATCTCGTTTGCATGGTTCCTCCCGTTGAAATGTTCATTGAGGCCGCCAAAAAGGCGCTTGACGGCAGCTCGCCGATCGGTACAGACGAGTACCTTAGGCCTGCGCTGCTTCAGTATTCCTGAATCCCAAAACAGTAGTGACGAGAAAACTCAAGAGACAAGCGGATTGAGCGTCACAAATATCAGGCACCTTACTGCTCCCGCTTCCCCGGTGAATCCTCTCCCCCAGAAGAGTGGAGATAGGGGGCCCAAACATTGCAGACAAATATCGCCAAAAGACCGAATCGCTGGCGTCCGATTGCTTTAAATGATTTTGTATGTCCGCCAAGGAACACAGATTCATTAAGCTGAAAATTGTCTGTCCTCCATCCGTGCGAAATTTGAGTTAGCGATTGAACGAAAGAAGGAGATCCGTGGTCATTGCGCTTTCGGGACGGCGAATTGACGCCTTCAATGCCAAGGACGTGCGCTTCCCGCTTCGCAATGTCGATTTGGTAGGGAGGAGGATCCGGTCCATGTTCGAAGCGGACGGCGTGAAAGCGCTGGTGACGTCGGCTGCGTGCGGGGCAGATTTAATCGCCCTCTCCGAAGCAGGCGCGCTGGGATTGCCGCGCCGGATCGTGCTGCCTTCCACCCGCGATGATTTCAAACGGAATTCGGTGCTCGATCGTCCCGGCGCCTGGAGCTCGCTCTATGACGAGGTCTTAGAAGCCGTGAGCGCAAGCGGCAACCTGATTGTAATGGATCGGGCCCTGCAGAGGCCCGACTATTCCGCGGCAAGTCTGGCGATCCTTGATGAAACCGCTGCCTTAGCAAAGGAGCTTGGCGACTCCCCCGCCGCGGCGTTGATTTGGGATGGGTCTTCGCGGGGCGATCATGACATCACCGAAGAGTTCGGCGAAGAAGCACGAAAGCGCGGGCTGCGTGTCATCGAAATCAGCACTCTTTAGGGAAATGCACACGCCAACTTGGCGCGAATATCACGAGTCCACCAAACATAGCGTTCAGTCCGTGGCCGCATCGCGGCACACGCTCGACTGGGCCAACAGGCCCGACCCGTTTCGCCACTACGAAGGCACACCCGTGCTCGATCTTCCCGCCGATCCACCCTCACCCGAAAATTCAATGATTGCGTTGTTGGAAGGCAGGATCGGGGACACGGCGGTTGAGACGGGCCCTGAGTTTCTCTCCCAACTGCTGTTCTATTCGGCAGCCATCAGTGCATCTAAGCTTTCCCCCTCCGGGGAACGGTATGCGCTGCGCGTCAATCCGTCTTCCGGCAATCTGCACCCGACGGAATTCCATCTCTTCACACGCGGCTTGAAAGATTGGCCGGACGGGCTGTACCACTACCGTCCTTCTTCGCACATGGCGGAGCAGCGCGCGCGGGGTGATGTACTAGGTGATCTACTAACGAAGTTAACTCGTACTTCGGCTCCAATCGCTTTGGTTCTCACCAGCATTGCGTGGCGCGAGGCATGGAAATATCAGGACCGGGCGTATCGCTATTGTTTACATGACATTGGACACGTCTGGCAAGCGCTCACGTTAGCCGCGCGCGCAATCGGATGCGACATCGTTGCCGCCGGTCATTTCCCGGACGACGAAATCAGTCAATTGTGCAAGCTCCATCATGATGAGTGGCCGATGCTCATCCTGGAATTGGACGGCGCCTCCATCCCATTGCGTGAACCGGATGGAGCCAAACCGGAATGGTTTGGTGGGACTGCAAACCGGCTTTCTAGGAACGAGACTACCTACCCTCTGCTGGACCACATGCACGCTGCTACTAAGCTGGGCAGACAACCCGCGCAAGACAGGCCGGCCGGGACCGCGAGAATTTGGCGGGAGTCTGCTCTACACGGCGGCCCGCCCTTCGGCAAAGTCGTCCGGGCGCGGCGATCGGCACTCGATTTTCAAGGAGGAGGCCGGTCGATGTCCCTGGCTCAGCTCTCGACCATCCTTTCCTGCGCAAGCCGGCCCTTGTCCGCCGATTTCTCGGCCAAGCGCTTCATTCGGCTCTACCACTACATTCACCG
>DATHIZ010000369.1:0-3560 GCA_035316385.1 Bryobacteraceae bacterium | reverse complement strand
GTCCGCTGACGGTCCGGCTTTTTACATCGCCGCAATCCCCGGCCGATCAGCCGATACTGCGAGGTCTCGGCTGGGATATCGCCTCGCCATTTTCGGCAAACCGGGGTGAACTGTTCCCGATCGGCTCCTACGGCCACACTGGCTTTACCGGCACCTCCCTGTGGATGGACCCGGCCACAAACAGCTTTGTCATCCTGCTGGCCAACAGCGTCCATCCAAACCGCCGGCCGCCGGTTACGTCGCTGCGGGGACGAGTCGCCAGCATGGCTGCCGCGGGATTGAATGTCGACATCGCGCCCGGTTCCGTTATGTTAAGCCAGCGCCCGCCAGCCGTGCCGCCTGCCCCGCGCAATGCGGATGTCTTGACCGGGCTCGATGTGTTGACGGAGGAGGGTTTTCAATCGCTTAAGGGCAAGCGCGTAGGATTGATCACCAATCACACCGGCCTCAGCCGCGACGGCCGGCGCAATATCGATCTGATGCTGGCCGCGGGAGTGAAGCTTCGGGCTCTGTTTTCTCCGGAACACGGCATCGCGGGCAAGGAAGATCACGAAAACGTTGGGAACGCTAAGGATCCGTCGTCCGGGCTTCCTGTCTATAGCCTGTACTTGGGGGCGAATCGCCGTCCGTCGAACGACACGCTGCGCAACATTGATGTTCTGGTTTTCGATATCCAGGACGTCGGCGCGCGATTCTACACCTACACCTGCACCATGGCGAACGCAATGGAAGAAGCCGCTAAAAGAAAACTGCCGTTTATTGTGCTGGACCGCCCGAACCCGATCACCGGCACACGCGTGGAAGGGCCCATGTTGGACCCGGAGCTGAAATCGTTCATCGGTTGTGCAGTAATGCCGGTCCGGCACGGGATGACAATGGGCGAATTAGCCCGAATGATAAACGATGATTTCCACCCGAAGGCTGACCTGCGGGTGGTTGCCATGAAAAACTGGCAGCGCGGCGACTGGTTCGATTCGACGGGCCTGCCGTGGATAAACCCGTCACCCAATATGAGGAGCCTGAATGCGGCCCTTCTTTACCCGGGAATCGGCATGTTGGAAGGAGGGAAGGTTTATTCGGTTGGACGAGGTACGGACGCGCCATTTGAACAGATCGGCGCGGAGTGGATTCGCAGCCGTGAACTGGCTGAGTATTTGAATGGACGGAAGATTCCAGGGATCCGCGTCTATCCTACGCGTTTTCAACCGGGCAGTTCCAACTTTGCCGGAAAGACGATTGAAGGCGTACGATTCGTGATCACAGACAGGCAAGCCTTCAGCAGCACGGGGTTTGGCCTTGAGCTGGGAGTGGCACTGGCGAAACTGTTTCCTGGAAAGATGACCTGGACGGCAGACCAGAAGCTAACGGGGAGCCTGACAGTGCTGAAGGCAATCGAGGCCGGTGAGGATCCAGCGTCAATTGGCCAGAAAGATATGCCCAGCCTGCTGCAATTTATTCAACGGAGGAAGAACTACCTGCTGTATTAGGCAAGAGCGGGGGACAGGATGCGACGGCTGTCCCCCATAGCGGCCGCGCTAATCCGACGCGGCACTCTCTTTTGGCTTGTTCTTGCTTCCTGGCGGACGGCCGCGCCGGCGGACCGGCGCGTCACCGCTGGTCATCCAAAGGGGAGGCCGGCCGCGGCGTTTTCCTCTGCCTCTCGCCAGCCTCTCCAATATCAAGATCGCTTCTTCTATTGCTTCCCGTTCCTGCCGCAATTCAGCGAGCATTTTGCTAACGTCCATTAATTTGCTCTCCCAAGCAAGTCGGCCAGAAGGCTAAATTCAGGGCTTGTTCTGATTCAAGAACAAACCAGGTCCCATCTGCATCGCCGCACTTGCAGTTGTAACCTATTTTTTGATGGATTTCAAGGGGTTTGTTCTGAAATCAGAACAATAGGACTGATGGGCAGTGCAGTGACCAGGACCTTGGTGGATGGTACACCCAGACTGAAGTACCCTTCATTTTACCAAAACCCGCCGCTTCCAGTGAAAATAAAAGGGTAATCCCGCCAATATGAAGACTAAACCGAGGATCGATTCGCGCGGATAGGTACGCATGGTCTGGACCAACAGTGTTATCGCCACCAGTACAAATAGTATTGGCACTACCGGATAGCCAAGCGTCCGGTAAGGACGATGCAAGGCGGGTTGCGTTCTTCTGAGTACCAAAACAGAGGCGGCCGCCATGGCGTAAAGTATCCAACTGGAGAAGATCACCATGGTGTAAAGCTGGTCATAACGCCCACTCAACACAAGGATAGCCGACCACAGGCTGAGCAGCGCCACCGCGACTCCAGGCGTATGAAATGCGGGGTTGACCCGCGCGACCGGCTTGAAAAAGTAGCCGTCCCGGGCAAGTGCGTAAGGTACCCGGGCGCCGGAAAGAATGGAACCGTTAAGAGCGGCGAAAATAGAGATCATCGCCGCGATACTAACGGCATTTGCGCCTCCCTGCCCCATCACTTTGCTCATCATCGCCGCGGCCACACGGTCGCTGGTGGCAACTTCCGATCCGGAAAGCACGTAAAAGTAGGCGAAATTCGTCAGCAGATATATCAGAACTACCAGGCTCACTCCTCCAATCAGGGCGAGGGGCAAGTTCCGCTGCGGATTCCGGATTTCGGAGGAAACCATGTTGACGTTGTTCCAGCCGTCGTAGGCCCAAAGGGCGGCAACCAAAGCGGCAAAGAAACCGGAGAATCCACCGGCAACGGGAACGGAAGTCGTGTAATTGGCAGTACTTCCCTGCCCGGAGGTGAGGCCGATGGCAATGATGCCAAAGATGAGCGCGACCTTTACGATGGTCACGGCGATCTGCACGCCGCCGCCGATTTTTACGCCGAAATAGTTCACCACCGCCAGGAACAGAATCACCGCCATCGCCAGTAACTGCCCGGAACGGATCTCAAGCGGCCCCCCGTTCTCACCAAGCGGAATGGGGATAGTCCCGACCACTTTCTCGAGTTGCGGCAGGAAATTGGCGAGGTAATAGAAAAAGCCCGTGGCCAGTGTGGCAATCGACGCGCTCTTGGCTACCCAGGTCTGAGTCCATCCGTAGAGGAAACCGAAAAAGGGTCCGTAGGCTTCCCGCAGGTAAACATATTCGCCTCCGGCCTCCGGAAGCGCGGCCGCCAGTTCGGCGTAGGTCAAAGCCCCAAACATGGTGAGGATGCCGCCAAATACCCAGACGGCAAAAACCATGCCGGGCGAACCGACGTTCAGAATCATCGCCTTGGGGACCAGGAAGATACCGCTTCCGATCACGGTGCCGACCACGATGGCGACAGCGCCCCACAGACCCAAATCTCGTCGTAATCCTGGTGCTTGCTTGTCAGCCATGCGCCTCCACTGAGCCTTCTTTCCCTTGGTTAACAAGGTGGGGCAGACGCCCGCGTGCGCGCGAACCCCTGCTCGGGCTCCCCAATTGTCGTCAACATGCCCCGCCCATTCTCACACCTTTTCCTGGCGGCCGTTCCAGCCACTATTTTCTTTCCCGATGAATGAAACAATGTAACCAACAGAAATAGTAACGGACGTTCCGATAAACACGTACCAGGT
>DATHIZ010000368.1:0-5097 GCA_035316385.1 Bryobacteraceae bacterium | reverse complement strand
TGGACCGGGTTCCAGGAATCTCGATTTTTCGGTTTTCAAGAGTTTCCGAACCTCGGAAACGACCAGTCTTCAGTTCCGCGCGGAGGCATTCAACCTGACCAACACGCCGACTTTCATTCTGCCGAGCGCACGCAGCGCTGCGCTGACGATCGGCAATCCGAACTTCGGAAAACTGGCGGGGTCCGGTTCGGTCGGTCGTCAACTCCAGTTCGGGTTGAAATTCTTGTTCTAAAAGATGATCACTAGGAGACAAAGATGACAACGGAATCAGCCATGCAACGTCGTAATTTCCTGAAGCTCACAGCAGGCGCGGGAGCCCTCTCCTTTTCGCCGGGCTGCACGCAGCAGACTGAGGCGTCCGCGGCGGCGGCCCCGAGCGACGAGAAACTCAGGCAGGCGGCCGCCGAGCCGGTCTTGAAATTTAAAGGAATCACCACGCCGGTCGTTATCGATTCCATTCGGCTCCTTCGCAGGGATCGTAACTACTTCATTCACGTGCGTTCAAAAGACGGCGCCGAGGGAATCTCGCTCGACAATGGTCGCGCCACCGATTTCTACCCGATCCTGAACGAGCTGATTGTCCCCTACTTTGTCGGTAAGGACGTTCGTGACCTGGAGACGCACCTCTGGGAACTTTACCGATATAAGAGCAACTACAAGCTCCAGGGCCTTGCCTTTTGGACCGCGCAGGCCTGGGTCGAGTTCGCCATCCTGGATATGCTCGGGCGCATTGCCGGCAAGTCCATTGGCCAGCTTCTGGGCGACATTGTGCGGCGCGAGGTGCCCTTCTACGTGGCCAGCGGCCGGCGTGATACTACGCCTCCCCAAGAGGTCGAGTACCTTCAGAAGCTGATTCAAGAAACTGGCGCCAAGGCCGTCAAGTTCCGGCTAGGCGGCAGGATGAGCAAGAATGCCGACGCTCTGCCCGGGCGCACCAAGGGCCTCATCGCGCTGACCCGGAAGACCTTCGGGGATGCCATCGATCTGCATGGCGACGCGAACAGCTCCTATGACCCGCCGCAGGCAATTGAGATCGGCCGCATGTTGGAAGAATATAAATTCTTGCACTACGAAGAACCTTGCCAGTTCGACGATCTGGAGGCTACCAAGAAGGTTGCCGATGCCCTCACGATCCCAGTGGCCGGCGGCGAACAGGAGTTCAGCGAGCACCGCTTCCGCTGGATGATCTGCAATCGCGGTGTTGACATCGTGCAGCCCGATCTCTATTACTACGGGGGCATGATCCGCTCGCTACGAGTGGCCCGTATGGCAGCGCTGGCTAAGATGCCCACCACGGTCCACCTCTCCGGCGGCTTTGGCTTCATATACAGTCTCCATTTCGCCTCAATTGTCCCTGATGTCGGTCCGTATCAGGAATACAAGGAAGGTATTGAAAAATATGCCGACTGGTTCCAGCCGAAGCTGCAAATCAAGAATGGAGCACTGATGGTTCCGCAGGGACCGGGCGTGGGGATCAACGACATCAAAAGCGTGCTGAAAGGCGCGTCCGAAGTAATCGTAAAAACCTAAAACGCGACTCTATTGCAATTCGGCGAGGCTCAATGAGATTTCTCATTTTTCTGATTCCCGTGCTTAGCTTTGCCGCCGTTGTTCCGGCGGACGTCTCCGGCGTGAGGCAGGGGCCGGTGACGGTCGCCGCGAGCACTGAAACCTTGACCGTTCGCTGGCCGGACGAAGCGTCCCGCATCTGGACTGCGGAGTTCTCTCTGGATACAGGAAGACCGCTGATCACTAGGATCGGCCTGGAGGGGAGCAGCGTAGTGCGGAATGCTTCGCCCCAGTATTGGGCTGCTACTGGCAAACGCCGCGGCAGGGCAGGGTTCGACGAGTTCTTCGACTTTCCAGGGAATCACCCGGATGGAACGCGCCGGTTCGAGGGCGCCTTTCAGCCCGTTAGCGCTAAGGCCAGGAGCATCGGCGACCGAGTCGAAGTGTTGTTCCAGGGCCTAAAATTGGGAATCTTTGAGGGCGGTATCGCGTACACGTTTTATCCCGGCAGCCGGCTTGTCTATCAGGAGGCGGTGGTTTCAACTCAGGAGCCCGACACTGCCTATTTGTACGACACCGGACTCCGGGTTGCCGCCCCCGCGTCAGGCGTCGTAGCCGGCCGGCGAGAGGTGGTGTCCCCCGTCACGTATTACGACACGGAGGGAAAGTTGCAGACCGTCATGACCAGTGGACCGGACCGACGGCCGGCCTACGTCCGCTACCGAACCGTTGCCGCCAAACTGGACGGAGGCACACTGGCGGTGTTTCCCCCGCCGCATACATACATCGCACCCCGGGACTACACCACCAACATGGGCTACGTCTGGTTTCACGGCTGGGCCGGTCGTGGAGGGCGAGGTGAGTTGGGCCTCGGTGTTCGTCACCCTACGGACGATGGCGCCGGGCAATATTATCCGTGGATCAACGCCCCGCCAGGCACGGTCCAGCGCCTGGGTGTGTTCTATCTTGTATCGGATCGCCAGCCGGAGGCCGCCCTCGAGGACGTCCTCCGTTTCACGAACCGCGACCGCTTCCCGGCGCTTCCCGGATACAAGACGTTGACCTCGCATTGGCACTGGGGCTACACCATGCAGGCTCTTCAGCAGGGTCCGGACTGGGTTCCACCGTTTAAGCAGGTTCTCGGAGACATGGGAATCGACGCCGCGATTACCGCCGACTTTCACGGCGACGGTCACCCGCAAGACCTGACTGATCTACGTCTCGAAGAGCTGGCTGCTTATTACCGGATGTGCCGTAAGATATCGGATGCGAAGTTTCTGTTGATACCGTCCGAAGAGGCGAATGTGCACCTGGGGGGCCACTGGTCTTTAGCATTTCCAAAGCCGGTCTACTGGTTCATGGGCAAAGGGTCGGAAGGCCCGCTGCAGCGGCAGCATCCCAAGTACGGCTCGGTGTACCATGTCGGGTCGCCGGCCGACGTCATCGAAATGGTTCGGCGCGAGCATGGCATGCTCTATCAAACACACCCCCGCACGAAAAGCTCGTTCGGCTATCCGGACAAGGTTCGTCACACCGATTTCTTCCTCGATCCCCGGTATATCGGAACTGGCTGGAAAGCAATGCCGGCCGATCGCTCGATTCTGCAGCAGGGGATGCGAGCGCTCACGCTGCTCGATGACATGAACAACTGGGGTTTATCGAAGCGCATACTGGCCGAAACGGATATGTTCGCCATCGACCACACGTCGGAGCTTTACGCGCACATGAATGCGAACTATGTGCGGACGGAAGAGCTCCCGGGCTTCGACAACTACGGCAAAATGCTGGAGGCGGTAGCGCGCGGCGATTATTTCATATCGATGGGAGAGGTGCTCTTACCGAAGGTCGCGATCACGACCACATCGCCCGACGCGATCACCGCCGCAACCAGTATTCAATGGACTTTTCCGCTGGCTTTTGGCGAGATCGTCTGGGGCGATGGCAACGAAACCTTCAGGCAGAGTTTCCCGCTGACCGAGACGCGGCCGTTCGGCAGCGCGACGTTTACCTGGAAGACGGAGGCCAAGAATTGGAAGTGGGCACGCGTGGCGGTATGGGACATCGCCGGGAACGGGGCGTTCATCAACCCGGTGCGCCGCTAGAACCGCCGCCAACTCGCCCACGGCACGCTACTCTGTGACGAGCGCCTTCGCCTTTGCGATCCAGCTCTCATACACGAATTGATCCTTGTCGCGCTTCCATTGTTCGAGCGGCACGGCGTTCAGCTGCTCGCGCGCGACGCCCGGAATTCCCGACCCGAGAGCGCGAATGCCGGCTTCGCGGACCTCGGTGGCATACACCGGCTCGATGTAGACATTTTGTTGCCGCGACCACTCTCCGATGTAGGTCTCGGGCATCTTGGCGATCTCTTCTTCGGTCCAGTTCGGGAACCGCAGTTGTCGTCCGAGCCACAGCGCCGCGGGCCGTGTCACAAAGTAAGGACGATGCCCGGCGCCGGGCTCGAATCCAAACTCGAAGACATTCTTATCGCTGCCATGGAGCGCGATTGTTCTTTTCCGGAGGTCCTCGAAAAATCCTTGAGGCCCCAGCGGTTCGCTCGTGACCACACCGTCCAGCGTGCCGTTGAAGATGAATGTCCGGCCGCGCAATGCGTGCAGACTGTACAGTACGGCGCCGCGGTCGCCCAGGAACATGAGCGACTTGTAGGGAATCGCCTGGCACATCGTATGGTTGCTCCTGTCCCAGTAACCACCGGGGTCATCGAGGTTCCCTCCTCCGACGAGTACGCACGAATTCAATCGCGTTTCGATGGCGCAGGTGATGCCAAGCACGAACGAGCCCATCGAGTAACCCAGCGCGGCGATGCGGCGTGAATCGACTTCGGGGCGCTGCGAGAGATACGAGACAGCCTGCCGAACATCGTTGATCATGAGGCCTGCCATCCGGCGCCCCATCTCGGCGGGAGGAACGCTGATATCGTGCTGACGCGTGACGGATTTGTGTTCGGAGTTGCGCTCACCTTCGCCGATGGGATCGTAGGTAATTACGAAGGCGCCCGCCCTCGCATATAGCATCCCGGTGTAGGGCGAATACCATGCGTACTTGTCGCCGCCGTGGCCGTTGACTACGACGATGCCAGGCGCCTTCTGCGCGGACGGCTTAGCCGGCCGATACAAAATCGCCGGGATCCGCATGCCGAATTCTGTGCTGTAGGTGATCCGCTCGGCGATGACGCCGGGTGTGGGCTCGAAACTGCCGTAGGACACTGGCGCGAGCGAGGGAGGTGGTTCAGGCACGAACAAGACCTTTTTGATGCGAGTACGCCATTCCCGTATCTGGGCCGGCGCGACTTCCGCCACCACCGCCGACGCGCCCACCAACAGGCAAACGAATAACCGTTCCTTAAGCATCACAGATCCCTCAGGGCTGAGCTCCGGTGCCAGGGGACTGAAACGCATAAGCACGAGCCCTGCAATCCCTCAGCAGTTACCATGCGCGAGATTCCTTGGCATGGCGTCACGTTCTTTTCGTGGCATTGTATCACGTTCGTGCCGCTCGACTGTAGTCCGCAATACTCCGTCCAGCGATTCCGGAACCGAGTGGAGAAACTTCTGCCAGGCGATTAGA
>DATHIZ010000367.1:0-8996 GCA_035316385.1 Bryobacteraceae bacterium | reverse complement strand
GCGCTTTATTGTATTGACGGCGCCGAAGAACTGGCCCTCCCCGCCGGCGTATGATCAATGTCGTTTACTTCGGGCGTTCGTGAGTAATGGGACATCGTGGGCGCTTACGCTTCCAGCTCAGTTTTGGTGTTTCGTACGAAGGCGGCAGCGCTCGCCGGGCGCGCTGGCGGCGATGACGATCACGTCGTAGTCGTCATTTCGGCAGCTCTTCGCCGGCCTGCTCGCGCATCATGTACTCGGCGTACCAGTCGGGCCAGTTCGGGTCGGCTTGCCCCGTCCGCGCCTCGTGCTGCCCATGCGCGGCCGCGGCGCGCTGCAGCGCCTGCGACAGGTCGCCCGCCGACGCGTATGTCGTATCGCCGGCGACACGCCCAGGCAGCCGCGTCGTGACCTCCTGCAGGAGCCAGCCGTTGCCGTCGGGATCGCTGAAGGAAACAAACGAGCGGTAGCTGCGATGCTCGGGATCCCGACCGCTGACCCGCAGCCGCCCGAACAGGTAGGGCTGGTCCGTGCCAGCGTACACGCCGCCGGCGTCATGGAACACCTCGGTGGCGCCGACACCGTGCGTGACGAGTTCGGCACGCACGGCGTCGATGTCGGAGACGATCAGGTACAGGCCCTGGGCGGAGCCGGGCGCCGCCGCGGTGACGTTCTTGCCGAAGATGACCGAGGACCCGGAGCCCGGCGGCGTAAACTGGATCACGCGGAAGTCGTCACCGTTGTCGTAGTCGGCGTCGAGCCGCCAGCCGAGCCTCCCGTAGAACTCCTTCGCGCGGTCGACATCCGAGACTGGGATGACGACCACCTCGAACTTCATGTCGACTCTCGCCACTGTCGAGTCGCTGCTACGAACTTCGTTGGTGCTCACGGCTGCCTCCCGGGTTGTCCTACATCTTGTGTTGAGTGCTTACTAGTCTATTACGCCTGAAACAGGGTTGTCGGAGGTGGCCACTTTGTCATTGAAAATACGTCCATCTTCCAGATCGCCGACAACTTACTCGGGACCGCGTACATACCGCCAATGAGATTCCGCAAGCGACGAGCAAAAGCGGGCGCATAACTTACGGGGTTGCGTGCCGATCCGAGACGATTCTGAGTGCTTCGTTATATCGTGCTTGCCGCACGTTCTGTAAGAGCTGTTCCCAATGAACCCCGCTGCCATTCGTGGAGAACCTGTTGCTGGATGTTCGTTATGCGCTTCGCGTGCTTCGAAAGTCTCCCGGGTTCACGGCCGTAGTCTTACTCACTCTGATGCTGGGGATTGGGGCAAACGCCGTCGTCTTCGGAGTGCTGAATGCGGTCCTGCTGCGCCCGCTGGATGTGAGCGACCCTGAGAGCCTGTATGGACGAGCGGAAGGTTACTGACCACGTCGTATCCCGCGTTTGAGGATTTCCGGCGGCGCAACACCACCTTCAGCGGGATGGCCGGGATTTACGCCTATTCTCACGCGGCACTGAGCTGGCGTAATGCGGTGAGGAATGTCTCCGGTGATGAAGTCACCGGCAATTATTTCGATCTGCTGGGGGTGCAGCCGGAGGTAGGGCGCTTCTTCCACGCGGCGGACGAGCATGGCCGGGATTCGGCGCCCCATGTGGTGTTGAGCGATGGTCTGTGGCGAAGCACGTTTCTTGCCGATGGGGGCGTAGTGGGGACGACCGTGGAGCTCAACAAGCATCCGTTTACGGTGATTGGCGTGGCACCGGCGCGGTTCCACGGCACGGAGCGGTTTGCGTGGCCGGACTACTGGATGCCCATGGTGAACGAGGAGCAGGTGGAGGGGCGGGATTACCTGCATAGCCGGACATCCATAGCGGTTACGGTGATTGGCCGGCTGAAGCCGGGCGTGACACCGCGGCGGGCGACGGAAAATCTGAATGCGATTGCGGCCGAGTTGGGGAACGATTATCCGGAGACCGACGACGGACAGCCGCTGCGGCTGATCCATCCAGGACTCATCGGGGACGAAGGTGACGTCATTCGCGGATTTCTTTACAGCGTGACCGTGCTGGCGCTGCTGGTGCTGGCGGCGGCATGCGCGAATCTGGCCAGTCTGTTTGCGGCACGCGCGGTGGATCGCAGCCGGGAACTGGCGCTCCGCGTGGCGCTGGGATCGAGCCGGCGGCGGCTGGCGAGGCAACTGCTGACCGAAGCGGTAGTGGTATCGCTGATGGGCGGAGCAGCCGGACTGGTGACTGCGGACCTGCTGCTGGGAGTGCTGAACCGTTGGCCTCCGGCGGCGGAAGCGCACCTCGCCGCCAGCGTGGATGCGCGTGTGTATCTGGCAGGCTTGGCATTGACACTGGGAAGCGCGCTGTTGTTTGGGATGGTTCCGGCGCGGCAGGCGCAGAGCAGTCCGTTGCAGATGATGAAGAGCGGACCGATGGATGCAATGCACCTGCGCCGGTTTGCCCTGCGTGACCTGTTGTTGGGCGCACAAATTGCAATCTGCACGCTGCTGGTAACGGCCGCGCTGGTGGCGGTACGCGGCATGGAGCGGGCGCTGCACGCGCCGCTGGGCTTCCAACCGCAGGGCGCGATGCTGGCCGAGATGGACTTGAGCCAAGCGGGACAGGCAGGCGACGTGGCGTTCGAGAAAAAGAAAACCGAGAAACAGAAGGCAATGATTGAGGCGGCGCGAAGCATCCCCGGTGTGACGGCGGCGGGTACGGTGAGCCGCAGGTTCTTCACCGGCGGGATACATGGGATTCCGATTTTCCGGCCGGGGACGACAGAGTTCAAGCTGAACAATTCTGCGCTGGCGGCGTACGTTTATCAGATGTCGCCGGGCTACCTGGAGGCTGCCGGCACGCGGCTACTGGGCGGGCGGGATGTCTCATGGCATGACACCACAAAGACGCCGTATGTGGGGATCGTGAACGAAACGTTCGCGCGGAAGATGTGGGGCCAAACGCGGGCGATGGGACAGCACTTTCTTGTGTCGGGCAACCTGACGGAAGTGGTGGGCGTGGCGGAGGACGGTAAATACCACGACCTGGAAGAGCCGCCGCAGGCTGCCGTGTATCTGCCGTTATCGCAAAGCGAGCAGAGCGAAACGGTTTTCGTGGTGCGGTCACGGCGGGCGCCGGGCGAGATGGCGGCGGCGCTCGAAACGCACGCTGAGCGGCAGCGCGCCGAATGTGCCAATCACGGTGCAGAGCTGGCCCGATGCGCTGGGGTCTGAGCTGTTCCCGGCACGGGCGGCCACAGTGGCGCTAGGCGTCATGGGCCTGCTGGCGGCGATGCTGGCGGTGACGGGGATCTTCGGAATGGCTGCGTACAGCGTGAGCCGACGGATGAAGGAGTTGGGCATCCGCGTGGCATTGGGCGCGCGCAAGACGCAAGTGATGGCCGCGGCGTTGGGGCGGCCGCTGGTGCTGCTCGGCGTGGGATCACTGCTGGGTCTGCTGGCGGGAATCTCCGCGAGCCGCCTGCTGGGGCATATCGTGTATCAGGCGAATCCGAGTGATCCGGCGGTGGTGGGCGGCGCGGTGCTGACAATGGCGCTGCTAGGCATTGCAGCGTCCGCCATTCCAGCGAGGCGAGCGCTTGCCGCCGATCCATCCAAACTCATGCGGGAAGAGTGAGGCCGGTGGTGGCCTTGTAGTTAGGTTTTTTATGACCTGTTCGGCAACGCGAATGAGTAAAGTGAATCGCCGGCTCCCACAAGCACATACTGCTTGCCGTCAAACTGATATGTAATGGCTCCGTTAGCCTGATTTGCGCCCATCGTCGTATGCCACAGAGTCTTCCCCGTTTTGTGATCCATCGCAATGATATGTCTGGATGTATCGCCGGCAAACACCAGCCCACCGGCAGTCGATAGCAGTCCGGCACCCATGCCGCCAATGTCGTGGGTCCAGCGTATGTCTCCCGTCTTGTAATCGATAGCTTTGATGACACCAGGAAAGTTCAGGAAGTCATCACGCCCTGCAAAGCCTTCCGCTTTCCCTTCCGCGGTGAGGTAGAAAATGCTGTAGCTTTCCGACGTCACCACATAGTAGAGGCCGGTTTCCGGATCGAAGGTAGGCGCAAACCAGTTTGCCGCTCCGTTCGAACTCGGCGCAACGAGCGTGCCGTTTCGCGAGGGTTCTTTTTTCGGGTTGGGAATGGGTTGGCCTTTGGCGTTTATGCCCAAGGACCAATTGCTCTTGATGAACGGCGTTGTTAGTAGATTCTCGCCGTTGGTCCGGTCGAGCACAAAGAAATAACCGTTGCGGCTCGCCTGGATAAGCAGCCTCCGCGGTTTGCCCTTGAACTCCGCATCAACCAGCATGGGCGTTTGAATGGCGTCCCAATCGTGCGTATCATGCGGCGATACCTGATAGCCCCAGGCCATCTTGCCCGTGTCAACATTGAGCGCAACGATAGAACACGTCCAGAGGTTGTCACCCTTTCGCGCATCGCCGGCGTGAACCGGGTTGGGATTGCCCGTACCCCAATAAACAAGGTGCAGGTCCGGATCGTACGTACCTGTCAGCCAGGTCATACCGCCGCCATGCCCGCGTGCGTCTGCGTCCGGCCACGTTTCCGCTCCCGGTTCACCGGCCGACGGCTCCGTATTCCAGTGCCATTGCATTTCGCCCGTTTCCGGATCGCGCGCTTCGAGGTAACCGGGATTGTCCAAGGAATCCCCGCCCACGCCCGTTACCAGGTGGTTACCGACAACGAGCGGAGCCATCGTGCAGAAATATTCGAGCTTCACGTCGGCAATCTTCTTGCGCCAACGTTCCTTGCCATCTTTGGCGTTGAGCGAAATCAGGTTGCAATCGGGCGTTTCAAAATACAGCCAGTTGCCCCACATTGCTACGCCGCGATGGCCGATGTGCCCGCCTTCGTTCGGCGGGTATTTGTAGTGCCACACTTCCCTTCCTGAACGCGCATCCACGGCCCATACGTTGTCGGGCATAGTGAAGTACAAAATGCCGTTTACGAGAAGCGGAGTGGATTTGATGACCGACCCAAAACCGCCCGCGCCGTAGTTGCTCGCCCTGTACGTCCACGCCGTTCCCAACTGCGCAACGTTCGATGAATTGATCTGCTTCAACGGACTATGGCGCTGCCCGGTGTAGTCGCCGTTGTATGTGGGCCAAGTGCCGGAAGCAGGTTTCAGCAAGGCTGCGGGGTTTAGTTCCTGGCCTGCGATGACGGAAGAAATGACAGAAGAAGTAAAGAAAGCAAAAAGCAGAATGGTCCGGGCCTTCATTTTAATGCCTCCAGGTAAGCCAGTAGGTTGTGCATATCGTCATCTGTGTACTTCGGCAGCAGCGCGTCGTGCGCGGCGCGCGGATTTTGTACATCTACTTTCACCTTTTCGCGGTCGAACGAGTGGTACCAGCCGGATGCGTCGTGCATCGCAACCGTGAACTCGTCCAGGTGATCGAGCGCTCCCGTAACGTCTTCGCCGGAATCCAGATGCACCGTCACCTTGGCCGGAGCCGGCGGATTCTTTACCTTGCCCAGGAATACTTCGAGGAAATTGGGCGCAGGGTACAACATGCGGCGCTGGAGTTCCACAGCCTCGTATTTGCTAGCCACATGCGCCAGATCGCCGGTGGGTGAATGGCAACCGGCGCAGCCGCCGGCGCCTGTAAAGAACGCTTTGCCGTTCTCCGCATTGCCGGTGAGGACGTCGCCGATTTTGTAGGCAAAACGATTCGACACATCGGCTGCGCGGGAATGGAGGAACTCGGAGATGTCGGCGATCTGCTCGCCGGAAAGAGCTGGAAACGGCGGCATGCCGCGATCGGTGCGCCCGTTGCGGATCACCTGCCCGATCGTATCGCCTTTGGTGTCGTGCAACACCAGAGCGGACCGCACCAGGTCTGGCCCGCTCTTCCCATGCGCGTCATTACCATGGCAGAAGCCGCAGTTCGGAACGAAGACTTTCTTGCCGCGTTCCACAGCGGCTTGGTCCTGCTTTTTGCCGCCAAGCAATGCAGCCAGGTCAGCACCTTCGTCTTTTTTAGCTACCTTCTCTTTGGCATCTTTGTCCTGCCGTGCCGCAGCGTTTTTCTGCTTTTCGGCATTGGCCACCTGGTCTGCCTGACCAGCACCTAAGGTGCGTGCCAGCAGCAAGCATGCTAGCAACAAAGTCCCGCCGGCGCCGATAGATCGATTCAAGATGGCTTGCATGATTTCGCTCCTAACTGCCGGGTGAGTCGTCAACCTTCAGATCAACGACAGCATACTGCATCCCGGCCGGCAGGTGTTGCTCTCGCTTGCGGATTTTCGAGTGACGCGCACTTTTCGCGGATGTTCCGGCAAATGATCGGCGCGACTCCGAGCGAGTATCGCCGCAGTATTTTATAAATTATAAGAATTCCGAACAGCCGCATCCCGCTTGCAAATAAGAATAAGTCAATCGTCGCGGCCGGTGGAATCTACCACTCTGTATAAGTAAGTCCACTGGCCAGCCACCTTGAGATAAGTCTCGTGAATGTCCGAATAGGCCTGGAACACTTACGCAGTATCTTGGGCTTCTACTGGTAGAGCTTGTGAGGCACAGGTCACACTAGGATGCGCTAAGAACTTATCGAAGACCTTTCCTACCTTCACCGGTGTTACGTATTAGGTACAATGTCCCCTATCATTACAGATGTAGATGTTACGAGTAGTGTAGATGGATATGTTACTGCTAGCGTAAGGTAGATGTTACCGGGTGGGGCGAACTGGCACTACACGGTGGAACGACGGGGCGTCTTGAGCGGCGTGATGGCGGCCGCCTTGACAAGGAAGAACGTGCGATGAATGAGTACGGGCAGAATTCGTTTCCACTGACCACTGCGCAGCGCGGTCTGTGGTTCAGCCAGAAAATTACGCCGGGCGCTATCATGAACATCGCCGAAGCGGTCGAGATCCGCGGCCCGGTCAAGCCGGAAATCTTCCGGCAAGCGCTGCACCAACTAGTGGCCGAGGCGGAAGAACTGCGTGTGCGCGTCGTCGAGCAGGATGCCCAGCCGCGGCAGATCGCGCGGTCAGTCTATGAAGGCGATTTTCCGTACATTGACATGAGCCGCGAAGCCGATCCAAGGGCTGCAATCGAAGCATGGATGATGGTTGAGCTGGGCCGGCCGGTCGATCTGGCCACCGACCCGTTGTGGGTTTCTGCTCTGTTAAAGGCTGCGGACGATCGTTACTTCTGGTATCACCGCGCGCATCATATCGTGTGTGACGGCTACGGCGGCAGTCTGGTTGCCCGGCGGCTGGCGGAGATATACACGGCCTATGCCGAAGGCCGCGAGCCGGCGCCGAACCAATTCTCTACGGTAGCGGCGGTAGTGGATGCCGAAACCGGCTATCGCACCTCGCGCCGCTTCCAGCGAGATCGTGAGTATTGGCATCAGCAGTTGGCCCAACTGCCCGAGGCTGTGACACTGTCGCGCAGCCATCGCCGGCACGGCCTGAGCACCAACCTGCGGCGCAGTACCGGTCATCTGTCCGCTGAAATTGCCGGGCAGCTTGCCGAACTCGGCAAGAGCGCTGCAATAAGCCTGCCGCAGGTACTGATCAGCCTGATCGCAGCCTATTATCAGCGCGCCACCGGTGTCAGTGACTTGGTCTTCGGTATGCCCGTGTCCGGGCGCATCAACGCGGGGCTGCGTCACTCTGTTACCGTGTGGGCCAACATGGCGCCGATCCGCCTGTCATTCACGACGGAGATGACCGCCGCCGAGTTGTTCGCACAGGTCTCGCGAACGGTCCTGCAAGCGTTGCGTCATCAACAGTACCGCTACGAAGATTTGCGTCGCGATCTTGGCCTCGTCGGTCAGGATCAGAACATCGCCTGGCTCGGCGTAAACATCGAACCGTTCGACTACCGGCTCAGTTTCAATGGCGCAACGACCATCCTGCACAATCTGTCGAACAGCGCAACCGAAGATTTGATGGTGTTTGTGTACGGCCGTGACACTGACGCGGGCCTGCGTTTCGATCTGGATGCCAACCCGTCGCTATACGGCGTGGCTGAACTGGACGCGCACCAGCGCAGGTTGACACGATTAGTCGAGCAGGTGCTAGCCAACCCCGGCACGCCGCTGCGGCAGCTTGACATTATCGGCGGCGACGAGCGCCGGCGCTTGCTGGTTGACTGGAACGACACCGCTGCGCCGCTAGTGGACACCAGCCTGCCGGCGCTCGTCGCGCGGTGGGCCGCAGCAACCCCGGATGCACCGGCCGTAGTGTTCAAGAACACCGTGTTGAATTATCGCCAGTTGCATGACCGCAGTGTGCGGCAGGCTCGCCAGTTGATCGCCAGTGGCGCAAAGCCGGGGGGCATCGTCGCCGTGGCGTTACCGCGCAGCGAGCAATTGCTGATTGTGTTGCTGGCGATCATGCGCACCGGCGCGGCTTATCTTCCGCTCGATCTGGATAGCCCGGGCGAGCGCACGGCGCTGGTGCTGGACGACGCCTTGCCGGTGGCGCTGATCGCCCAACCGCAAATGCATCCGCGCTTCGCTCGCGACGGTCTCACCCTGCTGCAGCCCGAACATCTGGATGCACCGCTGAGCGGCATCATCCAGGAGCCGGATCTGAGCACGCCGGAAGGCGTCGCCTATGTGCTCTACACCTCCGGATCGACTGGACGGCCGAAGGGGGTGGAGATTACGCACCGTAACCTGGGCAATTTTTTGCGGGGCATGCAGCATCAGTTGATGCCCGTGGCGAGCGATCGTTTTCTGGCAGTGACTACGATCATTTTCGATATCGCAGGGCTGGAGTTGTATCTGCCATTGACGGCCGGAGCGCGCGTGGAGATAGCCAGCAGCGAGACTGTGCACAATCCGCCGCTCCTGGCGCAGCTGATCCAGCAAAGCGGCGCGACCCATATGCAGGCGACGCCGTCGCTGTGGCGTATTCTATTGTCGAATTCCGAATCGAAGTTCGATCATGTGCATGTTCTGGTCGGCGGCGAAACGCTGAGCGCCGAACTGGCGGCGCGGCTGAAAGACGTGGCCGCGCGCGTCACGCAGTTCTATGGCCCTACCGAGACCACTGT
>DATHIZ010000366.1:0-9561 GCA_035316385.1 Bryobacteraceae bacterium | reverse complement strand
ATGAAGATACTGAAATATCGCACCACGAAAACCTGGCTAAGGAGGGACGCACCCGGCAGCAGACGGCAGAACACGGACGCGAGCCAGTAATAGAGCGGCGGCTGTAGCGCTTCATAAATGGGTGGTCCGGAGGGATCCGGTTGACGGGACCAGTCGAGCGGGATGCTCCGAAGCTGCTGCACCCGGATAGCCCGAGCGGCAGCAGGTAATTGCCAGTATTCATCTTCGGAAAGGGAAGGCTTAACAGGCGTCGCAGCCATCGGGGCCAGTTGCATGGAAGCCTGCACTCCGCGCGACACCGGCTCGCCGCGGTCGATCAGCAAGCGGTTGCTAGTCCTCAGTCTCTCGACAAAGGCAAAATGCGCCCATTCGTCATAGCCCTCCCACAAGGGCACAAACGAGCAATAAAACACTCCGCGAACAATAAAGCAAAGCCAAACTGCGGCGACGAACCAGACCGATCGCCAATAGGGAACGACATTCATATGGGGCCGAAAAGAGTACATAGAGGGTTGAAAACTCATCAGTAATAAACCGGCCGCAAAAGCCGTCGCGGCAGCACTACCTTCGCGCGCCAGGAGTTTCGCATCGCCGCGCGTCGGCCGAACCACACACTAGATGTGAACAAGCAGAACGACCGGAGTCCAACGCTTGCCTCCTCGGCTGTCGTGGCTAAGCATCGCTGTATCAACAGAAGAATAACGCGAGTGCCGGGCGCGTCCGTCTTGCCTACCACATCTATACTTGATAAGCAGCGTTCAACCGCTCCGCTTTGCCGGCGCAGCGCCGCAGCCAATATGTGTGTTGATAAGCCTACCGTCTCAACCCCCTCCCGCAACACGGAACGCTTGAGCTGGCAAGTGCTTTGCCTGGCCGCATTCATTGCTGCTGCCGCAGTCATAGCGAGACGCCCGGATGTATTGTTGAATGCCCAGTTTTACGCTGAAGACGGCGCTGTCTGGTACGCCGACGCGTATAACTTGGGCTGGATACACGCCCTGGGAATAACCGCAGGCGGGTATCTCAACTCACTCCAGCGCCTGGTGGCGGCATTCTCCTTGCTGTTCCCGCTTCGTTATGCACCCCTGGTGATGAACGTCTTCGGGATTCTCATTCAGGCCCTGCCGGCCTTCTTCCTTCTTACCCGGCGCTGCTCAAACTGGTGGCCTCTTCGAGTGCGCGTCCTTCAAGCCGCAATCTATATCGCCATCCCCAATTCCAGCGAAATTCACGTTGTCCTCACCAACGCTCCATTTCACTTCGCCCTGCTCACATTTCTTGTGGCGGTAGCCGCACCGCCCTCCAACCTCCGGTGGAAAATTTTCGACGTCGTGGTCTTGGCGATTGGCGCCCTGTCGGGTCCTTTCTGTATCGTCCTGCTGCCTTTAGTTCTGGTTTTTTGGTGGCTGCGCCGGGAACACTGGTCGCTGGTGATAGCAGCTATACTGGCCCCCTTAGTGGCTGCTCAAGGCGCGGAGTTGTTATCGAGTGGTTACGCCAGCCGTGCTCCGGGGGAACTGGGGGCCACCCCAATGATGTTCCTGCGCTTACTCACCGGTCACGTTTACGTAGGTGCTATTCACGGCCGGAACGCGTTCGCCATACACGGCCGCCCCGAGGCTGTCTTTATTGTCACGCTGCTGGGCACGGCGGTTCTGGCCTATTGCCTCTTGAGAAGCAGTATTGAACTGAGGCTCTTCATTTTATTCAGCATGATCCTCTTTGCCGCCTCTCTTAGCAAGCCCTTGGTGGCTGGCCCACACCCGCAGTGGCAACTCCTTGCGCTCGACCGGGGCGCCCGTTATTGGTTTTTCCCTACACTTGCGTTGTTGTGGTCGGTACTCTGGTGCGCGACGCAGCGCAATTCGAAGCCATTCCGCGTTTTCGGCTTAGTAGCCCTCGTCGCCATGCTCAATGGAGTTGTTCGAGACTGGAGATATAACCCCTACACCGACGAGCACTTTCAGGAACACGTAAAGAGATTCGACTCAGCACCGGTTGGCGCGGTCGTCCAAATCCCGATTTTTCCGGACGGGACCGTCGTTCAGTTGAAAAAGAAAAGCTTTTAGCAGCGCTGACTTCGTGGAAAGAAGCGGATAGGGAAGAGAGTATCATCTAGGGAGAACGCCGAAGGCGTGCTCCGAACTCATGTCAACACTCAAAGAACGCAAGCGCCGGGGCGAAGAAATTGCCAAGCGCTACCGGGCGATCGCCGGCAACGATCCTTACTCCGCCGCAGTGGACGCCATCACGGACATTCTGCTGGCAGTGGCGCAGAGTGAACGGGAAGCAAATCAGCTGATCCACGCAGCCGAAATTGAATTCAGGAATGCGGCGGAAATGGAAAGCTTTCTCGCGGAAGGCTAAACCGCGCTAGTGGTGGTTGCGCAGTTCTTCGTTCAGCGTCGTTAATAGCTTGTCGCGGTCCGGCGAACTCAGCTCCTGTTCCAAGCGCCTCAACGCAAAACCCACTACATCCCGATGATGCAGCTTTGAGCCCAATGATTCTTCGGCGCTCAGTCTCAGCCACAGGTTGTGCAGCCGGTCGACATCTTCGGGCCAGAGCCGGGGCGGGTGCGGACCCAGGTTGACGAATGTGGAAGGTCTGTCAGGCGTGATGATCTCGAGCGAGAACGGGTGCCTTGGCTCGGGAAGACGTTCCCAGGCAAGGCCGATTTGCCGTGCCAGTTCGTCGGAGCTCATGGTAGGCGAAACACCGGTAATAAGACGCGAAACCTTCAATTGAGTGGCGGTTTGGACCAGGGCGTCGAATTTATCGGTGGCAGGGACCACCAAAAGCTCGACCGGTTTTCCCTCCTTCTCGGCGATGTTGACGACATCGGTAAACAGCTCTCTTTCATTCGCGCCGAAAACCTGGTCGTCCTTCAGTTCGTATTCGCTATCCGCCCCGATAAGCCGCACGGTCATCACGACGATGTCGTTCCGGCGGAGGTTGGTGCGCTGCAGGGTGCGGCGCAAGTGCTGCAGGTTGGTACGGCTGCGCACGGCGACCAGAACACCGCCCGGCCGCGCATGCACGCACTTGGCGTCCACCTGAGCCTGCCGCTGCAGGTTGAACTGTTCGAGCGAAGCGGCGTGAACATTTTTGTTCTTCCTGAGGTTGATCTTTTCGGAAATAGTAAAGATGAAGAAGAACGCCAGAGTGAACGTCACGCCGTAGATAGTGGCGTACTGCTTGGAAAACAGATTCACCACCGCGGTAACCAGCAGAATCATCGTGGTCACGCCCAGTCCGACCGGAATTTCTCTTCCCGCTACTCGTATATTGAGCGGGAACTTGTACTCCTGATCGTGCCGTTGGAAGCGCAAGGCCAGAACGCCCATCGCTTTCAAGGCAAAACTCCAAACCACGCCGAATGCATACGCTTCGCCGAGTAAAAAGATATTGCCGCGGCTCAGGACGATAGTGGCGATTTGCAGGATGGTGATGAAGTTGATGATGCGGTAGGTGGTGCCGAACTTGGCATGCGGCTTGCGGAACGATTCCAGCAGAACGCCGTCCTCGGCGACGCGGTTCAGCACGCCGTTGGCGCCGATCAACGAAGTGTTGACGGCCCCAGAAAGAATCAGCACGCCGACCACTACAACGAAGATATGAAAGCTCAGCTGCAACCAATAGGGCCCCGCCAGGCTCATCGCCAAGCCGCCCAGCAAGTTATCGACATAGTGCTTGCGAAGATTGTCCGGGATGATCATGGTGGCGAACAGAGTGATCAGCCCAGTGGAAAAAATCGCGTAAATGCAAACGATGTTGCTGGCGATTTTCAAATTCTTCAGTTTGGGGGAGGCAATTTCCCGGTACACTTGCGCCAGGGTTTCAAAACCGCTCATGGACAGCAGCGAGTGTCCGAACGCGATGATGATGGCGACCATGGGAATCGTGGGCCACGCGGTGCCCCGGAACCAGCCCATGGATTCGTTGGTGAAATGCAGGTGGCTGGATATAGGCGAAGGAGGCAGTTCCCACCTGCCCTGCAGAAGGATGGTAAGCGGACACCAGATGAGCAGCGCGACCACCATGACCGTGGTGATCTGCATAATCCGCAAGGCGGCCGAGCTCGACTCGTGAATCCCCCTGATATTGCCGCGCCAGAAGTAAAGCGTAACCACTACTCCAAAGAACGCCGCGAAGGTATTCGGGTCGATGTGGGTGCTGCGGTGCGCGAAGCCAAATAGCTCGTTGATCAGGTACGCCAGGTATTGCCCCGCGCTGACGCAACTGATGGGACCGGTCAGGATGTAATCGAAGACCAGCGCCGAGACAGACATTTTGGCCGCGAACGGACCCATGCTGTCGAGCACTACAACGTAGACGCCGCCCCGCACAAACATGCCGCAGCTTTCCATGTAAATGGCGCGCACGGCAAAGCTGAACAGCATGACGCCGAGCACGTACCAAGCCGCGGATTTACCAATTGCCAGCTCAGCGATGCCGCCGGCATAGAACATGGACGAAGCAAGATCGCTCAGGACAATCGCCGCGCCACGCCAATAGCTGATGAAGGAAAGGGCTACAGTGGTGGCTACTACGACTTTTGCAGTGGTCGCCGCCTTAGAAGGAGCGTGCGATGAGATCTCCATGAATATGCGAAGGACTTAAGTATGACGCACTGAACAAGTAGCCGCAAACCGGTGGAAATTGCCGGCTCAGCGGGCATGCGCGGCAGACGGGGCCTCTGGTGCAGCATTAGTATAGCGTAGGCCTTCCAGGCTGGCCGGCAAGGTGAAATAGAAGGTAGAGCCGACACCTTCCACCGATTCAGCCCAGATACGCCCTCCGTGTCGCTCGACGATTTTGCGGGCAATGGAGAGGCCCATGCCGGTACCCTCCACTTCGCGGCCGTGCAGACGCTGGAAGAGACCAAAAATTCGTTCCGCGAAATCCTGGTTGAAGCCGCGGCCATTATCGCAGACCGAGACAGTCCAATCGGTCCGCTCTTTGACGGCCTGGACACGAATGCGGGGAGGCTCATCGCGGCGGTACTTGATGGCGTTGGAAATGAGATTTTGCAGCACCTGGGAAAACTGCACCGGATCGACAACCAGCGTGGGAAGCGGCCCATGCTCAATTTCGACGCCGTTCTCGCGGATGGACGCCTGCAGGCCGGCCTTGGCGTCTTCGAGTAGTTTCTCGAACGAAACCGGCGCAATAATTTGACCGCTCTTGCGCAGGCGGACCATTTGCAGCAGGCCGTTGATCAGGTCCGTCATACGCCGGGAAGCGGTAACGATATAGCCGATGAATTCATCGGCGTCATCTCCAAGTTTGCCCTGGTAGCGAGCGGCCAGCAGCTGGGAAAAGCTGGTAATGGTTCGTAGAGGCTCCTGCAGATCGTGGCTCGCGACATAGGCGAACTGCTGTAATTCCTCATTCATCTCGCGTAGTTCGCGGGTGCGGTCTTCAATGTGTTTCTGCAAGCCGGCGTTGGTCTTTTCCAGCTGATCGCGCGCATCGTCGCGGGCATATAAATAGGACAGCAGCGCATGGTAAAGCCAGACCATGACGGCAATCATGACCAGAGTGCCGACGGAGAAGAACACGAATGTCCACCGGTTGAGGTTGCGTTGATGCCGGAGATAGCTATCTTCTTCTCTGTTGACGTTCTCCACCAGGCGGTTGATGCCGATGAGCAGTTCGTCCATGGTGCCGTCCGCCTGGCCCGACTTCGTTAACTCGATCGCAGCGGCGAACCCCCTGGACTGCTGGGTACGAAGGACCATGTCGGCTTCATCGAACCGCTTCCTGATGAGCGCCGCGACCTTAGCGATGCCGGGCTGCAAGAAGGGCTGGTCTTTGGCATACTCCATGCAGAAGTTGACCTGTGTCTGGAGAACCGCCTCTGCTTGCTTCAGAGGAAGCAGGTAGTGGTCGTCGCCAGTCAGGAGAAAGCTGCGTTCTCCTGATTCCGCGTCTTTGGCCAAGAGGCGAAGGTGGACGATGTTCGACTGCAGATTTTGGATCTGGAGGAGATGGATATCGGTTCTCTCAGCCAGAATCTCGACGATGAAGAAGACGAGACTGAACGCAAGGGGGACAGAAAAAAGAAACACGAGTCGCCGCCGCGTATTAGCTGGGACAGGCAGGGGCATTGGGCTTCATTCCATCATGTCAAATGACAGTATGGAACTAGTTCGCCCGGCGGGCTGTGTGACTTCCAGTTTCTACGGGAAGGACAGCAAGCGCCTGCAGGTGAACCCTCGCTAACAGCATGCGTTCGAAATCGTAGTAGGACAAGCCCAACGGGAGAGCGTACTGGGCGCGGATGATTTCGGCCGGAGCCCGATGCGGCAGATCCACCGCCAGCAGCCGCGCGGCCCGCGCGCGATGGGCAAAGCATGGCGGGAACAATTCGTCCAGATCGACCTCGGCGAATTTGGCGCGCGCGGCGGTGGCATCGTCCCGAAATATCAAGTCGAAGCAGGCGGAAGCGGCCAGCGTGGAATTGCGCAAGCGCGGATCGCAATCCCGGACATGGGCGATCGCTTCCCTGTCCCAAAGACCGGCCGCGCGAACGTCTCCGGAGTCGAGCGCCCAATCCGCCAGGGTTCTAGCCAGCAGCACTTTGGTATCGGGACGGTGGGCGCGGAAGGCGGCCAGGCGGCCCATAAGGGTCTCGGGATAGTCGGCCGGCCGGATGGCATGCAGCCTAAGCTGGCCGATCCGATAGACCAGTTCCAGTTCGCGCGCCTCGGGGCCGTCGTGGAGAAGTGTCCAGAACAATGTGGAGTCGTTCCGGACAGGCGCCCGCGCGCCGTTCGGAATAAAGCCGAGCACGAAGATCAGGAAATTAATCTGCGCCAGGGCACTCCAGAAAGTATGCGGAACAACTTCCGGAAGCTGCAAGATCACAACACAACCCGCGGCGATGCTGGCCGCGAGCGTGGCCGCCGGCCCCGCCGCGATCACCCACATGGTCCGCTTGCGCCAGTTTTGCATGTCTCTCGGCAACGCGGCAACAGAGCCCGAGAACAGCCGCCCGACGGAAAAGCGGAACGCGTGCTTGCCATGCAGCCATTGCAGGCGCACAGGACCAAGCGAAACTCCTAGAATTTGAAAGTCCAGCAGTACAGCAGCCAGCACGTGACCCAGTTCGTGAATGAGCAAAGCGGCGGCGGTTGCGGCCAGGGTAGCAGCCAAAGCGGCTGGTGTATTCATGCTCAGCGCGGCAAACAACGGGCGCGTCCAAGGCGGGCCGAACGACCCGAGTAGCAAGCCCAACGCTAGGCCCGCCAGCAGAAGCGCCGCATAGCAGGCCAAGCGTAGCGAAGCCGCGCTCCAGGCGGGCGTACCAGTTGGCTCCGGCAAGGAGGGCTGGTGGGCAGGCAGGAGGGCAGCAGGCATGCCGTTAGTATGGTGATAAGGCCCTGTGTTTGCACAGTCCAGCCAGTACCCCGCGGTTAGAGAGGTTACGTCCGGTACGGCCTACCACGCTTGCTAAACTGAAGCAAATCTCTCCTTTCAATGGCCATTCAAACGCTTTTTGGTTCCGTGCCGGCAGAGCCAAACCTGCTGGACAAGTTGAAGGCCGGCATTCAGAAGACCCGCTCCGGGCTGGTCGACCGGCTCGAAGACGTACTGTCGGGCAAGAAGGAGATTGATGCCGATCTTTTAGAGGAACTCGAGTACACACTGATCACGGCGGACCTCGGGGTGCGCACGGTGGACGAGATTCTGGAGAGGATCCGCGCGCGCGTGGATCGCAAGTTGACCGGAGACGCCGTGGAAATCCGCGGCCTAATTCGCGAGCAACTGCTCGAAATCCTACGCGCATCGGAGACGCCAATCCGGGTAGTGGCGGCGCCGCCCGCGGTAGTGATGGTGGTCGGCGTGAACGGAGCCGGAAAGACAACCACCATCGGTAAGCTAGCTAACCGCTTTCTGGGAGAGGGCCGCAAGGTGTTGCTCTGCGCGGCGGATACGTTCCGGGCGGCGGCGATTGAGCAGCTGGAAGTCTGGGCGCAACGGGCCGGGGTAGAAATGATCCGCCAAAAGACGGGCTCCGACCCGAGCGCGGTAGTGTTCGATTCGCTCCAAGCCGCCAAAGCGCGGGGTGTGGATTATGTCATTGTCGATACGGCCGGACGTCTGCATACAAAAGAAAACCTGATGGCGGAACTCGACAAGATGCGCCGGACGTGCCAGCGAGTGTTACCGGGATCTCCGCATGAAGTCTGGCTGGTGCTCGACGCCACGACCGGGCAGAACGGTTTGGAACAGGCACGTAAATTCACCGAGACAGCCGGAGTAACCGGCATTATTCTGACGAAACTGGACGGGACGGCAAAGGGCGGCGTCGTAGTGGCTATCGCCCGGGAATTAAATCTCCCGATCCGGTTTATTGGAGTAGGGGAGAAAATCGAAGACCTGCTGCCGTTCGAGGCTGAGAAGTTCGTGGAATCGTTGTTCGATTAGTGCGTGATGGCAATCACGAGGTAAATGATGAGCGGCTATATGGAAGAAGCGCTCGAACTGGCGCGGCTGGGGAAAGGACAGACTAGTCCGAATCCGGCCGTGGGGGCGCTGCTGGTACGTGATGGAAAGATTGTGGGCCGCGGCTTTCACACTTGGAGCGGTGTTGACCATGCGGAAGTAGTGGCATTGCGCGAGGCCGGCGAGGCGGCACGCGGCGCAACGGCGTACGTAACGCTGGAGCCGTGTTCGCATCGCGGGCGTACAAATCCCTGTGCCGATGCGCTGATCGCGGCGGGCATCAGCAAGGTGGTGGCTGCCATGCAGGATCCGAATCCGCTAGTAAGCGGCGCGGGCCTGGAGCGGCTTCGCCAGGCCGGTATCGAGGTGTCCATCGATGCGGAGCACACGGCGGCAGCCGAAGAACTGAATGAGCCTTTCGCCCACTTCATGAGGACCGGTCATCCCTTGGTCACGATTAAGGCAGCGCTGACCCTGGACGGAAAGATTGCCGCGCCGCAGGACAATTTCGGCTGGATCACAAGCGAGGTGGCGCGCGCCGGCGTGCAACTCGTGCGGCACTTCTCCGACGCCATCTTGACCGGTGTAGGCACCGTGCTCGAAGACGATTGTCTGCTAACGGACCGTTCCGGCCAGGTGCGCAGCCGGCCGCTGCTGCGCATCGTGCTGGATTCCCAATTACGCATTCCACTGCAATCGAAGATCGTCACGAGCGCCAGCGGAGACCTGCTGGTCGTAGGGACATCCGCCGCTACGGCTGACCGGCGGAAGGCGCTAGAAGCAAAAGGAATCGAGGTATTGATCGCGGATGGCGCGGCGGGACGCACCGATCCGGCAAAAGTGGTGGAGTATCTGGCGGCGCGGCGCTATCTTTCTTTGATGGTAGAGGCCGGCAGCCGGGTGAATTGGACCATGCTGGACACGCAGATCGCGGATAAAGTGCTCTTCTACTATGCTCCGAAAATTCTGGGAGGAATGAAAAGCCTACCCGTGGCGGGCGGGCCGGGCAGGGCGCGCCGCGCGGACGCCATGCTGCTTGACCGGCTGACCATACACTCGGTGTCAAAAGACGAGTTCGCGGTCGAGGCATACGTGGTGAAGGACGGTAG
>DATHIZ010000365.1:0-3163 GCA_035316385.1 Bryobacteraceae bacterium | reverse complement strand
TATGCGGACACCATGCACGCCGCGATGGGGCGCTTCGGCGGAGGATGGGTGGCCCGGATGATCGCGGCGCAGGAAAAGGAAAAAGGCCGGCTGACCAAGGCGCGCAACGCAAAGCCAAAGCTGAAGGCGGGCGAGACTCCGCCGCCGGAGAAACCCAAGGAAGAAGTCGCGGCTGAAGTCGAGGCCGAGCTGGTGAACGTGCGCTGCGAGCGCCAGAACTGGGCCGCCAATCAAATCGAAACAGTCAAGCGCGGCTGGATGGTGGGCCGCCGCGAGAAGGTTGATTTCGACACCGTCTCGCAAAAGGTCACTGAGCTAAAGGATTTCAAGCCGGAGCGTGAGGTGCCGGATGCGGACCGGATTAAGATTCCGGCGGCCGTCGCGGGAGATCCCAAAGATCCCGGCGTGGCGCCCGAGGTGGCGCAATTTCTGAGCTCACTGGCGGCGATCGAGCCGAACTTCAAAGCGGGGAACTATGGCGGGCACGGCGGCGGTTCCTGGGCCGGAGCTGGCTTCTCGGTCGATCTCACTATGTCAGGCAAGGACGCCGAACTCGACAACCGTGGATTCTACAAACACGACGTCGCCGTGCGCTTCCTGCTGAGCCTCAACCAGGCAGCCACCGCGATGGGCGGCAAATGGCGCGTGTTGTATAACGATTTCCAAGTGGCCGAAGAAGTCAACCAGGCCACGGGCACCCGGAATGTGACCTACATGGGCAATAATCCGAAAGGCACGCTGAACTGGCATGGACCTTCCCCGATGGTGCTGCATTTCCATCTGGATATCGAGCTGCCGCCACCCGCGCCCGCTGTGACGCCAGTTCCCATGCCCACTCCGGCGCCTGCGCCAACGCCCGGCCCGTAGAACCAGGATCCTCATAAATGGCGTCGCGCACCGCAATCACGACCGCCCAGGAGAATGGGATGACTACACGCAACCCTCTGACAAAGCTTTCTTCACCCGATCGAGCAGTCGGCGGTCCAGATCGGCGCCGTGAACGATCCGCTCGAACGTGAGGCCGATGCGACCGGGGCACGACGCGCGTCATCAAAAGTAAAATGCAGCTTCGCGTGCGACCGCCGTTTTGATGTCGAGAATGGCCAAGTCCTGTTTCGTTTGCAATTCCGTTTTGAAACTTGCCAGCTTTTTGTCGTATTCATGCTTAATGCTGCCGCGCAATCGAGTGCTCAGCCATTCTTTGAACAGCCACATCAGCAGACCGGAGGTGACAGCTGCTGATCCAGCAGAAAAGATCAGATCGAGCATAATTTGTTTTTCCAGCAAATCCATTCCCTTGGTGCGGCCTCGATCAACACGGAAGTCAAACTATCAACCACACACCGTCCTCCCACCGAAATCGCTTTTCGATAATTGCGATGAGCCAGTCTTTAATGGGCGCCTGAAGCCCCATGCTTTCGATGGCGGCCTGCACGTACCGCTCCTGCCTGCGCCGAAAATCCCTCAGATGCTGATACGACCCTGTAGATTTCGCCGCGAATTATTGACACGGAAAGGATTGGAGACCGATGAATACGGTCGCCCTCCGGCTTTTTAAGCGAAGGACGCAGTAGAGGGATGATCGAAGAGGATGCGCTTGGACGCATCGTTTAATCGGTTCTCAAAGCCGGATCTTACTAGTTTGGCTGCTTGGTTGTCCGTAAATACGGCTTAACTGTTTTGTAGCCGGGGAATGTGGCTTTTGCCTCTTCGTCAGATACAGCGCCGCTGATGATCACGTCGTCGCCTTGCTTCCAGTTGGCGGGGGTCGCCACCTTATGCCGCGAGGTGAGCTGCATGGAATCGAGCACACGAATGATCTCGTTGAAATTGCGGCCGGTCGTCATTGGATAGGCGAGCGTGAGCTTGATCCGCTTGTCTGGGCCAATCACGAAAACTGTGCGGACCGGTGCATTGAGTTGTGGCGTGCGGCCTTCACAGCTGTCGCCCGCGTCGGCCGGAAGCATGTCATAGAGCTTTGCGATCTTGAGTTCCGGATCGCCAATCAACGGATAATTTACCTTGTTTCCACTCACATCCTGGATATCCTGTGCCCATCGTCCATGCGTGCCGACCGGATCTACGCTGAGCCCGATAATTTTGGCGCCGCGTTCTTCGAATTGCTTTTCCAGGCCAGCCATGGCGCCCAGTTCGGTGGTGCAGACCGGCGTAAAATCCTTGGGGTGCGAGAAGAAGACTACCCAGTTATTGCCCGCCCATTCGTGGAACCGAATTGGACCCTGTGTACTATCGGCAGTGAAATCCGGAGCGATATCATTGATGCGAAGTGACATGTTTATAAACCTTTCTGAATCTTCTTAGGTACGTCGAATTGACTTATAGGGACCAACTATTGTTATCATCTATTCCCATCCGGCGATGATAATTGCGATGCAGGTCCAAATGAATACGCTGTGATACAAGAGCTGCCATCAGTTGACCTCCGGAAAGCCTTGGTTTCGCCACGCCGTCATACCACCGTTTACGTTGACTGGCTTTATTCGGCCGGTGCGAGCGAGAATGCTCGATGCAATGCTGGACCGATATCCACTTCCGCAGATCACATAAAGAATCTCCCGTGCCGGAAGTTCGTTCAGGCGTTTCTGCAATTCACCAGCGGGGATATGGATAGCGCCTGAGATATGGCCGCTTCTCCACTCCGCGGGACTTCGAACATCGAGAAGGGCTGGCGCGTCTTCCTTCTCGAGCAGTCGCTTCAACTCTCGAACCGAGGACTGGAGAATGTGAGCTTGGTCCTTGCCCGCCTCAACCCAGGCTTGAATTCCTCCCTGGAGACTCCCGCAGACATGGTCCAGGCCGACGCGAAGAAAAGATCTGCGTGCTTGATCGAAATCCGTTTGAGCGTCGCCGACTAGCAGGATCGGCCTATCGTACGGCAGAAGCCAAGCGCTCCACATCGAAAGGTTCTGTCCGGCGCCGATGTTAAAAGAGCTGGGTATGTTAGTTCCGCCGAAAGCCTCTTGTGATCGCAAGTCGACCACAATAGCCGGCGTTTCGTCCCGCCGCTTTTCAAAGAGATCTGGCGAGAATGCCTCCTGTCCGGAAAGCTCGTCAACCGGGCCGGGTCCCCGCGAGTTAAACTCTTTCATCCGGAGATAATAGTCGGGAAACTCTGGAACGGTGCTAAGTACTGTTTCCACAA
>DATHIZ010000364.1:0-2429 GCA_035316385.1 Bryobacteraceae bacterium | reverse complement strand
AAAAAGCAGAGAGACGGCGCTGTCATCCAGATAGCCGGTTTGGTGATTACACGTCAGCGCCCGGGAACCGCAAAGGGATTCGTATTCCTCACGCTCGAAGACGAAACCGGCGTTTTGAACGTCATCGTCAATCCGGGTCTTTATGATCGCAAACGCATCACCATCCGTGAACGGTATTTGCTTATCAAAGGTGTCCTACAGAACCAATCGAACGTGGTCTCCGTGAAAGCCGGAGAGATAGAACCCTTATCTTTCGTCGCGCCAGTGGTCCCTTCCCATGACTTCCATTGAGATGATGCAAGAAGGGCGGCGTAAAGAATTCCTTCCAAAAACTTACTGGATGCGTTCCTCCCGGGGCCACTCTCCGAGAACCCTACTTTCAGCCGGTGATCCATAATGGACGTAAATACTGGCTCGTTGTCGCGGCCAATCTCGCACAATTGGATTCCAAGACCACCTTGACTGCCAAATCGGTGAATAGCCGTTTTCCGTCCAAGTGTGAAAATTCGCAGGTGCCGAGTCCAGGTAGATCCCAGTCGAAAAGCCGAGTTTGGGGGACTAATCAACTACAGACTGCGAAGGGCTGTCATGAAATTTTCGATCTTCCTCGGCGACGAGGTTTTGCGGGAATTGAGATTGCGCTCAATGCATAATCCGGAAAAGAAGGAAAGCACCATTTCCGCAATCGCAGAAGGAGCCATCTTGGGCTTCTCCGCCTCGATATTCAGCGCCAGCAGGCGCTGCAACAGCGCCCGATTCTCCGTCACGACCGAATAAGCCTCATCCGGTAGGATCGCGAACTCCCGCATCGAGTTGACGGAAAAAACATCCCTTCTGATCACCCTTGTTGACAGGCCCATGCTGGAGAAACGTTTCGACGTTCTTCCAGCCCAAAGGCACTTTGGTAAGGAGCCCCCTCTTCTGCTGGCTCTCAAGATAGTGCCGAAGGCACGCTAAAAACAGATCTTCCTTGTCTCGAAACTCCGTGTAGAGCCCCGACTTGTTCACGCCTGTGGCCCGTTCCAGTTCCTGGAGGCTGGTGTCCGCAAACCCATGCTTCCAGAAGACAGGCATCGCCTTCTCCAACACTTCCTCCCGGCCAAAGTTCTTTGGGCGCCCCATGCACCTAGTATCCGATAAAGAACTAAATAGTTCAATAATTCTGCATCCCCGCTGCCAGCAGGTCATCTTAAGAACTGACTGGTTCAAAACCGGCGGCGGTCCCAGGCGATCCCGGGTCAGTTGAATCAGCAGCGAATTGGTTCAAGAAAGTCAAGGGAAAACTATGTCTAAGTTGGCGGAGAAAGTGGCACTCGTAACCGGCGGCTCTCGGGGTATTGGTGCAGCGATTGCAAAGCGTCTGGCCGCAGATGGAGCAAGCGTGGTCATCACGTACGCCAAGGACGCGAGCGCGGCTTCTGCCGTGGTCGAAGCAATCGAACACGATGGCGGAAAGGCTATCGCGATTCAGGCGGACGCCGCTGATGCGGAGGCAGTCAAGAACGCGGTTGAAAAGGCCGTTGCGACGTTCGGCCGCCTTGATGTGCTGGTGAACAATGCCGGCACGGCCATTCCGAAACCGTTCGAAGAGACGACGCTGGAGGAGATGGATCGAGTGCTCGACATCAACATCCGCGGCGTATTCGCCGCCACGCATGCTGCGCTGAAGCACATGAAGGGTGGCGGACGCATCATCATGATCGGTTCGGCGGTGGGAGAGCGTGCCGTTGCGCCCGGGCTTGTGCCTTACGCGGCCACGAAGGGAGCGGTCAAGATGTTCACTCAGGCGCTGTCCAGAGAGGTCGGGAGCCAGGGCATCACGGTCAATAACGTTCAGCCGGGTCCGATCGACACGGATTTAAATCCCGCGTCGGGCGATTGGGCGGTACCGCAGAAAGCCGCCACAGCACTCAACCGCTATGGGCATGTTGAGGAAATCGCCGCAATGGTGGCATTCATCGCCAGTCCTGAATCCTCTTATATCACCGGGGCAAATCTGACCGTGGATGGCGGCATGAACGCCTGAAACGGCGTACCGGCCAGCCACAGGCGTAAAGAACGATCTATCCGTGATGTGAAAGAGCAAGAGAGAGGACGATGACCGCACTTCAAAACAAGACGGCGCTTGTGACGGGCGCAGCGAGAGGAATTGGCCGTGCGACGGCAACGGCGCTGGCTGAGGCTGGGGCGCACGTCCTGGTTCACTATGGCCGCTCAAAACAGGAAGCAGGGTCTCTCGTAGCCGAGATCCAAAGGAGAGGCGGGCACGCAGATGCAATCTCGGCGGACCTGGGAACACCGGAGGGTGCTACGGTGCTCGCGAAACACGTGCGCTCCATCGTCGGCGATCGATTGGATGTGCTGGTGCTCAATGCCGGAATCAGCAAGTTGGCTCGCATCGCGGATCACACGGTAGAGGATTTTGACAA
>DATHIZ010000363.1:0-2872 GCA_035316385.1 Bryobacteraceae bacterium | reverse complement strand
CTCGACGTTGGCGTCGCCGGCGCCGAGAGCTCTGCTGAAGCCTCTACCGACCGTTCTCTCCAATTTTGATTGCATTGGGAGCTCTCCCGATGCAACCGGTGTGCGCTGATCACCGTTTCCGCGGCTTGTCCGCTGACTGGTACATGGAAAGGACATGCCCCTCCGGGTCCTTGATTTCGGCCGACCAGCCGCCCGGCGCATGACTGACCGGCGTCACGATCGTGACGCCCTTGCCCGCCAGTTCCGAGACCATGTCGTCGATGCCGCCCTCCGCGATCTCAAACACCACGATCGGCGTGTTGCCCGGCCGCGAGTCCTGTTTGATGAAGATCAATTCCACACCGTTGATCGTCGTAGCTGTCAGCCAGGGATTGCCATCGTCGTCGTCCATCCGCTGAACCGCCAAGCCAAGCACGTCTCGGTAGAACGCCTCGGTACGGTTGACGTCGTTGACATAGTGGCAGATGGCACCCAGTCGGCACTTGGCGAACATGGATCTACTCCTTCACGTGGTTCGAGCCGTTACCTAGTTGCCGGGCCCTCGGCTTTCGTGAGGTGCGTACGACAAAAAGGTGCCCGTCGGGATCATGGCTGGCGAGCACAACGCCCGGGCTACGGGCTGGCGGCAGAAGAGCGCGCCGAATGATGCCGAAATTGAGCGGGCCGCCGAGGCCGGATACGCCGTCCAGTGAGCCACCGCCCTCGGCCCGCCAACGGCGCCGGATGTCGGCGATGCGCTGGCGCAAGGCGGGCTCATTCATCCGCAGCAGCCAAAGGATCTCACGCTTGCTGTGGCCGGTCAGAACCAGCAGCGCTGTGGTGCGGAGCTTTGGCGGGAGCCGTTCCACGAACCACACCGGAACCTCCGTGCTCTCGCCCGTATGCGCTTCCATCAAGGCGGCGCGCTGCTCGCGGGTCTGCCTGCGAACAGCCGTACGCGCATCGAACAAGGCGCGTCTGCGAAGTGCACCGACGAACCACCGGCGATTGGCCGCGCAGGAGAGGTCCTCCCTGCCGGCCTCAACGGCCGCAAGCCAAACCGTCTGAAAAAGGTCCTCGGCTTCCGTCCGCCTGCGCGCGGCTCGCTGAGCCGCCCGCAAGAGTTGGGAGATTACGCCTGGCGGTGCGTTGCTATCCGCTTTCACCACCTGTCCTGGTCCTTCGGACGGAGAAACGTAGTTCTCAGTTTCGTGCGGGCTGGCGCGCTCGGAGAGATTCGAACTCCCGGCCCTCGGAATCGAAATCCGATGCTCTATCCAGCTGAGCTACGAGCGCATCAATGTTTTCAATGTGTTAGCGCAGGATTCTAATTTCTTAGGGCCACTGTCTGAGCACTGAAAACGGGTGCCGAACTACTTTCGACGGCTCCGATTACCAGACTTGGCCGAGGAGGGCTATCCCGCCATGCTGCGCCCCATAGACCGCTCGGGTTGGCTGCTTTGCCGCAGACCTCCGGGCTTCATGTGGTCCACAACCTTCTCGCCGCGTTTCCTCGGCTTCGAGACCAATGGTCTTGCCGTTGCGCCTGGCGTTGGTGAGTTCGGCTAAACCCGCGCCGTCGCGGCCTCCGTGGCGGAAGGCCTTTCGCCCGGAACAAGTTGGAAAAACGGGACTTTCCCTATCGGGCTGCGTTCTTCTCACGAGCGGAGCCTGCACAGCCTGCCGTCTTTGTGACCTCCGGAGCCCGGCGGGTTGTGCTTCTCATTTTGGAAAGCAATGCAATGGAACAGCCGACCAAAGAGCAGATCACCCACCGCGCCTACCAACTTTGGGAGCAGGCCGGTAAGCCTGAGGGCAGGGATGACGAGTTTTATCATCTGGCGGAACAAGAGCTGCGGAACGCTGATCAATCTTCGCCATTACGCACGCCGGACAATCTTTAGTCGGTTCGTAAGAGTTGCCGCGGTCGCTGCTGGTGCAATACGTCCGCGGAATTTCGCAAGGATTGACGCCCCGAGGGGCGTCTCAACGAGTCAGTGGTTCTGAGAACTGATCCGCATCGGCCGCCGCTTCATGCCCGCAGGGGTTTTGGTGCATCTCCGTGGGTCGCGATCCGGACCGGTGGCGTTTGGCCATCAAGCCAGTCCTGCTCGGTCGCGAGGGCTCTCCAGGCGGCCTCCATGCGCTTGTAGCGCTTATGACTGGGCTCGTCTGGCGCCCGCTCGGCCATCCGGGCGCAATTTTCGGCGTTCTCCAGGAAATGTTGTGATTGCTTCATCGATGCCTCCCGATGAAAGTCACATAGGAGGCGGGGAGTCGTTTGCAACAGAATGGATGATGACACTTTGTCCACGCACATGAATAGCCGTTCAGACTGGCTTGCCAGCGCGCTAGTGCCGCGGCGAAATTCCCGCTGCGTTTTCAGCCAGGGCGGCTGTGTGCACGGGCCTCAAATGCCTCCGGGCACCTCAATGCCCGCTTCCGTCAGGTCCCGAAGAAATTTTCGCACCAGCAGGATATTGGTTTTCTGCAGTTCGTGATTTCCGCGGACAAGTTCAACCTGTTGCTGACCAGCAAGAGACTGGATTCACAGGGAGTCGCCGGTGACGGATGAGGGCGGCAGTCGCCCCGTCAGCCGGACAAGTACGCCGGATCCGTAGCAGCCGGCCGGCGGGGAGCCTGGCCGCGGCAGGAGGCCGCGCCTGGCATCTCCGAAAGAGAGTTGGGAAAGTCGATATTCGGGCAATTGGGGTTCCGTCCGGGGCGAAACTCCTCTTAAATGGGAGCAAATCCGTCCCCGGATGCCCCTTTTTCGCCCTTTCGGAATGCTTAACGAAATTCCAACATAGTGCCGCCAGAGTCCTGCCGTAGGTCCGCTTGAGGACCGAGTTTCTTCCGTCTACCGGTTTTCCATCGATCCATGCGCATCACA
>DATHIZ010000362.1:0-16301 GCA_035316385.1 Bryobacteraceae bacterium | reverse complement strand
GGTTTTGTATTTCCGCGTCGTGGATGCCACTCGATCCGTGGTTGAGGTCGACAATTTCCGCTACGCTGTGGAACAGGCGGCTCAGACCAGCCTGCGCTCCGTTCTCGGTGAAGTGGAACTGGACGATCTGCTCTCGCAGCGCGAAACCCTGAATGAGAAACTCCAGGGCATTCTCGACGATCAAACCGAGCCTTGGGGCATCAAAGTCATCCGGGTGCAAGTAAAGCAAGTAGATCTGCCCCAGGAGATGCAGCGGGCGATTGCCGCGCAAGCCGAAGCGGAACGCGAAAGACGCGCCAAAATCATAGCGGCGGAAGGCGAATTCCAGGCGTCGGCCAAACTTGCCGAGGCCGCCGCTGTTCTAAGCCGCGAGCCCGCCGCCATTACTCTTCGTTATCTTCAAACCTTGATGGAAATCGGCACCGAAAAGAACACTACCATCGTGTTTCCGCTGCCAATCGACTTCTTGGGCGCGCTCAGCGACAAGTTCTCCGCCAGACCCCCATCCCCGCCGGCCGCTTAGCAGCCACTATTTTTTATTGAAAAACTACGCACCTTTGCTGAGGAGTACGCCAAGCAGACGTATTCCGATGAACAGAACGGGCTAAAGTAAAGGTTTATGCCCGTTCAATTCACAGGAGTAATGGACCGATGAGCGTAACGATTGACGGTATTGTCCGGGAAGCGAACGACGGCGAACTCCTGATCGACGCCATCAATCGAGCCGGGACGGCGCTCCCCCAAGTGTGCTACCACCCGCAGCTCGGCCCCATCCAAACCTGCGATACCTGCATGGTCGAAATCGACGGGAACCTGGCGCGGGCTTGCGGGACCACCGTATCCGGCGGGATGGTCATTTCGACGGTCTCAAAGAAAGCCGGCGCCGCCCAGCGGCAGGCGTTTGACCGCATTCTGAGCAATCACGTCCTGTATTGCACCGTGTGCGACAACAATAACGGAAACTGCACTATCCACAACACGGAAAAGCTGCTCGCGATAGAACACCAGGCTATCCCCTACCATTCGAAGCCATACGAAGAGGACCCTACAAATCCGTTCTATCGCTATGATCCGCAGCAATGCATTCTTTGCGGCCGGTGCGTGGAAGCTTGCCAGAGCGTTCAGGTGAATGAAACTCTCTCCATTAATTGGGAGGACGCGCATCCTAGAGTTTTGTGGGACGGCGGCGCCGCGATTGGCGAATCCAGTTGCGTCTCCTGCGGTCACTGCGTTACGGTTTGCCCCTGCAACGCGCTTATGGAAAAATCCATGCTCGGGAACGCTGGATTTTTCACGGGCATCCCGAAAACCGCGTTGCACGGCATGATCGATGTAGTAAAGGGCGTCGAGCCGGAGACCGGCTACGAAGCGATTCTGCAGCTTTCCGAAGCCGAGGCCGGCATGCGCGAGTCGCGTATCCGCCGCACCAAAACGGTCTGCACCTATTGCGGAGTGGGATGCAGCTTCGAGGTCTGGACCAAAGATCGCCACATTCTAAAAGTCGAGCCGCTGGAGGGACCCACAAACGGAATCTCCACCTGCGTCAAAGGGAAATTCGGCTGGGACTTCGTGAACAGCCCCGACCGCTTGACGAAACCGTTGATCCGCGAAGGAGACAAGTTCCGCGAGGCTTCCTGGACTGAGGCTCTGTCCTTGGTGGCTCGAAAATTTGCGGAGATCAAAGCCAAGGATGGCCCGGACGCGCTGGCGTTTGTCTCCTCCTCCAAATGCACTAACGAAGAAAGCTATCTCATGCAGAAGCTGGCGCGCGCCGTCATCGGCACTAACAACATGGACAATTGTTCGCGCTACTGCCAGGCGCCCGCCACGCAAGGTTTGTTCCGGACGGTGGGTTATGGCGGCGATTCCGGTTCCATCAAGGACATTGAGGCCGCTGGGCTTGTCATCATCATCGGCAGCAACACGGCCGAAAGCCACCCCGTCCTGGCCACGCGCGTGAAGCGTGCTCACAAACACCACGGCCAGAAACTCATCGTTTCCGATCTGCGCGAAAACGAAATGGCCCGGCGTGCCGACCTGTTCCTCCATCCCAACCCGGGAACCGACATGATCTGGCTTTCCGCCGTGACCCGTTACCTCCTGGAGAACGGTTTAGCTAAAACGGAGTTTCTGAATCAATGGGTGAACGGACTGGAAGAATACAAGAAGAGTCTCGATCCGTTCACCATGGAATTCGCCTCCAAGGCGTGCGGACTCTCCGAAGACACCCTGAAACAGGTCGCCCACATGATCGCTGAGGCGAGCGGCGTCTGCGTCCTCTGGGCCATGGGCGTCACGCAGCACACCATGGGGTCGGACACCTCCACCGCCATATCCAATATGTTGCTCGTTAGCGGCAATTACATGCGGACCGGTACGGGCTCCTATCCGTTGCGCGGGCACAATAACGTCCAGGGCGCCAGCGACCACGGGGCAATGCCTAATTTCCTCACTGGCTATCAGTCCGTCAACGATCCCGAAGTGCGGGCGCGTTTTGAAGCGAGTTGGAAGGTTCCCCTGCCTTCAGCAAAGGGTCTCGACAATCACGAGATGATCGATGCCATCCACCAAGGCAAGCTCAAGTCCATGTACCTGTTTGGCGAAGAGATGAGCCTCGTGGATTCAAACGCGAACTTCGTCAGCGATGGCCTCTCCAAGCTGGAGTTTTTCGTGGTGCAGGATATCTTCTTCAGCCACACGTGCCAGTTTGCTGACGTGATTCTGCCCGCCAGCCCGAGTCTCGAAAAAGATGGCACCTTCACTAGCACGGAACGGCGCGTCCAACGCCTTTACCAGGTATTGGAACCCCTGGGAGACAGCCGGCCTGACTGGCGTATCATCCAGGACATCGCCAATCTCCTCGGTGCGGGCTGGCACTACTCGCATCCGTCAGAGATCTATCGGGAAATCGCGTCGTTGACGCCCATGTTTGCCGGCGTCACGTACGAAAGGCTTGAAGGATTTAAGTCTCTGCAATGGCCGGTCGCGCCCGACGGATCCGACCAGCCCCTGCTGTATACGAAGCACTTTGCCTTCCCTGATGGCAAGGCCAGGCTGTTCCCGCTCAAATTGACGGAACTAACCGATCAGCCCAACGCCGAATTCGATCTGCATTTGAACAACGGACGCCTGCTGGAACATTTCCACGAAGGCAACATGACCTACCGCGTGGCTGGGATTCGCGAGCAGACACCGGATACGTTCCTTGAAGTGTCGCCAGAGTTGGCCCAGGAGCGCGGAATTCAGAGCGGAACCTGGGTGCAGTTGACGTCCCGCTACGGACAGGTTCGCGTACGGGCGCTGGTAACGGGCCGCGTGACGGGCAATCAACTCTACCTGCCGATGAACTCGACGGAGAGTCCCGTGAACCGGCTCACCAGCAGCCATACCGATCTAATCACGCACACGCCCGCCTACAAAGAGGCTTCCGTTCATCTCAAGGTGCTCGAGAACGGTGAAAGCCCCCTGCCCCGCCAAAACTCCCGCTTCGGCCATCCCACGCCTCAGCACGGAGTAGAAGTTGAGCGGAAGTGGAAGCGTGCGGATTACAGCCTTCCCGGTAGCGATCTGGTCCAGCTTCGCACTAACTAGGAACTCGAGGAGAAAATACGATGGCACGACCCATACCTCTGGAATTGCCCAAGCGCGATCCCCGCGAAGAACTGCGCGCCCGGCTGGAGCAGGCGCCGGCAGATCACGCCGAAGCGGTGCTCGCCGGTTTTGACCTGTTGCAAGGTCTCCATGACCAGGGCGTCCTTGAAGTGCTGCGGGGCGTACTTGGCGGAAGCGACAAAATTCTCGCCATCGCCGTCGGAGCGGCAAAAGAGCCGGATGCGATTCGTGGTCTTCGTAATCTTCTGATCCTAAGCAAAATTTTGGGTTCAATCGATCCGGAACTGCTACGAAAATTCGCCCAGGCGATTCCCGAGGCCCTGGAAAGCGCCGCCAAGGCGCAGCAGGCGGAGCCGCCAGGTCTTTGGGAAGCATTTCGTATACTCACCAGTAGAAACCTGCGTCGCGGCCTCGCCGCGGCAAATAGCTTGTTGGAAGTAGTAACCCGAAATTTCTAGCGCATGAATCGTTTGGGTCAACTCGGAGTGGTATGGGCAGTCTTTCTGTCACTGCTCGCGCCCGCCATGGCGTGCGCCGTCCCGAATGCCCGGATGACCGTCGAGGAGCATGCCTGCTGCCGGCAAATGAAAGGCAAATGTGAAAGCGCCGGAATGCCCGCTTCGCATAGTTGTTGCCGCAAAGACGCTCCGGCAAATCACTTGGATGCAGCGTCTTTTCAACACGCCACCGCTATCCCGGCCCTCCTGCCTTCTCCCGTTCTTTGGATCGCTCCGTCTCCGGCCTTCGAGCGAATAGCGCATCCCAAGCAATCCTTGCCAGTTTCGCCTCCTGCCGCTATCTCCGTTCTGAGAATTTAGTCCTTCTCCTATCTCGCCTGTTTTCCGCGCGGACGCATTCGTGTGTCCGTGCGGCTCACTATAGCCGGAACTTTTTGAGATGGGAGACTTTCGATGAACGTTGCTACGTTCTCTATAACCGTGCTCACTTTAGCGGCTGGTTGCTTAGCCTACGCGCAAACACCGTTGAGTGAACTGATTACCGAAGCGGAACAGAACAATGCGCAGCTTCAAGCCGCGGAGCTGACTTGGAAGGCGGCCACCCACACGGGCCGGCAAGTCACAACCCTGCCGGACCCGCAATTTACCGTTCAGCAATTCAGCGTCGGAAGCCCGCGGCCATTTGCCGGAATTACGAATAGTGATTTCGCCTATATCGGGTTCGGCGCTTCACAGGAACTGCCGTATCCAGGCAAATTGCGACTCAAAGGGCAGGTGGCGGACCGGCAAGCCGACACCGAGCTCGCGCGCGCCGATGCGTTGCGCGCCACAATCGCTGAGCAAGTCAAAACCGCGTACTTCCATTTGGCTTATCTACAGCAGACGCTCACGTTCCTGGAACGCAGCGGCGCCGCGCTAAAGCAGCTCGGGGACAGCGAACTATCTCGCTACCGCGTCGGCCAGGGAAGTCAAGCCGACGTCCTGAAGGCTCAACTGGAACACACGAAGCTCTTGCGGGAAATCACGATGCATCACGGAGAGATGGCTCAGATGCAAGCCGGCCTCAAGCTCCTGTTACATCGCTCGCAGGATTCGCCCGACGTGGTGGCCGGAAGCTTGACCCCCACAAGGCTCTCCTACGGCATTCCAGATTTATTGCGCTTCGCGCGGGACCGCAATCCCGAAGTACGAACCGAAACGGTCGCACTGAGGAAACAAGACGCTGAACTGCAATCGGCACAGCGCGCCGGCAAACCCGATTTCAATATCGGCTACCTGTATGAACAGACCGGCAGCCAGTATCGCAACTACTACATGCTTACGTTCGGCGTAACATTACCGCGGCGCCGTCGAGTCGAGGCAGCGGTCGCCGAGGCAGTCGACTTGCGGAATCGCGCCAAGAAGGAGTTGGACGCTCAACTCCAGCAGCAACTATCGGATGTGCAGAAACAGTATGTCGCCGCCGCAAGTTCCGCCGAACTCATGACGGAGTACCGGGAAGGTTTAGTCCCGCAAGCCGAAGCCGTCTTCCGCGCTGCCATGACAGCCTATCAATCGAATGCTCAGCAGCTCAACTCAGTCTTACTCGCCCTGAATGACTTACTAACTCTGGAGCGCGATGGCGCGCAAGCTCTCCTCGATCACGAAATCGCAATAGCCCGTATTGAAACTCTCACGGGGGTAACACTGCAATGAACAAATACATCGTACGTACCTCGCTCGTGTGGCTCTCCGTGATCGTCCTCGCGGCGGGCTTCCTGTTCTACCGCTCGCAACCGGTCAAGCAAGAGGTTCCGGAGAATAAAGGCTTGCAACCGGTAGCGGCTGGTCCGCCAGTCTCGCAGCCCGTACAACTCACGCCGGAGGGCATGCAAAGCATCGGAGTCAAAACCAGCCTGGTCGAGAGAAAGCAGATCGGTGATGACATTCGCGCCACCGGAACCGTCGATATCAATGAGCGTCTCCTCTCCTATGTCCAGCTCCGCTATCACGGATACATCCGGAAAGTGTTCGCCAACGCCACATATCAATACGTGCGCAAAGGCGATCCACTATTTACGATCTACAGTCCGGATCTGGTCCAAACGCAACAAGACTATCTGGATGCGCGGAACTATCAGGACCGCACTGCTGCCAGCAGCGTAGAAGGCGTCGCATCGGGAGCGGAAGCGCTAGCCGCCGGCGCGGAAGAACGCCTCCGCCAATGGGACGTCGCGCCCGAAGACCTCGCAAAACTCAAACAGACTCGCACGCTCATCTCCGATCTGCTCATCGCCTCTCCGGTTTCGGGTTACATCACCGAACGCAATGCGCTTCCCAATTTGTATGTGGAACCATCCACGCGTCTATACACCGTTGCCGATCTTTCGCGCGTTTGGGTCAACGCGCAAATCTTTCAAGACGACGTCGGCCGCCTGAAGCCTGGAGATATGGCGCGCATAAATGTGGATGCCTATCCGGGCCGCCAGTTTTCCGGCCGGATCGAAAGTATTCTGCCGCAAGTGGACATGGCCACGCGCACCGTGCGCGCGCGGCTGGAAGTGGCCAACCCTGGAATCGTGCTCAAACCGGGCATGTACGTCAACGTCGATCTGAAGACGAACTTGGGGAAACAACTGGTCGTCGCCGCATCTGCAGTTCTGCAATCGGGAACTCGTCAACTGGTGTTCCTGGATCGAGGCAACGGAACTTTTGAACCGAAAGAAGTAACACTCGGCCCACGCCTCGGAGATGACTTTATCGTGCTCGCGGGATTACAGGCCGGCCAGTCGATTGTCACTTCTGCGAATTTCTTGATCGATTCCGAAAGCCAGTTACAGGCGGCAGCCACCGCGGGCTCTTATACACCCCCGCCGCCCGGCGCGGGCAAAACAACCGCAACGGCACCCACTATCGGCTTCACCACCAGCCCTGACCCGCCGCATAAGGGCAGCAACACTCTTCGTGTCAAGCTGTCCGCCGCGAACAACGCAAGTATCGACGGAGCCGATGTCACCGTAACGTTCTATATGGCGGCGATGCCGGCGATGGGCATGGCCGCCATGAATACAACCGCGAAGCTAACCGGCAAAGGAAATGGCGTGTACGAAGGGACCGGCACTCTGGGTTCCGGCGGTTCTTGGCAGGTCACCATCACAGCGCAAAGGAATGGACAACCTCTCGCGAACAAACAACTGCGTGTAAACGCCGAAGGAGGCATGTAAGTGCTCTCCAGCGTCATAGAGATCTGCTCGCGCAACCGCTTCCTGGTATTTGCGGCGGTTCTGTTCCTAACCTTATCGGGCATTTGGTCGTTGCAGCATGCCCCCATCGACGCGCTGCCCGATATCTCGGATGTCCAGGTCATCGTGCATACATCCTGGACCGGCCAGCCGCCCAACGTGATTGAAGACCAAGTCACCTATCCGATTGTCACGAGCCTGTTGTCCGCACCGCACGTGAAAGCCGTCCGCGCCCAGACCATGTTCGAGGACAGCTACGTGTTCGTCATTTTCGAAGATGGGACAGACCTGTACTGGGCGCGCTCACGCGTCATCGAATACCTGCAGCAAATCAGCGGCCGGCTCCCCGAAAAAGTACATCCGGTCATCGGTCCGGATGCCACGGGCGCGGGCTGGGTATACGAATACGCCATTGTGGATACGAGCCATCGCCAAACTCTCGCGGACCTGCGCAGCCTGCAGGATTGGCATTTGCGCTACGCGCTGGAAACCGTGCCGGGCGTCGCCGAGATCGCCACCATCGGCGGATTCGTGCGCCAGTATCAGGTTCAACTCGATCCCAACAAGTTACTCGCCTACGGTATTTCTCTCTCCACGGTCATTGATCGTGTGCAGGCAAGCACCAACGAGGTAGGCGGCCGCGTCCTTTCTCTCAGCGGCGCGCAATATATGATCCGCGGTCTCGGCTATCTTCGCTCACTGAATGACCTGGCAACCGTAGCGATGAGCAGCAAGAATGGAACACCGGTACTCCTGCGCGATCTCGGCACCGTCAGTTTCGGTCCAGATATTCGACAAGGGGTCGCCGAGTGGAACGGTGAGGGCGAAACGGTCGGTGGGATCGTCGTCATGCGCCAGGGTGAAAACGCTCTCCGGGTCATTGAAGGCGTCAAGCGTAAGCTGCGCGAGTTGGGCCCTTCCCTTCCTCCGGGCGTCCAGATCATGCCGGGTTATGACCGGTCAGGCTTGATCAATGACTCGATTGACACATTAAACCGGAATCTGCTGGAAGAAGCGATCATCGTCAGCCTTGTCGTGATCGTTTTTCTCTTTCACTTTCGCTCTGCCCTGATAGCCATCTTGGCGGTCCCAATCGCGGTTTTGATTTCGTTCATCCCGATGTATTACTTCGGTGTCAGCTCCAACATCATGTCTCTGGGCGGACTCGCTCTTGCGATAGGCGTATTGGTGGACGCGGCAATTGTCATGCTCGAAAATGGCTACCGTCATCTCTCGGAGCGCCAGGAGCGTGACCCCGCTCCTGTCCAGGAAAAAGAACGCCGGCGCCTGCTGACCGATGCCGCCAAACAGGTCGGACCCGCTCTGTTCTTTTCCCTGCTCATCATTATTGTGTCGTTCTTGCCGGTGTTTCTGCTCGAAGCGCAGGAAGGACGAATGTTCCGGCCCTTGGCTTGGACAAAGACTCTTGCGGTAGGTTCTTCCTCCATTCTGGCGATTACGCTCGTGCCGGTGCTCATGCTCCTGCTTATTCGCGGCCGCCTGCGCCCGGAGCAGTCGAATCCCGTCTCAAGACTGACGCAAGCCCTCTATCTTCCGGTGCTTCGCTTTTGCCTGCACCACCGCAAGCTCGTTGTTGCGCTGAATATATTATTCCTGGTGGTGACGCTCCCGTTAGCCATGCGCCTGGGGAGTCAATTCATGCCGGCGCTCTTTGAAGGCTCGTCGCTCTATATGCCGACCGCCCTGCCCGGTATTTCTATCGAGCAAGCCAAAACACTCCTGCAGCAGCAGGACCGCGTGCTGCGAAGTTTTCCGGAAGTGCTCAGCGTCTTCGGTACGGTAGGGCGATCCGACAGCGCTACCGACAATGCCCCGCTCGATATGTACGATACGACCATTATGCTCAAGCCGAAGCAGCAATGGCCGCCCGGAATGACCTACGACAAGCTGATTCAAGAGATGGATCGGAAACTCCAGTTTCCAGGCCTTTCTAATACCTGGACGATGCCGGTGGAAAATCGCCTGGATATGGCGCTAACCGGAATCAAAACGCCGCTCGGATTAAAAGTGCAAGGCCCGAATGTGGACGGCATCGAGCAGTTGGCCGCGAAGATACAAAACCTGCTCTCCACCATGCCGCAAGTGCGTTCCATCTTTTCCGAGCGCGTTTCGCAAGGCTTCTACGTGAATGTGGAACCTAACCGCGCGGAAGCAGCACGCTACGGCCTCACGATAGCTGACATCCAGACAGCCGTCGCCTCGGGAATTGGCGGTCAGAATATTGCCGAAAACATTGAGGGGCGCGAGCGGTATCCAATTAACGTGCGCTATCAGCGTGACTTCCGCAATAGTCTGGAGCAGATGCGCGGCGTGCTCGTAGCGACGCCTGCAGGCGCGCAAATCCCGCTCGGACAACTGGCGCGCATTTCTTTTTCTAAGGGGCCTGCGATGATCCGCGATGAAGACGGCGCGCTAACGGGATACATCTACATAAACCTCAAAGACACAAACTACGGCGGATTCGTCGAGCAGGCCACCAAGCGCTTCCAGCAGGGGCTGCAATTACCGGCCAACTATTCCTTTCAATGGTCAGGCGAATACGAATTTGAGCTACGGGCAAAGCAGCGATTAAAGCTCATCCTGCCGGTTGTGTTCTTCCTGATCTTCGTCTTGCTCTACCTGGTATTTCATTCGGTCGCGGAAGCGCTGGTGCTCATCTTCCCCACAGTTTACGCGCTGACAGGCGGGCTGCTGCTGCAATGGTTTCTAGGCTATAACTTCAGCGTGGCGGTGTGGGTTGGATACATCGCCTTATTTGGAATTGCCGTTCAAACCGGCGTGGTGATGGTCGTTTATCTGCACGAGGCATTGGATTGCCGGTTGCGGACCGGTCATCCACTCACGGATGCCGACATCGAAGCTGCCGTCGTGGAGGGCGCGGTTCAGCGCCTGCGTCCAAAGCTCATGACCGTCACGGCCGTGCTGGCCAGTCTCGCTCCCATCCTCTGGGCTTCGGGCATCGGTTCCGATGTCATGAAGCCGATCGCCGCTCCGATTGCAGGCGGCATGATCACGTCAACGATTCACGTGCTGATTCTGGTTCCAATTTTCTTCTTGGCGATGAAAAAACGGGCCCTGCGCAAAGGCCGCCTTACGGAATCTTCCTGACCAGCAGGAGCTCCGGCCGCATCGGCACGCGATCCCGCAATTCCGTATGGAGAACCGCCTGAAACTGCCAGTTGCCGGAGTGGCCGGGATCAATTCTTCGCAATGCGGCCACCAGGGTCCGAAGACTCGCCGGATCCGTCAAATATTCCAAACCCATGCGCGTGCCTTCTGAATTCACGCCATTCACTAGCGCCAGCCTGTGGCGGCCATCGATGCCGTTGAGCATGGAAACCAGCGCATAATCTTCGGGCGCCTGATTCTTGCCGCTTGGGTAATCCGGGTAATATTCGGCTCGCTCCCCTTGCCGCGGCGTCAGATTTAGAATTCGCCTGGGCTTATCGCCCGCGGTAGACGCCAGGCGCAAGGGAAGCTTGTTCAGCACAGGATCCACCCAGCGATTCGCTTCGTCGTGACCTAAAAGAATGATGTTTTCACTCCGAAAGTCGTCCCAATTCAGGGACTGGCTTTCTACCGCGCGAATCGGAACGCCCGCCTTCGTCAGGTTGACTGCGAGCTTAATGCTTCCCAGCGCTTCGCCCATCTTGGCGTGGCCCAAACCGGGGTAGAGATAGAAAAATCCGCCCGGCAAAAGATTCAATTGACGGCTGAATTGCTGCGCCTCTTCAGCGTTGGGAACAATTGCAATTCGATTGGGAATGCTATCCGGCGCAAAGGGCTTTAAAACCTGCTGAATGGACGCCGTCATCGGAGTGCTGAAACAAATCACCGTTTCGTGCGAAGCAGATAGCCATGGTCCCCAGATGTCGACAAATCCCGAATCGAGGTCGCTCGCCCGCGCGGCTTTGTGGCCGCCGATCCAGCCGGCCAGAGCCGAAACAGCCACCAGCGCGGTAACAAATAACCAGGTTTGAACTCGCAGGGTTCGAACCGGAAATCCTGCCGTCGCAGGCTCTTCCGCGAACCCTGGCGCTGCTGGAGTCAATACCTCGGTAATCACCCCACTCTGCTGCGGAACCTCCGGTGCAAACGTGAAGGTTGGAACATAGCGTCCAACCGGCAGCTCAATTCGAACGGCATCCGCGCGGCCTTCGTTGAGGTAGTACTCCTGCAGCTTGTGGCGCAAAGAATACGCCTGGCGCCGGACGACCGAATCGTCACCTGGAGAGTAATCCGCCCCACGGTCGAAGACTGCGTGGGCAATCAGGTATTCGTTGAGCTTGGCGCCCTCCCCATCCAGGACCATCTCACAGGCGAAGCGCAAAAATCGCGAAGGCCGCTCCGATCTTCGAAAAGCCGCACTGTTCAGTATAAGTTCCAGTTCCGCTCTGACATGGTCGCAGGATGGCGTTGCCTTCACAGGCGCGGAGTTGGTCTGTTGCATCGACGTAGTGGCACAACTCGAACCCAGTAGGTGCGCCAGAATGCGGCAACTGGTTCGATTTTATAGGAGTTTATCACCTTGGTGAACGGTTCGAACGGTTCGAACGTTGCTCCATGCTTCGTCCGGATCGGATAATCAATCATCAAAAACATGGAAATAAACCGAAGAGACTTTATCCAGGGCGCCGTCGCGGGAGCGGTTGGAACTGCAGCCACCACTGTCCACGCCGCCACCGCCAAGAAAATGATCGGCATGCAGATTGGAGCCGTGTCGTTCGTGGATGAAGGAGTGGAACCGGTTCTGGATGTGCTTCAGAAGAACGCGTACGTCAACACGCTCTTTGTCGCCACCTTCACCTATGGCCGCGGAATCGCCGGAAGGCAGGTTCCCGGGCAGCCTCTACCCGATCACGGCAAGCACGAATACGATACCGCCACGTTTCACGGCGGCAGCTACACGAAAATTCACCCGCAGTACTACAAAAACACCGTCATCAAAGATTTCCGCGCTTCGGATTTTGGCAACTATGACGTGCTGGAGTCGGTTCTGCCCGCCGCCCGCAAACGCGGCCTGAAGACGATCTGCTGGTTTGAAGACGTTTTCAGCGGCGACGTCCCCCACATTGACCAGGTCCAGGAAAAAGATCTGCATGGCCGGAATGCCAAGACCCTCTGCCTGAATAATCCCAACTACCGCAATTGGCTGCTCGGCACCGTCGAAGACTACGCCCGGTCCTACGAAATTGACGGCATTATGTGGGGTTCTGAACGCCAGGGACCTTTTTCGAATGCCTTGGGCGCCAGTCACGGGGGCGGGAGGCGGGATGCCGGGCTGGTGACTTGCTTCTGCAATTTTTGCCAAAACAAGGCCAAACAGCGCGGCATTAGTGTGGAGCGGGCGCAGGCCGGCTATCTGGCTTTGGAAAAATTTGTAGCCCAGTCCCGCAAAGGAGTGCGCCCCGTCGACGGCTACTACGTAGAGCTCTGGCGTCTTATGCTGCGCTACCCCGAACTCCTGGCATGGGAGATGCTCTGGACCGACAGCCTGCGCGAGACCTATGCGGCCCTCCATGGAAAGGTGAAGGAGGTGAAGCCCTCGCTCGGAATCGGCTGGCACATCTGGCATAACAATTCCTTTAATCCGATCTACCGGGCGGAGCAGGATCTGGCGGAGCTGTCCAAATATTCCGACTTCTTGAAGATAGTCATCTACCACAATTGCGGCGGCCCCCGCATGGTCGAATACATTAACCACGTCGGCAAAACCATCTACGGTGACGTGCCGCAGCAGGAATTACTGGACTTCCACTATCGCGTCTTGAACTACGGCGAAAAGAGCATAGCGGAGATCCGCAAGAACGGCTTTTCGGCGGATTACGTCCTGCGCGAAGTCAAACGCGCCCGGGCCGGATTGACCGGCGCTAAAACGCAACTGTGGCCCGGACTGGACATCGACATCCCCACCGCTAAAGACGAGAGCAAATCAACTCCCGGCGGGACCAGGGATGTTGTACTGGCCGCCTTCAACGGCGGATCGGACGGAGTCATTCTGTCGCGGAAATACTCCGAAATGTCCTTGACGAATCTGAAAGGCGCAGGCTCCGCGATCCGGCAACTGGGACTTGCCAGCTAGGACCTGCCGCAGCCAGGGTACTTCGTAAGGCCACAGTACTCCGTAAGGTTAGATTAGTTGTTATGCCAAGACCCGGTGGTCTCTTGCTGGCGCTGACTAGCCTTACTTTGCTGCGCGCCCAGGAGCCACAGCGCCGCTCTACGCCATGGCCAGACTACCCTGCGGACATCGTGCAGAAAGGCCACGACCAGTTTCAGAAAACCTGCGCGTTCTGCCACGGGCCGAATGCGACCGGCAGCACAAACGGTCCGAATCTTGTGCAAAGCGCGCTGGTCCGGCACGACGAGAATGGCAGCCTGCTCGGCCCGCTTGTGCGGCAGGGGCGTCCCGAAAAAGGAATGCCCGCCTTCCAGTTCAATGACATTCAAATTGCGGAGCTCTCCACATTTCTTCATTCCCGCTTGAAAGCGTCAGACCTCAAATCGGCGGGCCGTCCCAGCGAGCAGTATTCCCTAGACAAACTGCTGGTCGGAAAAGCCGAAGCCGGGAAGGCATTTTTCAACGGCGCGGGCAAGTGCGCTACTTGTCACTCGGCCTCTGGTGACTTAGCGGGAATCGCCCGCAAATACCCGCCCATAGACCTGCAGGCTCGCTTTCTGTATCCGCCTGACCGCCCTCTGAACGCGACCGTCGCAGATACCTCCGGGAAGCAATACACCGGAACCGTCCTGCTGCTCACAAACTATGACGTGGCCATTCGAGACGCTGAGGGGTGGTATCGCTCCTTTCCGCTCAACGCCGTCCATTTGAAGCTGACTGATCCGCTAGCCGGACATTTGGAATTACTTCCAAAATACACCGACGCCGACATGCATAACGTGTTCGCTTACCTGGAGACGCTGAAGTGAAGAGCGTTCCTTTACTGCTTTTGAGCGTCATCTGTTTGTACGCGCAAGGACTCAGTCCCGCCGCCCTCTTGCAGCCAAACGGCGATTGGCCGTCGCATTACGGCGACTACAGCGGACGGCGTTACAGCACTCTTTCTCAAATCAATCGCGGCAACGTGGGAACGCTCTCCCTGGCGTGGGCTTTCCAGACGCATCAGCAGGCGCTGAAATCAACGCCGCTGGAGGTGAACGGCATCCTCTATTTCACGGCGCCGAACCATGTATGGGCGGTCGATGCGCGCACGGGACGCCAGGTCTGGCACTTTCAGCGCCAGTCTGACGGCAATTTCATCGCACAGCGCGGCGTCTCCATGTACAAAGACCGGCTCTTCTTCGGCACGCCCGATGCGCATCTGATCTGCCTCGAAGCGCAAACCGGAAAGAGGCTTTGGGAAATGGAAATCGCCGATGTGAAGTTCGGTTATTACGTCAGCATGGCGCCGTTAGTCGTCAAGGACCGCATCATTGTCGGAATTTCCAACGACCAGACCGACATGCGTGGTTTCCTCGAAGCCAGAAGCATGGAAGACGGCAAGGTTCTCTGGCATTGGAACGCCACCCCGGAGCCTGGCGAACCCGGATCGGATAGCTGGCCGAATAAGGAAGCCATGGCTCATGGCGGCGGCGCAACCTGGATGACCGGCACCTATGATCCCGATTTGAACCTGCTCTATTGGGGAACCGGAAATCCTCATCCCGTGCTGGCCGGCAAGGTGCGCGCAGGCGCAAATCTGTACACCTGCTCCATCGTCGCGATTCAAGTGGATACCGGCAAACTCGTTTGGTACTTTCAGGCTTCGCCTCACGACACTCAGGATCGCGACGCAAACGAGACGCCTATCCTATTTGATGCATCCTTCCACGGTCGAGCCCGAAAGCTTCTCGCCCAGGCGAGCCGCAATGGCTACTTCTTTGTACTCGACCGCGTCACGGGCGAGAACCTGGTGACCGCAAAGTTCGGCCCGGAAAACTGGTCCGCCGGCGCCAACAAGCGCGGGGAGCCGGTTCCGAAACCCGCAAAGGAGCCGCAGATCTCGGGAGCGCTCTTCGAAGGCACCGGCACCAATTGGTGGGCGCCCAGTTTTAATCCGGAAACAAAGCTCTTTTACGTCAACGCCCACCGCTCTTTTACAGCGACCTACCTCACGCTCAACGATGCCGAGGAAGAGAAAGCGCCCGACCACCAGGGCGGAGCGAACAGTCCCCTCTGGTCGCAATCCATGCTGGTGGCGATCGACTATGAAACGGGCCAAATCCGCTGGCAGCGAGACCGGCCTCCGGTCGCCGGCGGCGGATCGACAGGTGGCGGAGCCGGCATTCTTACCACCAGCGGCGGATTGTTATTCAGCGCCGACAATTCGGGCGACCTGATCGCACTTGATGCCGCCAGCGGGAAGTCGCTCTGGCATGTCTATGCCGGCGGACCACTTACGGGTGCTCCGGTGACGTATCAACTCCAAGGCCGCCAGTATTTACTCACACCCGTCGACGGCGTACTTTACGCCTGGGCATTGCCGCAATAACGCCTCTCGGTCAAAACGCCGCTGCGGATACCCCCCGCATGAACCTAGTAGTACTACCTTTCAACTAGAAAAGCTAGTATTCTAGATCCGCAACGAAAAGGTTCTTTGCCGCGAGGCCAAATGTAAATTTCAGGAGAAACTCCATGAAGAGATTCGTGATTTTAGCTGCGGCTATCGCGGGCATGGTGCAGATTTGCTCCGCTGCGCCGGCCTGCGCAGCCGGAACACTCTCCAGCTACGTCAGCCTTGGGAGCGCCGGATGCATCGTCGGAACCGACACCTTGTTCAACTTCCAGGTGTTGCCAGGAACGGCCGGGGCTACCGCTATTTCGCCACTCAGCGTGCTGCTTTCTCCACTGAGCGGACCGTCAATCGTAGGTTTGACATCGATCGCAAATGTAACTTCCTCCGCCGGCAGCGTGCAGGAGTCCTTATTCACCTATCAGCTGACAGGGGGCTCTTACGTTGGCTCAACCATCATCCTCTCTAACTCATCC